>DATGIH010000145.1:0-2153 GCA_035295865.1 Bryobacteraceae bacterium
GTTGCTGCCGTAATGGGGCCCGCGTCCCCAGAGCATGACGAGCTGTTCAGGATCCTTGACCGGGAGCAGGCGGAGCAGGAGCTGGTCGACCAACGTGAAGATCGCAGTATTCGCGCCGATGCCTAGCGCCAGCGAAAGTACCGCGACAGCGAAGAAGAACGGTGATTTCTTAAAAGTTCGGATGGCATAGCGGACGTCTTGCCCGAGAGTGCTCATAGCGTGCAGTACTGCTTCACCCGTAGAACGTTACAAAAAACGATTGGTTAGCTGCGTAACTTCGAGAGCGATCTGGAGTATAGATCCGGTATGAGCATTCGCCAGGACTTCGCGTATAGCCTCCGCGCCGCCGTTCGGAATCGGGCGTTTACGATGACCGCGGTCGTGTCGCTCGCGCTTGGAATCGGCGCGAACACGGCAATCTTCACGTTTGTCAATGCGGCGCTGCTGAAGCCGCTGCCGTATCCGGAAGCAGGGCGCATTGTGGCGGTGGAGCAGCGTCCGTTGCATGGCGGGGGCACGACGCCCGTGGATCCGCGCAGCTTTCTTGAGTGGAAGGCGCGGGCGCGCTCTTTCGAATCGCTCGCGATCGCACAGCGGATCCCAGTGAATACCCGAGGAAGTGACGCGCTGCCGGAGCAGGTTCGGGGATTATGGACCACCCCTGGCCTGTTTGGCGTTTTTGGTGTGGCGCCGGCGATCGGACGGGCTTTTTCGGGGCAACCGGGCGAGGTGATCTTGAGCCACGAATATTGCCAGAAGCGATTCGGGGCGGATCTCGCAGCTTTGGGTAAATCCATTGCGCTGGGTGGTGATTTAGGCACGATCGTCGGTGTTCTGCCGGCGGGATTTCGCGCCGGAACATCCGAAGTGGATTTATATCTGCCGATTCCTCTGGATCCGAACAAGCCGGAAGCGGTGGGGTCGCGCGCGTTCGAGTGTTACGGGCGATTGCGCTCCGGCGTAACAGTGGAAGAGGCGCAGGCGGAGTTGACTGTCTTGGCGGCTGCCGCGGGCGCCCGCTATCCGAACGAAAAAGACTGGGGCGTGGTGGTGTCCGGCTTGCGCGATTATCTGGTGCGGGATCATCGGCTGGTGTTGCTGGTTTTGTTGGGTGTGGTTGCCGCAGTGTTGTTGATTGCCTGCGCGAATGTGGGCGGATTGTTGCTCGCACGCGGCGTTGCAAGGCGGCGCGAACTCGCGCTGCGAGCTTCGTTGGGCGCGAGCCGCTTGAGGATCATCCAGCAACTGTTGATAGAGAGCCTGACGCTGGCCGGGCTGGGCTGCCTGTTGGGGACGCTGTTCGGATTGGCCGCTAGCCGGGCGCTGGTTTTTCTGGCGAAGGAGGCAGTCGCGTTCGGGCAGATGGCGGATGTTGGCATCGATGTTCGAGTGTTGAGTTTCACCGCCGGGATTTCGCTCGCGGCTGCGATTTCCTTCGGGTTGATCCCGGCTTGGCAAAGCTCCGGCTTCGATCTGAATATCGGCTTGAACGACCGGAGCGGCGAATCGCGCGGGGGCAATCGGCTTCGATCCGCATTTGTGGTGGCGGAAGTGGCGCTGGCTATGGTGCTGCTGATCGGCGCCGGCTTGCTTCTGCGCACGTTCGCGCATCTCGCGGCGGTGAAGTTGGGATTCCGGACCGAGCAGGTCGTGACCATGCGGATGCTGGTGTTGGGCGATCCGGCGCACCGGTCGAATGTGGTGGAAGGGATTCTGGATCGCACCGAATCGCTGCCCGAAGTGCACGAAGTGGGCACAATCCAGTTTCTGCCTCTGGCTGGTTTTACGAACAACGGCCCATTTCATTTTCTGGCGCGGCCGCTTCCTAAGGTTCCGGCAGATATGGAATCCGACGTATCCACTGTGAGTCGCGGCTACTTCGCAGCGCTTGGGATTCCGGTGATTGAAGGCCGGGCCTTCACGCGGCAGGACAGCTTAAACAGCTCACGCGTGGCAGTGGTCAACCAAGCGTTCGTGAAGAAGTACTCGCCGGGAAGAGACCCGGTAGGAGAGCAAATCATTGGCGATTGGGCGAATCCAAAGCCAACGCAAATTATCGGGGTGGTCGGCGATATTCGTCACAATGGGCTTACAACCGCACCCCGGCCTACCGTGTTTCTGGCGCAGTCGCAGGTGCCTGGTTACATCACGTA
>DATGIH010000146.1:0-12914 GCA_035295865.1 Bryobacteraceae bacterium
GCAGGGCTCGCTCTATCCCGCGCTGCATCGGCTGGAAAATCGCGGATTGCTCGCCGCCGATTGGAACGAAACCGAAACCGGCCGCGAAGCGAAATTTTACAGCCTTACCCGCAAGGGCCGCGCACAGCTCGAAACCGAAGCCAAGAGCTGGGCCCGCCTGACCCAAGCGGTGGGCCTCATTCTTGAAATGTCCGAGGGAGGCGCCGAATGAATTGGTTCTATCGCCTCACGCACCGCCGAAAATTGGAAGAGCAGCTCCAAAAAGAATTGCATTTTCACTTGGACCAATACGCGAAAGATCTGATCGCACGCGGTTATGCTAGCGACGCCGCGTACCGGGAAGCGCGAATCGCCGTCGGCCGTCCCGAACAAATGAAGGAGGAATGCCGAGACGCGCGCGGCACGCGCTGGATCGAAGATCTCTGGCAGGATTTCCGCTACGCTCTGCGCTCCTTGCGCCATCGGCCCGGATTCACTGCCGTCGCCGTACTAACGCTGGCTCTCGGAATCGGCGCCAGCACCGCGATGTTCAGCGCCGTGAATCCGATTTTGTTCGAACCGCTGCCTTATCCGCACGCGAGCCGCGTCATGACGCTCTGGGACTTCGGCGCCGAAGGCGCGCCCTTGTTCACAACATTTGGAACCTTTCGGGAACTCTCCGCCCGAAATCGATCGTTTGAAGCGTTGGCAACCTTCCGGGCCTGGCAGCCGGCTATGACCGGTTCCGATGTTCCGGAACGTTTAGACGGCCAGCGGGTCAGCGCCGATTACTTCCGTGTGCTGGGCGTCTCGCCCATGCTCGGCCATGATTTCGATTCGTCCGATGACCGCGTGAACGGGCCGCGTGTGGCGATTCTCAGCTATCGTCTCTGGCAGCGGCGCTTCAACGGAGACCCAACAATAGTGGGCCGCCAAATAACTCTGGACGACACCTTATTCAACGTCTCCGGAGTCATGCCACAGACGTTCGAAAATGTTTTGTCTACATCGGCTGAACTTTGGACGCCTTTGCAGTACGACACAACGTTACCGCTGGATGGCCGGGAATGGGGCCACCATTTGCGGATGATCGGGCGGCTGCGTGCGGGTGTGGCACGGGATCAAGCGCAACGAGAAATCGACACAATCGCGCACACGCCGGTGCGTGAATTCACGCGGGCTCCGTGGGCGGCCCTAAGTAACGGATTCATTCTGAGATCGTTGCAGGACGATGTGACGCGCGGCGTCCGTCCGGCCCTGCTTGCAGTGCTCGGCGCCGTTCTGCTGCTACTTGCGATCGCCTGTGTCAATGTGATGAACCTGCTGCTTGCGCAAGGCGCGCAGCGCCGCTCGGAATTCGCCATGCGCATTGCGCTCGGCGCCGGAAGAATGCGTATCATTCGGCAAATGTTGACCGAGAGTTTACTGCTCGCGGCGATCGGCGGCGGGCTGGGAATCCTGGTAGCCAATTTCGGGGTTGCTGGCATCGTGGCGCTCAGCCCGGCAGGGCTCCCGCGCGCGATCGCGATCACGGTCGATCGTACCGTGTTCGGGTTCGCATTCCTGGTGACTGCTTTCATCGGATTAGGAATTGGTCTGATTCCAGCCCTGCGCGCCTATCGCGAAGACCTGCAGGTGAAAAGAACGATCGGTGGTCACCAGAAGATGCGTCGCGCACTCGTGGTTACCGAAGTTGCCCTCGCGCTGGTGCTGCTTGTCGGCGCCGGACTTTTGCTGCGAAGTATGCAACGCGTATTCGCTGTTCTACCCGGTTTCAATCCTTCGCACCTGCTCACCATGCAAATACAAACCGCCAGTCGCCGTCTGGAGGACGACCGCGCGAACCGCCAATTCTTTGCGCAAGCGCTGGAAGCTGTCCGTCAAGTTCCCGGTGTTTCGGCGGCCGCGTTGACCAGCCAACTGCCGCTGAGCGGCGAGCAACTCGGCGTTTATGGAATTCGCTTCGAATCGAATGACCCGAAGAGGAACGACAGCGCGCTGCGCTACGCCGTGAGTCCCGGATATTTGGAAACCATGAATATCCCGCTGAAGCGCGGCCGGCTGCTGGATTCTCATGATGCCGCCGGCGCTCCGATCGCCGTGCTCATCAACGAATCTTTGGCCAAGCGAAAATTTCCAAACGGCGATGCCGTTGGCCGGCGGATTCACGCGGGTTCCGATGAGGGACCTTGGGGAACTATCGTCGGGGTTGTCGGCGACGTGAGGCAAACTTCGCTCGCTGCGGGGATCGACGACGCGTTTTACATGACCTCGGCGCAAGGATGGTTCGCCGATAATCCGATGTCGCTGGTGGTTCGAGTGAACGGCGATGCCGCGACGTTAGCTCCCGCGATCAAAAAGGCGATTTGGGCCGTCGACAAAGACCAACCCATCACTCACGTCGCCACGATGAACGCTTTGGTGGACGCTTCGGAGGCCCAGCGACATTTTGCACTGATCGTGTTCGAAACATTTGCGTTCGTTGCTGTTGCCCTCGCCGCCGCTGGGATCTACGGCGTGCTATCGGGTAGCGTGGCCGAGCGGACGCGCGAGATCGGTGTTCGTGCCGCCTTGGGAGCCTCGCGCTCGAATATTCTCGGGCTTGTGATGCGCCAGGCGATGACGCTCACCGCTTTCGGAGTCGTGATCGGCCTCGCAGGCGCGGTCGCGGCCAGCCGTGCCTTGATTACTTTGCTGTTCGGCATTTCGCGCCTGGATCCGGTCACGTATGGCGCGGTTATGGCGATGCTTGGTTGCGTATCCATGATTGCGGCTTGGATTCCTGCCTGGAGGGCCTCGCGCGTGGATCCGGTTCGTGCGCTACGGGCCGAGTGAACGAGCGATGTTTTTCGCTTCCGTGCATTCGTAGGAGCCGGCAGCAAGATTCTTGAATTCTTGTTTTTCGCCGCTGGGCCATCCAATGGCCAGGCGGTCGGCTTTGTCGCGCTTCGCCAAGCCGAAAGTCAGCGCAAGTTCGGACTGCGAAAGATAGCTGGATCCGGTTCGTACCATTCGGGTTTGGGTGCCGTCCGGAGTGGTTAAATGGACGACCGCCCCGATAGCGTCCCGGTTCGATTTTGTGCCGGTCAAGCGGAGTCGAAAGGAGCGATTCCCGTTTGAAAGATCGTTGCGGTAAAGAGCAGCCGGGCCATTGTTGGTGGTAATCAGAAGGTCGAGGTCGCCGTCGCGGTCGAAGTCGCCATAGGCTGCGCCGCGGCCCACTTTGGGCGCAGCAAAATCCTGGCCGGCATCTTTCGCGATATCGCGGAATCCGCCGCGGCCGTCGTTCCAAAAAAGATGCGGCGGCTGCGCATAGCCGATGTTGCTTTTGATATTCCGAACCGTCTCGTCGATGTGCCCATTGACCGCCAGTAAGTCGAGACGCCCGTCCAAATCGATATCCAGAAAAGCGCAACCAAATCCCAAGCTGTTGCGAGAGATCTGTCCGATCCCGGTTTTGAAGGCGGCATCGGTGTAAGTTCCATTGGAATTCGCGCGATAGAGCGCGATCATTTCGTTGTCGAAATTCGTGATCGCGATTCCCGGCACGCCGGAATTATCGAAATCCGCAACATCGATGCCCATACCGGCGCGCGGACGGCCGTCTTCGCTGAATGCGACTCCCGCGTGCACGGCGATATCGTCGAACGTGCCATCGCGCTGATTGCGATATAGCTTGTTGGCTTGCGTATCGTTGGCTACCAGAAGATCCGTCCAGCCGTCGCGATCGGTATCGAGCATCGCGACCCCCAGCGATTTTGAAGTGGTATCGAAGATTCCGCTTTTCGCCGTGACATCTTCGAACGTGCCGTCGCCTTTATTGCGAAAGAGCCAGCAAGTGGAACCCCGATAGGCTTCCGGCGTGCAATACGATTTGTGGGTTCCATCCACGGTGCAGAACACGTCATGCTCGGGCGACCACTTGACGTAGTTGCAGACAAACAGATCGAGCAGCCCGTCGCGATCGAAATCGAACCAAAGCGCGGACGTGCTCAAGGCGCTACGTCCGCCAAGCCCGGCTTTTTCCGTGACGTCGAGGAAATGGCCCTTGCCGGTATTTTGAAACAACCGATTTTGCCCGACGGCGGTGACCAAGATGTCCGGGAACCCGTCGTTGTTGTAATCGGCGACCGCCACGCCCATGCCGTAGAGTTCCACCGCGAGCCCGGCTTGACGCGTGACATCGGAGAAGGTTCCATTGCGGTTGTTGCGATAGAGTTGCAGCGTGGTGGAGCGGCGCTTGTGGCCGGGCCAATCCATGCCGTTGATCAACAGAATATCCAGCCAACCGTCGGCATCGTAATCGAGAAAGGCGCAGCCGGAACCCAAGGTTTCCGGAAGATATTTCGCGCCGAACGCTCCGGTGTTGTGCTGGAAGTTGATGCCGGCCGCGGACGTTACATTGTTCAGCCGAAACCCGAGATCCGGCGCCGCAAAAGCGGGAAGCGCCAGGCTTCCCATCAGAAAATGCCGGCGTTTCACGCGATGCTCGCCAGGCCGTGGCGAATGGCGTACACCACCAACTCGGCGGTGTTGTGAATATCCAGCGACTGCATGATATTGGCGCGGTGCACGGAGACGGTGTTGGCGCTGAGTCCGAGAACGGCGGCGATCTCTTTGTTCGATTTTCCGTGCACGATCAACTGCAGAACTTCGAGCTCGCGCGTTGTGAGCGAAGGTTTCGCGGATTCGCTGGCCAGGCGGCCCAGCCGTCCATCCAGAACCTGTTCGCCCGCGGCGATTTGTTTAACTGCGCCGATGAGCTCGAGATCCACGGCGTTTTTTAAAAGATAGCCGCGCGCCCCGGCGTCCAGGCAGGTGCGCACGTAGCTCGGCTCGGAATGCATGCTGAGCATCAGGATTTTTGTATCGGGCGCTTCTTTGAGAATCATGCGTGCGGCCACCGCGCCATTCATGCTGGGCAGTGCGAAATCCATGACCACAACTTGCGGCCGTAATTCGATAGCCTTTTCCACGGCTTCATTTCCGTCGCTGGCTTCACCCACGATGGCGATCTCGGGATCGTCTTCCAACATGCGGCGAAAGCCCCGGCGAACCAGGCTGTGATCGTCCACCAATAAAACCGTGATGCTAGGAGGCGGCATGCGTCTCTTCTATAGTAAGCGGCACAGTCAGCCGGACCAAAGCGCCGCCGCCGGTGCGCGGCAGAAACTCGATGTGACCGTTGACCAGCTCGGCGCGCTCCCGCATGGAAATCAAGCCCATTCCTTGGCTCTCGCGCACCGCCGGAAATCCGACGCCCTGGTCTTCCACTTCAAGCACCACGGTTTCGGGCTGATAGCGCAGCCGCACGTCAGCCTGCTTCGATTTTGAGTGGCGGGCGACATTGTTGAGAGCCTCCTGCAAAACGCGGTAAAGATGAATCGCCACATCGCGGTGGACGTTTCGGCTGGGACCGCTCTTCTCGTATCGTATTGCGATTCCGTGCTGCTTTTCAAATCCCGGAAGGTAAACGCTGAGTGCGCCTTCGAATCCCGCGTCATCGAGCACCACCGGATGCAGCGCCTGCGAGAGCGCGCGGACTTTGTCGAGCGTGGCTTGCACGATATCGCGAACCTCTTCGAAATCGCTGCGCAGCGCGGGATCGATGGCGGGAATGCGGCGTCCGGCGCGCTGCAGCATGGCGCCGATAGCGGTGAGGATCTGGCCGAATTCGTCGTGCAGCTCTCTGGCGATGTAGCGGAAGGTGTTTTCCTGAATCGAAATCAGTTGCTGGGCCAACTCGCTGCGGCGCTCCGAGAGGGCGGCCACCTGATCGAACATTTTGCGGTTGTATTGGACGAGGTACAAACTGGTGGCGACGATCAGAATGAGCATCGCAGCGAGGAAGAGATAGGCATTCTGTTCGACGCGCGCGTGGATCTGTTGCGCCTGCGCGGCGGCCTGCTGTTCGTTGGCATTATTTTCGACTAACAGGCGCGCCACGGCGGTGATCAAGCCTTCCTGGCGGGCTTGCAACGAGAGACGAATCTGCGTGCGCGCTTCCGCTTCTTGGCCGGAAGCGGCGAGTGCGAAGATGCGATCCAGCGCGTCCCAAAACTGATTCACGGAGAGCGCAAGATAACGCCGCTGGCCCGATGTCGCGGGGGAGAGCGCTTCTTCGCGCGCGAGCGCGTCATCCAAATCTCCCCGGATGCGTTTGAATTGCGGCTTCCAGGCAGTGAGCGGATATGGCTCGGTCTGCTCCAGCATATCGCGCATGACAAGGGCGAGTGAGTTGAGATTGTTCTGGATGCGGAGCAGGAGGAGGGAATCCGTGCGATTGCGATCGATGGTTTCGGTTTGCAGGCGGCGGAGGCTGTGGAGCTGGGCGATGGTGTAGGTGGAGTAGACAGCGACAGCGGAGAGAGTGACGGCGAGCCCGGCGAGCAGTCCGATGGTGGGAGAGCGGCGCGAGGGCATCGCTTTATTATCGGGGATTGGGGCTTAGGGATTGGGGTTTGGGGATTGCCACCTTTACGACGCATCTTGAGTTTTCTGTGTTACGGGGAGGGGTCTCTGGATGCCATTGAAAAAACATGGGGTTGCGGGATTGTTCTGGGCTTCCTGACGCATGTTTTTTTGCGATGCGTCATAGTCGAACTGGCATCGGGGGTTGAATTCATAAGATTTCATGAATAGGTTAAGTGAACGGGGTGATCTCGCACAGTGCATGGGACGTAAACGGTTCGGACCACTTGGAAAATTTTGATGTTGCGAAGGTGACTTGCTTAAAATTGAGACCATGTTGTCGCGAAGGGCGTTTTTCTGTAGCGGAGCGATCGCCGTTCTTTATGCCCAGAAGGGAAGGCCTGCAATGTTTGGAGACGCGAACAAATATGAACGCTTCATGGGTCGCTGGAGCCGGTTGCTAGCTCGGCCGTTTTTGGACTTCGCCAATGTGGCGGATAGCGGCGAGTTCCTCGACGTTGGCTCGGGTACCGGAGCGTTGGCTTTCACTTTGGCGGAACGGAAGCCGCGGGTGCAGGTGGGTGGAATCGATCCATCCAAGGAATACGTAGACTACGCAGCGAGTAAGAATCCATCTCGAGATCGGGTTCGGTTTGAGGTTGGTGATGCGCAGGAGTTGCGTTTCGGGGATGGCAGCTTCGACGGCAGTCTCTCCTTGCTGGTCTTCAACTTCATCCCCGATCCGCTCAAGGCGCTGAAAGAGCTTCGCCGTGTGACGAAAGCAGAGGGACGAATCGCGGCTGCTGTTTGGGATTATGGCGAAGGAATGAAGATGCTGCGAACGTTTTGGGATAGCGTGGTGCATCTCGATCCGAAAGCGGACAAGCTGGACGAACGGCACATGCGACTGTGTCGAGCGGGAGAACTGAGCGAGCTTTGGCGGCAAGGTGGTTTGAAGGACATCGAGGAAAAACCGATTGAGATCCCGATGCATTTTGAGAGCTTCGCGGATTATTGGGATCCGTTTTTGTTAGGACAAGGCCCGGCCGGCGCGTATGTGAAGAGTCTTGACCATCTTCATGTGGATGCTTTGCGCGCGGAGGTCAAGAAACAGATTTCGCCAGCCTCGGAGAAGGCGCCATTCACGCTTTCGGCGAGGGTGTGGGCGGTGCGCGGAACCGTTCCCCGGTAGAGAGTGCGGCGGCTCAGATAATTGGCGGCAACGTTCGGCGCCAAATGGGATAGTACTCCTCCGCTGGGCGTCCCAGTCCAGTTTTGGGTGAATTCCCCCTCCGCTTTGGACAATCGAAAATGCCCGGGCAAGTGAGGTCACACGTGTCGCACATGGAAATACTTGACCCTAAAACGTCGTGTCCGTGGGTGAGCAGAAGGCGCACCACTTCCGCACTGGCGGCCTGCAATCGGGAGCGGAGTATGGTCCTCATGCACGGTCAAAAAGCATTTTGATCGCCAACGTGAAGGGACGTTGGGCCGGAACAAAGTTCGCGTGGCCACCGTCAAATTCGGCTAAGGAGAATAGGCTGTGTCCGTCTTCGGAAATACGATAGTTTACCTGCTGGTCGTTTTTCCGATCGGCGCGCAATCGCGAACTTTCGCGAAGATCCGCGTGAACCCTGCCCGCTCGGCCGGTGCGCCCGAAGAGCGCGTGCGAGTTCTACCGAACGGCGACTTGATCGCGAACGGAGTGCCGGTGATCGGCCTGCTGAGTTACGCCTACGATGTGCCGGCGAACCCTTCGCAGCGGCTGATGGGGCTTCCGGACTGGGCTGTACGCGAGAGATTTGATATCGAAGCGAAATCGCTGGGGCGAAGGGAGGTTCGTCAAATGTTTCGCGAAGTGCTTGCCGAAAGTTTCAGACTCGCGCTGCGGGTTCAGAATAAAACGATGCCGGTGTATAGCCTAGCGGTGGCCGGCGGAGGGCCAAAGCTCCAGGAGTCCGCGATCACTGAAAAGGACTGTACCTTCGATACAGGCCCGGAAGGTTGCCATCACTTTGCGGGCGGCCGCGGCCATCCTCTGATTGCAAACGCGATCGATATGGACGACCTTGTTCGTTACATTGAGAACTGGACGGATTTTCCGGTTGTGAATCGCACGGCGCTCCGTGGGTTGTTCACTGTGAAGACGGAGGGTTGGATTCCGATGACGCTGCCTCCGCCGCCACCGAACGCGACACCGAATCCCAACGCCTTTGCAGGGCTTCCGACAATTTTCGCCGTGTTAAGAAAACTTGGCCTCGAACTTCGGCGGCAGGAAGAAACCTTGCCGGTGTATACGGTGGAGCGGATTGAGCGTCCGGTTGGAAATTGAGGCTAAGGCGTTCACACGAGTGTGAACGCGGCACGCACGAGTGCGTGCGCTACGTGGCGACATCGAGGACGGCGTACCAGAGAAATTGCACCAGCCCATAGAGCGAGTCTTCGCTCAGGCGTTCGACGTCGCTGTGCCAGCCGTGTTCGGCGAATTCGGCTTCGTCGAAACGTGGACCGATGCCGTAGCATTGCACGCCTTTGGCGCGGAGCTGCGCCAAGTCTGTCGCGCCGGTCAGCATCCCGGGAATGGTAATTGCGCCGGGGTAGAGCTGGCGTTGCGCGGCCTCCAGTGCGTGAAACATTTCAGTGTCCAATCGGCTTGGCGCGGCGCTGGGACGTCCTTGCGTGCTGGGAACGATTTTGACGGACGGGTCGCCGATGATGCGATCCATCTCGGCAAAGAATTTGGTCATGTCCTCGTCCGGCAATGCGCGGATGTCGAGCGTGGCTTCGGCTTGCGACGGAATCACGTTCTCGCGAAATCCGCCATTGAGGATGGTCGGCGAGATGGATGTGCGCAACACCGAATATTTCGCGAGATCGTGTTCGGCGAAATAATTTTGGATGGAAGGGGACTTTTGAGGATCCACCAAGCCGTTATAACGCGCGGCTTCTTCCGGAGAACTAATGGTGGCGAGGCGTTCGAAAAAAGTGCGCGTGATGTCGTTAAGGCGCATCGGCGGTTCCCAGGCGCCGACTTTACTGACGGCCGTTGAGAGATGCACGATGGCGTTATCACGCCGGGGGCGCGATCCGTGGCCTGAAGTGCCGGTGGCCACCAGCTTGGCGCGCCGTGCCACCTTCTCCGTCGCGGCAATTTCGACGAAGCGGATCCGGCCGTTTTCCGAGTGCACGAAACCACCTTCGGCGAGCGCGAACTCGGCTTCGATCTCAGGCCAATGCTGCTGGACCATATAATCGATGCCGACGCGCACCGGTCCGCTGGCGCTCTCTTCGCTCGCTTCCGCGAGAAAAATCACATCGCGATCGAGCGGGACATTGAGACGCTTGAGTTCGAGCATCAGCATTAAGCCAGCGGTGACGCAATCTTTGTTGTCGGTGGTGCCGCGTCCCCAGATGTAGCCATCTTTGAGCAAAGCGCCGAATGGATCGACCGGCCATTTGTCCGGCTGCACTCCAACGGTGTCGGTATGGCCGAGGATCAGGACGGGTTTCTTCCGTCCACTGCCTTTCAAGCGCGCGACCAGGTTGGCTCGGTTCGGTTCGAGCGCGAAGATTTGCGTGGCGATTCCTTCGCTTTCGAGGACTTGTTTCAGGTAATTGACGACGAGGGTCTCGTTGCCAGGTGGATTGCTGGTGTTGAGCCGGACGACGGATTGGTAGTGGCGCAAGATCTCCGGTTTGGCTTTTTCCCAATCTACCGTTGGCTGGGCGGCGCTGGCGACGAGCGAACAGGCGATCAGGAATACGCCGCGGCGCGGGTTTGGCATTGACACATGGTACCAGCATGCCGAACGTGATTGATTCAGCCGCAGATGGACGCGGATAAACGCGGAGACTAGCTATTCGGATGCGAGACGTTGCTTGAGGCGTTCGCGCAATGTTAGGGCGAGCGAGTGGCAGGCACTCGGGTCGACCAGCGCGTGATTGGCAAGGCGATCCCAGAGATTGGAAGCTTCCGGATGCGGGGTGATCAGGATATCGCAGGGAGTGCTTTCGAGAAACGCGAAGCTGCGCTCGAAGTCTTCGGCGTGTGGAAATTCTTTTCGATGGCTGAACTTAAAACCGTCGGCGGAGACGGGCATTACGCTGTCGGCATACACCAGGTTGAGGCAGCGGCCGTTTTCGCAGGATTGCCAGGTCCAACTGGTTCCGCCGGGTGTGTGGCCGGGCGTGAAGTGCGCGGTGATTTTGAGACCGCCGGCGGTGAGGACATCGCCGTCGTGAATGATTTCCACGTTCGCGATGCGGGCGATGGGCACGATAATTCCATACTGCGGGTCGTCGCGCGGTACGGCGCCTTTCCGCATGACGTCGGCTGTCCAAGCGCTTGCTGCCACGCGCGCGCCGCTGAGCTTCTGGAGCTCGGCGATTCCGCCCGCGTGATCGTAATGGACGTGCGAGTTCAAGATGAGCTTGACATCTTCGATGCGGAATCCGAGAGAGCGGATGTTGGCGACGATCGGCGACGCGGACTCGGGGAGTGCGCCGTCAATGAGAATGTGGCCGGTGGGGGATGTAATCAGGACGGAGCCGAGTCCGTTGGTTCCGACGTAATAGGTGTTGCCGTAGATTTTAAAAGCCGCGTGCGGTTTGTTCCAGGTAGACCGATTGTCGGCTGCGAGGAGCGGAAAAAAAAGGAGGAAGACGAGAAGAAGGCGGCGCATGTGGTTAAGTGATCCAGGATAGCGCGTTGCGCGACTCGCTAAAAGCTGTCGAAGAGAAAATCGCGGGCGGTGTCGAGTACTTGGGCGCGCAGAGCTGGGCTCGGCAGAACGCGCGCAATGGACAGGGCGCCGATCATAGTGGAAAAGATCGCAAAGAAGGCGCGCTCCTTGGCCGCGCCAGTCCGGCCGGGCATGAAGGGGAGCATTTGATCCTTGTATTTGGTGAGCTCTTCCAGAAGAGCCGCTTTCATCGGCTTGCCGGTGCGCGCCAGTTCGGGCGCGAGGGCGGCTAACGGACAGCCCAACTCGGCGTGGTCGCAGTGTTCGGGGCTGAGGTAGGTGGTTACGACGGTCTTCCATGCGGTTTCCCGCTTCGCGGACGCCGCGGCGTGCGTGAGACGTTCGCTAATCTCGCGAAACGCTTCGCGCAGCGACTCGATCAGCAGAGCATCCTTGCTTTGAAAGTGCTTGTAGAAACCTCCGTGGGTGAGGCCGGCATCGCGCATGACGGAGGAAACGGCGGCGCCTCCGATGCCTTCCGAGCGGACCCGGCGGGCGGCATCCTGCACGATGCGAGCGTGGGTTTCGGCTTTGTGCTTCGGTGCATAACGCATGGTTGATTATAAGATGCCGGAGATCATCTTATGATTCAGGGCTTTTGCGCTTCACCAAGAATTGATGCGCTTATGGGATGATGTATGTCATCCTATGAGGCAGGAGGTCACCAATGTCAACAGTAACGATTTTCCAAATCCAGCTCGTTCTGGGATATGTCGCATGGTTGCTTTGCTTCCGCACTTATTTGCTGCCAAAGCTAGCCTCGATGAGTCGCGTGGATGCGCACCGCGCGATCGCGACCCTGCATAGCTTCCGCTTCTTCGGGCTCGTTTTTCTCGTTCCCGGCGCGGTGGGCGCGAAGCTGCCCGGCGGTTTCGCGTCGTTCGCCGCCTACGGCGACTTCGCCACCGGGCTGCTAGCGTTATTGGCGCTTTTAACGGTGCGGATCCGGCCGCTCTTTTGGTTTTTCGTGGTGGCCTTTCATATCGCCGGCGTCGTGGATATTCTGACGGATTATTACCTGGCCATTCAGGGCGGGCTTCCGGAGATGGCCGGTGAATTGGGATCCACTTACGTGATTCCGATCCTCTATGTGCCTTTGCTGATGATCACGCATTTCGTGGCGTTGTATTGGCTGTTGCGTGCGCCGGCCAAGGAGAGCCGAAAACTTTCACCCCAAGCGGCATAGAATGCCAGGAGAAGGAACATGACCGATACGATAAGTAAAGTGCAGGAGCATTATCGCGCGGCAGGGCTCACGGCGCGGATCAGATCGGCGCTGGCGGCGATCCCGGGAGAAGAGCAGGCTTTGACAGTGGCGCAGCTTGCTCCGCTGGATCAGTTTCATACGCGGGGCATTCTCGCTACGGCAGAGCTGGCCGGCGCCGCGGAAATCGAAGCATCGACGCGGGTACTCGATCTGGGGTGCGGAGTCGGAGGTCCGGCGCGGTATCTCGCCGCGACCTTTGGCTGCCATGTGACGGGTATCGATTTAAGCCACGATTTCATTGAGGCAGGCGCCTATTTGACGGAGCGTTGCGGACTGGCCGATCGCGTGAAGTTGCGGATCGGCGATGCACTGCATCCGCCTTTTGAGGATGGCGTGTTTGACGCGGTGTTCCTGCTGCATGTCGCGATGAACATCGAGGATCGGGACGCGCTGTATGCTGGAGCGCGCCGCGTGTTGGCGCGCGGCGGGCGGTTGGTGATCTTCGATGTGGTCCGGCGCGGCGGTGGGGAGATTTATCCAGTGCCTTGGGCGCGAGAGGCATCCGCGAGCTTCCT
>DATGIH010000147.1:0-2271 GCA_035295865.1 Bryobacteraceae bacterium
CGGCGCGGATCGTACAATATAGATTCCATGCGAATTGCGCTGGCACAAATCAATCCGACGGTAGGCGATCTGCGCGGTAACTCCGCGAAAATCGCGCAAGCGGCCCGGGCGGCCGCGGGGCGCGGAGCTGAAGTCGCAGTGTTTCCCGAGCTGTCGATCACGGGTTATCCGCCGCGCGATCTGGTCGAAAAGCCGAGTTTCATCTCGCGCAGCGAACAGCAGTTGGAGAAGCTGGCGGCGGAGACGGCGGATCTGGACGTGTCGATCATCGTCGGCTACGTGGCGCATTCGGAATCGAAAAATGGGAAGCGCGCGCGGAATTGCGCGGCGGTGATTGAGCAGGGGAAAATCGTGTTCCGGCAGACCAAAATGCTGCTGCCGAACTACGATGTGTTCGACGAAGCTCGCTATTTTCATCCGGCCGAAAGCATGTCGCTGTGCACGATTCGCGGCAAGACGGTCGCCCTGACCATTTGCGAGGATGCCTGGAACGACCGCTGGTTCTGGAAGCAGCGACTCTATCAACGCGATCCGGTCGAAGAGCTGTTCGAGGCCGGCGGCGAGATCATGCTGTGCATCAACGCGTCGCCGTATCAGGTGGGGAAACGCGAAATGCGCCGGGGGATCTATCGGGCGTCGGCGCGACGTTACACACGGCCGGTTGTGTACGTGAATCAGGTGGGCGGAAACGATCAGCTTATATTCGACGGAAGCAGCTTCGCCATGGACGCGCAAGGACGCGTAATCGCCAGCGCCGCGTCATTCGAAGAAGACCTCGTATTCGTAGATACGGCGACCCTGACCGGCGAGCTTCATGAAAATCTGCCTGACGAATGCGCCGCGGTTTACCAGGCTCTTGTGCTGGGAACTCGCGACTACATCCACAAGTGCGGCTTCAAGCGCGTGATTATCGGGTTGAGTGGAGGCATCGATTCATCGCTGACGGCCGCGATTGCGGTCGATGCCGTGGGCAGCCAGAATGTTCTGGGTGTCGGCATGCCCGGCCCGTACTCTTCCGAGCACAGCCTCACGGATGCGCGCAAGCTCGCGGAAAACTTTGGAATCCGGTTCGAGATCGTCCCCATTCGCGAGCAGTACGAGAGCGTGCTGCGTGTGGTGGAGCCTTTGTTCGGGGCTTGTCCGGCGGACGCGACCGAGGAGAACATCCAATCGCGCTTGCGCGGGCTGACGCTGATGGCCCTATCCAACAAAACCGGCGCGCTCGTGCTCACCACGGGCAATAAAAGTGAGCTGGCAGTGGGATACTGCACGCTGTACGGCGATATGTGCGGCGGCTTGGCTGTTATCAGCGATGTTCCTAAAACGCTCGTGTATCAGCTCTCCCGCGTGGCTAACAAGCTCCACAACGGCGCTATCCCGGAGGGCGTATTTACGAAGCCGCCGTCGGCTGAGTTGCGCCCGAATCAAAAAGACACGGACAGTCTTCCGGAATATGACATTCTGGATGGAATCTTAAAGGCGTACGTTGAGAACTATGGATCGCCGGCTCAGATTTCTCTGGCGCAGAATTTACCAATCAACTTAGTCCGGGACATCATCAATAAGGTTGATCGAAATGAATACAAACGGCAGCAGGCAGCACCGGGATTGAAAGTTACCACCAAGGCTTTTGGCGTTGGCCGCCGGTTCCCGATCGCGCAAAGGTTCAGCGAATGAGAAACCCGTTCTTCAGCTCGACAACTCGGAAGATGACCAGCCGCGCGATTCACGCGCTGCTTGCTGTGATGGTAATTGCTGCTGCTCTGTTTTCTCAGCCTGCGCTTCGCGAGCGCGTGGGACTGCTTCCGGATGGCGGCTTCTTATTAAGCAGCGGCTGGCGGGTGAAACCGGCCGGCGAACAGATCCAACTCGATACTCTGCCCATGTCATCGGTTTTATCAAAGGACGGCAGATACCTGATTGTGCTGAATGGCGGCTACAAACCGCCCTCGCTGAGCGTCGTCGACCTCGGCTCAAAGCACGAGGTTAGCAGCACCCCGTTGAAGGATGCGTGGCTCGGACTGACGATGTCGCCGGATGGAAAAACTGTGTGGGCCGGAGGGGGAGCGTCCGCGAGCGTTTACGAGTTCTCATTCGCGGACGGCACATTGACGCCCGGCCGAATCTTCGAAATTGTGAAAGCGGCGAGCCGCACGAGCCACGATTTCATCGGCGATGTGGCGGTCTCACCCGATGGCCGGCTGCTCTACGCGGCGGATCTGTATCACGATTCCATCGTGGTGGTAAACCCGCTATCCGGGATCATCGTCG
>DATGIH010000148.1:0-24597 GCA_035295865.1 Bryobacteraceae bacterium
CCCACGCCCGCCGAGGGCAGCGTGGAAAGAATCGTGATGGGGTGAATCAGACTCTCGTACAACACACCGAGGACGATATAAACGGCAACCAGCGCCGCGGCGATGAGGATTGGTTCATTCGAGAGCGATTGCTGAAACGCCTGCGCGGTGCCCATGAAACTGCCATGGATATTGGCGGGCAGATTGACCTCGCGTTCCGTATCGGCGATCGCCTCCACCGCGTTCCCCAGTGCCACGCCGATCGGCAAATTAAATGAAAATGTCACGGACGGAAACTGTCCTTGGTGATTGATGGAAAGCGGCGCGGTTTCCGATGCAAAGTGCGTGAACGAGCTGAGCGGAACCTGTGCGCCGTTACTGCCACGCACATAGATCTGCTTGAGGCCATCCGGATTGAGCCAGAAACGCTCGGCCGCTTCCATCACTACGTGATATTGATTGAGCGGCTGATACATGGTGGAGACTTGGCGTTGCCCAAACGCGTCGTAAAGCGTGTCGTCGATCAGTCGCGCCGAAATTCCAAGGCGCGATGCAGTCGCGCGATCGATCACCAGCGAAGTTTGCAATCCCTTATTCTGCTGGTCGGAATTTAGATCGATGATTTCCGGCAGCGCCCGTAGCTTGCTTTGCATGATCGGCGCCCAGTGGTTCAGGTCCTGCACGTTGTCGCTCTGGAGCGTGAATTGATACTGAGCGGCACTGCCGCGCCCGCCGATGCGCAGATCCTGCACGGGTTGAAGGAAAAGAGTGGCGCCGGGGATGCGGGCGGTTTGTCCGCGCAAGCGCGCGATCACTTGGTCGGCGGTCATGTTATCGCGGGCTTTTTGCGGTTTCAGCGTGATGAACATTGTCCCGGTGTTGATGCCCCGGCTGAATCCGCCGGAGCCGCCGGTGTAGGCATTCAGGCTATCCACAGCGGGATCGCGCATCACTACGTTCACGATTTGAAGCAGACGTTCGCGCATCGCGGTGAAGGATGTCGCTTGATCGGCCAGGATCTGTCCGGAGAGACGTCCTGTATCCTGCTGCGGGAAAAATCCCTTGGGGATGATCACATACAAATAGATGGTGAGCGCGATGGTGGAAAGCGTGACCAGCAGCATCAGAGGTTGATGGCGCAGTACCCATCGGAGTGAGACGTCGTACCCGCTTACGATTTTGTTGAACGTCCATTCGTTCAGGCGATAGATGCGGCCGTGTTTTTCGCGCTCATGGCTGCGAAGAAGCTTGGCGCACATCATCGGAGTGCAGGTCAGCGAAACCACCAGCGAAATGAGGATCGCAACCGATAGTGTCACGGCAAATTCGCGGAACAGACGGCCGACAATGCCGCCCATCATCAGAATCGGAATGAATACGGCTACGAGCGAAATGCTGATCGAGAGTACGGTGAATCCGATTTCCTTCGCCCCTCGCAGCGCGGCTTGCATAGGCCCCATTCCCTGCTCAAGATAGCGGGTGATGTTTTCGATGACCACGATGGCGTCGTCCACCACGAATCCGGTCGCGATGGTGAGCGCCATCAACGACAGGTTGTCCACGCTGTATCCCAACAAATACATGACGGCAAACGTTCCAACCAGCGAGACGGGAACCGCGACGCTGGGGATGATGGTGGTGCGGACGCTCCGCAGAAAAACGAATACCACCAAAATCACCAGGCCAACCGAAATCATCAAGGTGTATTGCACATCTTCCACCGACGCGCGAATCGTAATGCTGCGGTCGAGAACCACGGAGAGATCGATGGCGGCGGGAATCGCCGCTTTCAATTGCGGCAGCAGCGATCGCACGCGATCCACGGTATCGATAATGTTGGCGCCAGGCTGGCGGAAGATGATTACCAGGACGGCCGGCTTTCCGTTGGCGATGCCGGCCACGCGAATGTCTTCCACCGAATCCGTAACGCTCGCGACGTCAGAAAGCACCACGGCGCCGCCGTTTTTATACGCAACCAGCAGCGGCTTGTAATCGCTGGCTTTCAAAAGCTGATCGGTGGTGCTCAGCTCCCACACGCGATGCTGGATGGCCAGTTCGCCCTTCGGCCGATTCGCGTTGGCGCTGCCAAGCATGGAGCGGACATCTTCCAGATTGAGACCATAATTATTGAGCAGCGTTGGATTGACATCCACTCGAACCGCAGGCAGCGCTCCGCCGCCTACGAAAACCTGGCCGACTCCGCTCACTTGCGAAAGTTTCTGCTGCAGGATGGAGGAGGCTGCGTCGTAGAGACGAGCCGTGTCCATGGTCGGCGATGTCAGGGCCAGAAATAAGATTGGGGCATCCGCCGGATTCACTTTTCTATAATTGGGCGCTGTTGGCAAATTCGTAGGTAACTGTCCGCGCGCCGCGTTGATGGCTGCCTGGACGTCACGCGCGGCCGCATCGATGTTGCGCGTAAGATCGAACTGCATCGTGATGCTCGTGGATCCGAGATAGCTGGTGGACGTCATCTCGGTGATACCGGCGATTCGTCCAAATTGCCGTTCCAAGGGCGTCGCAATGGAGGACGCCATGGTTTCCGGATTCGCGCCCGGCAGCGCGGCGGATACCGAGATGGTGGGAAATTCCACTTGGGGGATCGGAGACACGGGCAGGAACGTGTACGCGATACCCCCGGCGAGTGCAAGCGCGGCGGTGAGCAGAGTGGTGGCGACGGGACGATGAATAAAGGGCGCGGAGATGCTCACGCGCACCTCGTGGGGCGGACCCCTAGGTCCGCGCGGGTCCCCCAGGACCCGCTGTCAAAGGTTCGATCAAAGCCACACCAGGCCGACGAGGGCGTCGGCCGCGGACCAAGGGGTCCGCCCAACCTTGCATACCAGATCATGCCACTACCTCTCGGCTTCGGCGGAAACGGCGAGCCATCCGATCGAACGCCAGGTAAATCACGGGTGTCGTGTAAAGCGTCAAAAGCTGGCTGAAGATCAGTCCCCCGACGATCGCGATCCCCAGCGGACGGCGCAATTCAGCGCCGGTGCCGGTTCCAAGCGCGAGTGGAACGCCGCCCAGCAGCGCGGCCAGCGTGGTCATGATGATTGGACGGAAGCGCAGCAGGCTGGCTTGGTAAATGGCTTCGAGGGGGTCTTTGCCCTCCTTGCGCTCAGCTTCGAGCGCGAAATCGATCATCATGATGGCATTCTTTTCCACGATGCCGATCAGCAAAATAATTCCGATCAAAGCGATGACGCTGAAATCCTGGCCGCAGACCATCAAGGCCAGCAGGGCGCCGACAGCGGCCGAGGGCAGCGTAGAAAGAATGGTCAGCGGATGAATGTAGCTCTCGTAAAGAACGCCGAGGACGATGTACACCGTGACTACCGCGGCGAAGATCAGAATCGGCGTATTGACCAAGGACGCTTGGAACGCGAGCGCCGTACCCTGAAATCCTTGTTGGATGCTGGCCGGCATGTTCAACTGCTTTTGCACGCGATTCACCGCATCCACGGCATCTCCCAGCGATTTTTTTGGCGCCAAATTGAAGGATACGGTGACAGCGGGAAATTGGCCCTGATGATTCACCGCGAGCGCGGCCCGGTCCTGTTCAAAATGCGTGAACGCGCTGAGGGGGACTTCGCCGTTCATCGCAGACCGAATGTAGATATCGCGTAAAGCGTCCGGACCAACTTGAAAACTCGGCTTCACTTCCATCACCACGCGATATTGATTCAGCTCGGTGAACATAATGGCGATCTGCCTTTGGCCGAACGCATCGTACAACGTGTCGTCGATCATCTGCGGAGTGATTCCCAGGCGGGACGACGTCGCCCGGTCGATCACCAAGCGCGCTTGCAATCCGCCATTTTGTTGATCGCTTGCGACGTCCCGCAGTTCGGGCTCGGCTTGCAGTTTCGACACAAATCGCGGAACCCAGTCGGCCAATTCCTTGACGTCCGGATCTTCCAGGCTGTATTGGAACTGAGTGCGGCTCACGCGATCTTCGACAGTTAGATCCTGCACCGGCTGCATGTACAAGGTGATGCCTTCGACAGAAACGAGCTGCGGTTGAATCCTGCGGATGATCTCGTCGGCGCTCGAGCCGCGCTCTTCGATTGGTTTGAGATTGACCAGAATGCGCCCGCTGTTGACCGTGGTGTTGGTGCCGTCTATTCCGATGAAGGAGGAGAGGCTTTCCACCGCTGGATCTTTTAGGATTACTTTCGTGAGTTCCTGCTGCCGCTCTGCCATGGATGTGAACGACACCGATTGCGGCGCTTCCGAAATCCCCAGAATTACGCCCGTGTCCTGCACCGGGAAAAAACCCTTGGGGATGATGTAGTACAAGTATCCGGTCAGCCCAAGAGTCGCGAGCGCAACCAGAAGAGTCGCGCCCTGGTGATCCAGTACCCAACCGAGCGTCCGCCCGTAAAAAGCGATGATCGCTTCGAAAACGCGCTCGGATTTCCGGTAGAACCAGCTTTGCTGGCTCTCCGGCTTGTGATGCAAAAGCCGCGAGCACATCATGGGCGTCAAGGTGAGCGAGACCACGGCGGAAATCAGAATCGTTGCGCTGAGCGTAATGGCGAACTCGCGAAATAAGCGGCCCACCACATCGCCCATAAAAAGCAGCGGGATCAGCACCGCGATCAGCGAAACAGTCAAAGACAAAATCGTAAACCCGATCTGTTCCGCGCCTTTGAGAGCCGCTTGCAGCGCGGGCTCGCCCGCCTCGATGTAGCGCGCGATGTTTTCGATCATCACGATCGCATCATCCACCACGAATCCGGTGGAGATGGTCAGCGCCATCAACGTGAGATTGTTGAGGCTGAAATTCAGCAGGTACATCACGCCGAAAGTTCCCACCAGCGACAAAGGAACAGCCACGCTCGGGATCACCGTCGCGGCTAGTGTACGAAGAAACAGGAAAATCACCATGACCACCAGTGCGATGGTCAGCATCAGCTCGAACTCGACGTCATTAACCGATGCGCGAATCGTCGTTGTGCGGTTGGTCAATACCGCCACATCCACGGATGCCGGCAACGATGCGCGAAGCTGCGGCAGCAGCTTGGTCACGCGATCCACCACGGCGATGATATTGGCGCCCGGCTGCCGTTGGATATTCAGAATCACAGCCGGCGATTGATTCATCCACGCGGCTTGCCGGACGTTTTCCGCGCCATCGATCACGGTGGCGACGTCGGAAAGAACCACCGGAGCGCCATTGCGATAAGCAACCACAAGCGGACGATAATCGGCGCTGGTGAGCAGCTGATCGTTTGCGCCGATGGTGTAATCCTGCAGCTTGCCGTCGAAATTTCCCTTGGCCTGATTTACGCTCGCCGTCGCGATGGCGGATCGCAAATCCTCGAGGTTCAGCTTGTAGGAGGAAAGCGCGGTGGGGTTCGCCTGAATTCGAACGGCGGGCTTCTGTCCGCCGCTGATGCTCACCAATCCGACGCCGGACAACTGCGAAATTTTCTGCGCCAGGCGCGTGTCGGCCAGGTCCTCCACTTTGGTCAACGGGAGCGTGTTCGAAGTGAGCGCCAAGGTCATGATCGGCGCGTCGGCGGGATTGATCTTGTTATATATCGGCGGATTCGGAAGGTTGGCCGGCAAGAAATTCGATCCGGCGTTGATGGCGGCCTGCACCTCCTGCTCCGCCACGTCGATGTTCAAACTCAGAACAAATTGCAGCGTGATGATGGAGCTTCCGGCCGAACTGATGGACGTCATCTGGTTCAAGCCGGGCACTTCACCAAACTGTCGTTCGAGCGGCGCGGTGACCGATGAAGCCATGACTTCGGGGCTCGCGCCTGGATAGTACGTCACCACCTGAATGGTTGGATAATCGACTTCGGGAAGCGCCGAAACGGGCAACTGGCGATAGGCAACGCCGCCCACCAGTAGAAGCCCAACCATCAGCAGAGCTGTGGCAACCGGTCGCTCGATAAACGGGCGGGACGGGCTCATGCGCTATCCTTTTTTGGTTGCTCCGGAAGTTTTTCCAGCGGGATGGGCGTTCTTCGGATTCGAACTTCCCTTCCCTCCGAGCGTGACCTTCGATCCCGGCTGCAGTTTGTCCACGCCATCGATCACCACGACGTCGCCCGGTTCGAGGCCGCTATCGATTGCAGCCTGATCGCCTTCGGTGAGTGTCGAAACCACGTTGCGCACTTCCACGGTATTGTCGGATTTCACAACATAGACGTACATCGAATCGGGACTGCGTTGGATGGCGGCGGCTGGGACTATGACGACGTTGCGTTTCGTTTCCAGCAGCAGACGCGCGTTCACGAACTGGTTAGGGAAGAGAGAATTGTCTTCATTCGGGAAGCTGGCTTTGAAGCGGACCGTACCGGTGGTTTGATCCACCTGATTGTCGATGGTGAGCAGCATGCCGGTGGCAAGTTTCTTCCGCATATCGTGATCCCAGGCTTCGACCGGCAGTTTCGCGCCCGCGCGCATTTTCTGAGTCACGGCTGGGAGATGGTCCTCTGCAATGTTGAAAATCACCGCGATAGGCTGCAATTGCGTGATCACCGCGAGGCCGTTGGCATCGGCTGCGTGCACCATGTTGCCTTGATCCACCAGACGGAGCCCGATCCGTCCGGTGATGGGGCTGTGGATGTCGCAATACACGAGCTGCAATTTCGCGCTATCGATGGCCGCCTGGTCGCCCTTGATGGCGCCTTCGGCTTGGCTGACCGTCGTCATTTGCGTATCCAGCTGCTGCTTCGGAATCGCGTCTTGGCTCATCAGCACTTGGTAGCGTTTGAGATCGACTTTCGCATTGTTGAGAGTGGCTTGGTCGCGCGACATCAATCCTTCAGCCTGCTCGAGCTGAACCTGGTAAGGACGTGGATCGATTTTTGCGATCAGATCGCCAGCATGCACCAACTGCCCTTCCTCGAAAGCAACTTTGATCAGTTCGCCATCCACGCGGCTTCGGATGGTGACGGTGTTGAATGCGGTGGCCAGCCCGAGTCCGTTCAGATAAACGCCCATGCTGCCTCGGGCGGCCGTCGCAGTTACAACTGGAGTCGCGCGGGCGGCCGCGCGTGTAGCGGGCTTCGCGGTAGCCGGATTCTGCCTGTTGCGCTGCACCCAATAATAGCTCGAAAGGGCTAGCACAAAAAGCAGGATCAGCCATACCCAGACGCGGCTTTTCTTACGCGGCTCCGTGGAATTCGGAGGCCGTCGAGGTGTGCTCTCGTGCAGTCGCGAAGCGCTGGTTTCCGGTGTCGTCATTCGGGTAACTTATTTATCCTATGCGAGATCAATCAGGCGGCCCAAGCGCACACACGAATCCGCCCGGAACTACAGCCAGCTCCTGTCCTCACGCTAGTCTTAATTGACTCTGGTTTTGTCATGGACGTTACTGGGCCTTGCGAGCCGGCCGTCCTCGCACCGAACGGCCGCGGGCATGCTATCTAAGTGGTTGAAAAAGCTGATAAAAACGTTAGTCATTGATAATGTTTGATCTTCATGATATGTGTATATAGATTATTGGGAGATCACCCTTATGGCCTCGACTGTCTGGAAAGGGCACCTCACTTTTGGGCTCGTTTCCTTCCCCGTGAAGCTTTTCACCGCCGCGCGCAGCGACAGCATCAGCTTCAACCAGCTCCATAAAAGCGACAACTCACGCATCAAACAGACCATTTACTGCCAGGCCGAGGACAAGCCGATTCCGCGCAGTGAAATCGTAAAGGGCTACGAGTACGAGAAGGATCGTTATGTGGTGATCGAAGACGAAGAGATCAAGCGCATGGCGCCGCCATCGGCCAAGGTGATGGAGATTCTCGAGTTCGTGAAGACTGCCGAAGTGGATCCCATTTATTTCGAAAGTTCCTTCTACATGGCACCGGACGATGCCGGCGAAAAACCGTACGCGCTGCTCTACGATACGCTGCGGAAAACCGGCATGGTGGGCGTGGCAAAAATCGCGATGCACAATCGAGAGCACATCGTGATCTTCCGTCCGGGCGCGACCGGATTGATGATGCATACCATGTACTTCTCGAACGAAGTCCGCAAAGTAGAGGAGTTCCGTACGGACACCAGCTTGGTCAAGGAATCGGAAGTAAAGCTGGCGGAGATGCTGGTGCAGTCTCTAGCGGCTCCGTTTGAACCGGAGAAGTATAAAGATACGTATCGCGAGAATCTGCAAGCGCTGATCGACGCCAAGATCAAGGGCCAGGAAGTGGTGACGCCGCCGCAGGCCGAGCCTGCCAAGGTGATCGACATCATGGAGGCGTTGAAGAAGAGCCTGGCGATCGCAAAGAAGCCGGTGGCATCGGAAGCGGAAGCTCCGAAGGTCAAGGCGGAAGGCAAGAAGCAGAAGGCGGCCCGTTAAGCGGAACCCCGGAACGACGCAGCGCTTTTCAAAAGTTCCTCCGCATACAGGGCGCCTGCGGGGGTTTCTTCATGTTTGAAGAATACGTACACGTCTTGGCCTTTCCCCATGAGTTGTTCTACGCGCGCGGCGATTTCTTTGCGGTCTTCCGCGCTGTACTCGGGCATGCGCAGGCGCGAGTAGACGAAATTTGCAGTGATCACTTCCGGGATGGTCAGCTTTTCCGATTCGGCTAAGCACAACGCTACTCCATGTTTTTCGAGGAGCTGGTAGACGGGATCTGCCAGCCAGGAGGCGTGTCGAAATTCGAAGGCATAGCGGATGTCTTTGGGCAGAGTGGCGAGAAAATCCGCCAGCAACGCCTCATCGCATTTCATAGCCGGCGGCAGTTGGAACAACACTGGACCTAAACGGCGCGAGGATCGGAGAGGCTCGATGGCCTTGAAGAAAACCTCGGTAAACTCGGATGGCTTCAGGCGCTGGATGTGCGTGATCCGCATGTGGGCTTTGCACGGAAACACGAATCCTTCGCGGGTTTGAGCGACCCAATTCTCCAGCGTGGAAGCTGACGGTAGCCGGCGAAAGGTGTAATTTACTTCCACGGCATTGAGGCGCCCGGAATAATAACCCAGAAATTTCTTCGACGGAAGCTTGTCGGGATAGAAATCGGGTTTCCAGCTTGCGTAAGCGAATCCGGAGGTGCCGGCGTAAAGATTGGGCATGTTTAAGCGTGCATCCCGCCGAGTGCGGGAGGCATCCAATACAATAGTTTAAGCCGTTGTGAACCCTCATACTGCCCTTCGTAGCTCTGCTCCAGTCAGCAAGAAACGCTCGTCTGAGCGATTGCGTGAACTCTGGCCGGATATCAAGGAACTAATTCACCCGCGCCGTGGAATGCTCGCCATCGGTTTCTTGCTGATGCTCATCGGCCGGCCGTGTGGCTTGGTGCTGCCCGCATCCACCAAGTATTTGGTGGACGATGTGATCGGCAAGAAGCACGTGGAAATGCTGATTCCGCTGGTGCTGATCGTGATGGCGGCTACGGTGATCCAAGGAATTACCTCATACTCGCTGACGCAGATTGTTTCAAAGGCCGGGCAACGTCTCATCGCCGAGCTTCGCGAGAAGGTGCAAAAGCACGTCGCACATCTGCCGGTCTCTTATTACGACGCCAATAAAACCGGAACCCTGGTCGCACGCATTATGAACGACGTGGAAGGGATCCGGAATCTTCTGGGCACGGGTTTGATTGAATTCGTCGGCGGTGTGTTAACGGCGATTCTGGTGTTGGGATATCTTCTTTACCTCAACTGGATGCTGACAGCGATCGCGCTCGCGATTGTCGTTGGATTCGCGCTGGTGCTGCGCAAGGCGTTCGGAATTATTCGGCCGATCTTTCGCGAGCGATCCAAGATCAACGCGGAAGTCACCGGAAGACTTACCGAATCGCTGGGCGGCGTTCGCGTCGTCAAGGGCTACCACGCAGAGGCGCAGGAGGAAGCGGTTTTTGCGGCGGGCGTGCAGCGGCTGCTGACGAACGTGCTGAAGTCGTTGACCGCAACATCCGTCATGAGCTTGTCGGCGACTGTTTTGATGGGCGTGGTGGGCGCGCTGATCATGTATGTGGGCGCGCGGCAGATTTTGGCGAATGCGATGACACTCGGCCAATTCATGACATTCACCGCGATGCTGGCGTTCATGATCGCGCCGATGTTCCAGATTGTCGGGATCGGCACGCAGCTCACCGAAGCGTTGGCCGGACTCGAGCGGACCCGCGAAGTGTTGCGCGAACGGCCGGAAGATCAGGATCCGAAGCGCACGGTAGCGCTTCCTGCGATCACGGGGCAAGTTGTATTCGATCACGTCAACTTCGCCTATGACGCGGGCAAGGACATCTTAAAAGACTTTTCTTTCCGTTCCGAACCAGGAACAGTGACGGCTCTCGTCGGACCCTCCGGATCCGGAAAATCAACCACCATCGGATTGATTACCGCGTTTCAGACACCTGACACCGGAACAATTCTGGTAGATGGGGTGGATCTGTCTACCGTGCGCCTGGATTCCTATCGCACGCAACTTGGCGTGGTATTACAGGAGACATTTCTCTTCGATGGAACCATCCGTGAGAACGTGGCGTTCGCGCGGCCGCTGGCATCCGAGGCGCAGATTATGGAAGCGTGCCGGATCGCGCGCGTGGATGAGTTCGCGGAAGGTTTCGAAAAGAAGTACGACACCATCGTCGGCGAGCGCGGCGTAAAGCTTTCCGGAGGCCAGCGCCAGCGCGTCTCGATCGCTCGCGCGATTCTCGCGGATCCGCGCATTCTGATTCTGGATGAGGCCACTTCGAGCTTGGACTCCGAATCCGAGGCAATGATCCAGGAAGGCCTGCGCTACTTAATGCAGGGCCGCACCACATTTGTGATCGCGCATCGGCTGTCTACCATTCGACGCGCCGATCAGATTCTAGTGGTCGAAGCCGGACGGATCGCGGAACGCGGCACGCACGAAGAGCTGTACGCGGCGCGTGGACGTTACTACGATCTGTACACCAAGCAGCACGGTATCGAGGCGAATCTGTTTCTCGCGCCCGGCGAAGGCGAGGAAAAGCCCGACGCCAACGGAGCCTCCGCGCCACGCGGCGCTGGTCCCAACGTTTTGTCGGAAGCTGTGCGCTTATTACGCGGCTAATCGGCGCGCAGCGCGGACATCGTAGCGGAGCTCGGCTTCCTTGCGGCGGCCATATTGTGTAGAACGTCTACGCTCCCTCGCGGTCGCGGTTCCGTAAGAACGCTACTAGATTTTCACCAAATTGATATTACCGTTCGACGTGGTGAGGTCGATCTTTGGACCCCCCGATCCGATGGTGCCTTCCATCCGGTGCTTCGACAGCTCTCCCGAATGAATCAGAACATCGAAATCGCTCCGCACCGATCCGTTCGAGTTGGTGGATGCATGAAGGTTCGCGCTGATGCCCGCGGGCATGCGCACCGTGATGGGACCGTTGCTCGTCGTCGCGATGACGTCGCTTTGGCGTAGCGAATCCACTTCCAGATCGATGTCGCCGTTCGAAGTGGAAAGCCGGATGGGATGGCCGCCCGGACTGTCGTGCAAACGCGCATGGATGCCGCCGTTTGACGTCTGCGCTTCGAACGAACCTTCTACGTTCTCGGCATGCACCCCGCCGTTCGACGTGTTGAAATTCGCGTCCCCCTTCACATCCTTTACTTCGATGCTGCCGTTCGAAGACCGGGCTTCCACGTTGCCGCGGATGCTTCCCATATGGACCGAACCGTTTGAAGTGGCGAGACGCGCGTTGCCGTCAATATCGTCCACCCGGATGGATCCGTTGGAACTCGAGATGTCTTCAAGCGTGGTTTGGCGCGGAACATGGATCACATACTTCGCCCCCATATTGCCGTGATGCGGATCGGGCCGCGTGGTTTTAACCCGGACCGCGTTGCCGGAACTGGAAGCTTCGATCTGAATCTGATTCAGCAGACTCTGGGTCTCGGCATACTTGGTGCCCGCGATGTCCACCTTGTTCTGGTCCCAACTGCTGATTTCCACCGAACCATTGAAGTTTTCGAGCGTCAACCGCCCGCCCGCGGATTGCGGATAAGAATAATGGAAATCCTCCCGGTACCGGTCGCTACTTCCGGCAAAAGCCAGGGCGGATATGGACAAAACGAGCAGCAGCTTTTTCATGTGGATCACCTTTCGTCAGTATGACGGACCAAGTACGAAAGTGTTAGTAGGTTTTTGCGAGAAACGAATCGTTATTCCCCGCTTTGCTGTAAGAGCTTTGCTACCAACGCAGTCCAGCCTGTTTGATGGCTCGCGCCCATGCCCGCGCCGGTGTCGCCGTGGAAGTACTCGTAGAACAGGATATGATCCCGGAAATGCGGATCCGTTTGCATTTTTTCGACGTCCCCAAACGTTGGACGGCGGCCATGTTCATCGCGCAGGAACAGGCGCGAAAGCCGGCGCGACAGGAAGGCCGCTACCTCCGACAGGTTCATCATCACCCCTGACCCCGTTGGGCATTCCACCTGAAATTCGTCGCCGAAGTAATGATGGAAACGCTGCAGCGATTCGATCATCAGATAGTTCACCGGAAACCAGACCGGGCCGCGCCAGTTGGAATTTCCGCCGAAAGTTCCCGTGGTG
Organism: Bryobacteraceae bacterium; assembly: GCA_035295865.1. Lineage (GTDB taxonomy): Bacteria > Acidobacteriota > Terriglobia > Bryobacterales > Bryobacteraceae > Palsa-89. Next base: position 12,467 of record DATGIH010000148.1, read on the forward strand.
GACTCTGCCGGGTCGTAACTCACGCGATACTCTTGGCCGTCCACATGCAAAATGAACGGATGATCCTTGTGGTAGCGCGAGATTCCGCGGATACCGTGCGGCGAAAGAAACTCGTTTTCGTCGAGCATCATGGCCAGCATACGGCGTAACCGCGAGGGATGCACAATGGACAACAACAACCGCTGATCCACGCCGGGACGCGTCACAGACGCGATGTTGCCGCACAAATCCGGCCGATGCTTGATAAACCAGTCCATGCGGCGTTTGAATCCGGGAAGTTGATCCAGCGCGTCCAGATCGAGGGTGGTTACAGCGAACAGGGGGATAAGCCCCACCAGCGATCGAATGCGCACGGGCATTTTCTTGCCGTCCGGGAGCCGCAGCCAGTCGTAATAAAATCCCTCTTCTTCGTCCCATAGTCCGCCGTCGCCCAGCCGGTTCATCGCGCTCGCGATATACAGAAAATGCTCGAAGAATTTGCTCGCGATGTCCTCGTAGGATTGGTCGTGCGGCGTCAACTCAATCGCGATGCGCAGCATGGTCAGACAGTACATACCCATCCATGCGGTGCCGTCGGCTTGCTCCAGAAATCCGCCCGTGGGAAGAGGCTTGGAACGGTCGAAAACGCCGATGTTGTCCAGGCCCAGGAATCCGCCCTCGAAGATGTTGTTACCGCGCGAATCCTTGCGATTCACCCACCAGGTAAAGTTCATCAGCAGCTTATGGAAAACCGATTCCAGGAACGGATAATCCGAGCGGCCCGTCACTTTTTTCGCGATCTTGTAAACGCGAAAACAAGCCCACGGATGCACCGGCGGATTGACGTCGCTGAACTCCCATTCGTAAGCGGGGAGCTGGCCGTTGGGCGATTGGTACCACTCGCGCAGCAACAACGAGAGTTGCTGCTTGGCGAAATCCGGATCGATCAGCGCAAAGGGAATCATGTGGAACGCCAGATCCCAGGCGGCGAACCACGGATATTCCCACTTGTCGGGCATGGAAAGAACGTCGTCGTTATAGACGTGAATCCAGGTCCGGTTTCGCCCGTACTGGCGTTCGGGTGGAGGCGGCGGCATGGCCGGATCGCCTTTCAACCACTCTTCAATCACGTAATGATAAAACTGCTTCGACCAAAGCAATCCCGCGAATGCCTGCCGTTGCACCGCGCGCGCGTCACCGGAGAGCTGCGCCGGGCAAAAGCTGTAGAAATCGTCCGCTTCTTTGATGCGCCGCTCGAACACATCTTCCACATCGGGCATCGGATCGCGGCCGGTGTGCAGGCGGAAGTGTAGGACTTTCGCCGCGCCCGGGTTCAGTTCGAGCTGGTAAATCCCGCAGGCCTTGGTTCCGCGCTCATTCGGATTCACCGCGTCTTTTTCGCCTTGGATCAGGTAGCGGTGAAAGGCGTCCTTCACATAGGGCTGCTGGTTCGGCGAGTTCCACAAGCGCTCGGAGTTGCTTTCGTTCTCGGTGAACAGCAGCCGCGGAGCGTCCTGTAGCCACAACCGGAAATCACCCAGCGAACGCTCGGAAACGCCGATGGAGTGCGAATCCACGCGGCTCATCTCCGGACGCGGCGTTCCGTACCCCCAACTCCAGGTATTGCGGAACCAAATGGTGGGCAGCAAATGAAGCGACGCGGGGTCGGGCCCGCGGTTGATTACGGTGACGCGCGCCAGAATGTCGTCCGCATCGTGCTTGGCGTATTCGACGAAGATGTCGAAGTAGCGGTCATGCTCGAAAATCCCGGTGTCCATCAGCTCGTATTCCGGTTGCAGACGGCTGCGATGCCGGCTCACCTCCACCAACCGGCTGTACGGAAATTCCTGCTGCGGATATTTATACAGACACTTCATGTAGGAGTGCGTAGGAGTCGAGTCGAGGTAATAGTAATATTCCTTGACGTCTTCGCCGTGATTGCCTTCGGGACCTCCGAGGCCGAAGAGGCGCTCCTTTAAAATCGGATCGTTTCCGTTCCAAAACGCAAATGCGAAACAGAGGCGCTGGTGATTGTCGCAGATGCCGGCGATTCCGTCTTCGGTCCAGCGATAAGCACGCGAGCGAGCATGGTCGTGCGTGAAATAGTCCCAGGCTGTTCCATACGCACTGTAATCTTCGCGAGGGTTTCCCCAGGCCCGTTCGGTAAGGTACGGTCCCCAGCGCTTCCAATGTTTCTTGCGATGGTGTGCGTCCAGAAGGCGTTGCCGTTCTTCGTGCATCTTCTTTATCAGAGCACAGGGCGGGGGCTTGGGACTCGGGAGGTCGTGCGGCTTTTACGGCTTTCTCGCTGTCACTGTCCGGCACGGCATCGACCAGAGCAGGCTGTAGCCGGAAAGCTTAACGTCCACCAGACCCAATTGCTGAAGGGCTTTCGCATATTCGCTGGTATGAAGAATATCGAAGATAGCCAACTGTCCGCCGGGTTTGAGCACGCGTGCAAGTTCACGCAGCGCCTTGGCGCGTTCCGGAACGGAGTCGATGTTGTGAATTGCCAAGCTCGAAACCACGATGTCAAAGCTGCTCGCGCCGAACGGAAGTTTCCGCGCATCGGCGCTCTCGATCTTGACGCGATTTTCAACTTTCTCGAACCTGGCGTTGCTCAGCGCGGCTTCCGGACTGTTGCCGGAAAGAGCTTCAGGCTGCCAGGTATCGACGCCCGTCGCTTTGCCGGTCTTCAGCCGTTTGGCGGCGCCCACCACGAGCAAGCCGCGGCCGCATCCGACATCTAAAACGGTTTCATCGCCTCGCCAGGAAAAACCGTTGAGCAGTTGATCGCGCAATTTCAGCTTGCCCACCCGGCTGGACCAGACCATGGTCGCGGCGACAATCAAAAATCCCAGACCGATGAAACCCAACATGCCTGCGAGAGCCAGCGCAGTGCCGGGGCTGCTAGCGCGATTAGCCAAATACAGAACGATGGCGAAAGCCATGAGCAATCCGCCGCGAGTGGCGAGACGCCGGACCAATTTCGGAGCATCGAGACCGTAGTCAGGTTCAGGCATTGGGACGCGGCGGACCTTTATTACTTTAGCGGCAAAAATCGGCCGATGGAAATGCTCGGCGAGCAGCCTGTTCGTTATATTACGCAACTCTTACAAAACTCGCGCCCAATCCCGGTTAACCTGAAGTTTCACTCCTACTTATATTCCGATGTCTACCCTCGAAGCAGTTAGTGAACTGCGCAAAGAATTCGTACGCCGCGGCTGGAACAAGAAAGCCACTGGCCGGATCCTCTTCGAATTGCTGATTCATGTGGCAATCGCGTTAGGAGGCATGATTGTTTTCTTTGCTTTCCACCATCCGGCGCTCAAAGTGGCCGGAATTCTGATCTCCGCCTTTGGATGTATGGGCGTGGGGACCAACACGCACACTTCCACTCATTACGGGACCAGTGACAAACGCTGGGTGAACGAAGCTTTGAGTTACTTCGGATATCCGATGTTTGACGGACTATCCGCGACGTACTGGTGGCATAAGCATGTCACCCTACATCATCCGTCGCCGAACGTCGTTGGCGTGGACAGCGATGCCGACCTGCTTCCTTGGTTCGCCATCACAGCGGGAGAAGTAGGTGCAAGCTCCGGCTTCCGGCGCTTTTACCATCGGCACCTGCAGTTCTGGTTATTTCCGCTCGCACTCGCGGTGAATTGCTTCAGTATTCAGGCAGCTGGTTGGCGATTTGTCATCGGAAAGCTGACCAATCCCCGCGAGCGAAAAGCTGCCCACTGGATCGATGCCGGCGCCCTCGCGATGCATTATGCCTTCTGGATCGGATTACCTCTGTTGTTCTGGCCGTTCCCGGCGGTTGCGGCGTTTTATGTGTTGCGCACAATTTTGCTCGGATACGCCATGTACGCAATCCTGGCGCCCGGCCATTTTCCCGCCGACGCTCAACGCATAACGCAAGAGAGCCGGCAGAGTGTGGATTTCTACACGGCGCAAACCGATGGAACCGTGAGTTTCCGGACGGGTTGGCTGGGACGGTTCTTGTGCTCGGGTCTGGAATATCAGGTGGAGCATCATCTGTTTCCGAATATCAGCCACATCCACTATCCCGAAGTCAGCGTCGCCGTCCAGGCTTTTTGCGAGAGACAGGGTCTGGCGTATCGATCCTATGGATGGGGCGAGGCTTTGTGGAAGAGCTGGCAGGTGCTTCGCGTTCCGCAGCAAGTAGTGGGCGAGGAGCCCTTGGGGCGCAAAGCGGCCTAAGTCCACAGAACCCTTCGCTGTTTATAGGCGTTCGTCCGCGGTTGAATACCGCTTCTTTATCCCAGAAGCGAACAGCTCATGGAAGGTGCCCCGAAGCGCGCGGCTTTTCTTTCTTCAACTTACCTCTTGGAACCTAACATGCGGATTAGGCGGTCCCATGGGTTCGTTTCTTCAAGACCTGCGCTTCGCCATCCGCACTTTGCTCAAGCGCCCGGCGTTTACTCTGGTGGCGGTGGGTTCGCTCGCGCTAGGGATTGCGGTGAACGCCACCATTTTCTCGTGGGTGGAGCGCATTCTTCTCCATCCTATGACGGGTGTCCCGGGTGGCCGCGAGCTGGTGACCGTCAAGAACGTCGCGACCAATGGCGACCTGTTGGACTCTTCCTACCTTGATTATCGCGATTTCCGCGATCAGACAAAAACTCTCGCGGGCGTAATTGCGTTCAAGCAGCGGCCACTTTACATCGGCGACGCGCCGAACATGGAACGCGTCTGGTCGGAGATGGTCTCCGGCAATTTTTTCGATGCGCTGAAGGTGAAGCCGTTGCGCGGGCGCACTTTTTCCGCAGAAGAGCAGGTGGAAAGGCCGGGCGGGGCGCCCGTCGCGGTGATCAGCGAAAGCATGTGGCGCGGGCGCTTCCAAAGCGATCCGAACATTATCGGGCGCCTGATCAAACTGAATCAGAAATCCTTCACAATCATCGGCGTGACCCCGGCCGAGTTCGCGGGCACCGTGAATGGGCTCAAGTTCGATTTGTGGGTTCCCTTGATGATGCACTCGGAACTGACCGGCTCCTGGAACTGGCTGGAAGATCGCAACTCAAGGCCATTGGCATTGATGGGCCGCTTAGCCCCCGGCGCGGATCTCGATCGGGCCAACACGGAAGTCGCCGCAATCGCCAAACATCTGGAAACCGCCTATCCTGCAAGCAATCGCGGAATGAGTGCCCGAGTGCTCTCGCTCGAAGATTCGCCCGATGGAGTGCAAAGCGTTCTGGGAAAGCTGCTGAAAGTGTTGCTGGCGGTCGGCGCCGCGGTTTTGCTGATCGTGTGCGCCAATGTCAGCAATCTTTTGCTCGCCCGCGCCACCGCCCGACAGAAAGAGTTCGGAATCCGTCTGAGCCTGGGTGCAACGCGCGCTCGTTTGTTGCGTCAGCTCTTCACCGAAGCGTTGGCGCTGGCTCTAGCGGGTGGTGCAGTGGGACTGCTGGCCGCCAGTTGGATGACACGCGGCATCGAGCTGCTTTTGCCCGCGACCGATCTTCCGGTGGCCAACATCGCCGGTGGATTCGACAGCGCGGGATTGCTTTTTACTATCGCGCTGTGCCTGACAGTAACGATTCTGTGCGGCTTAGCCCCAGCCTGGCAAATCTTCCGGCGCAAAGCGCTGGAGATAGTGCGAGAGAGCGGGCGCGGCCTTTCCGCCGGCGTCGGTGCGCGAGCCTTGCGGGGCGCCCTGGTAGTTTCTGAAATCTCTTTGGCGTTGATTGCCCTCATAGGCAGCGGTCTGTTCATCCGGAGTTTTGAAAACGCCAAAACCGCGAACCCTGGATTCCAACCCGATCATGTTCTACTCGCCGGACTGGATCTTTCGCAAAGCCATTATTCGCAGGAGCAATCCGTATCGCTGCTGCGGCGCTTGCGCGATCATCTTCTGCAGACGCCGGGGATTCAAAGCGCGAGCATGTGTGAGGACGTTCCCTTGGGTTTCTCGGGCGGATCGTGGGAGGAACTAAGGATCCAGGGTTACGCGCCCCGCGAGGGCGAAAATATGAAGCTCTATCGCAACGTGGTTTCGCCCGGATATTTTGCAACGCTTCAAATCCCTTTACTGGATGGCCGCGATTTCACCGATCTTGACGATCGCAAGATGAATCGCGTTGCCATTGTGAACGAGAGCTTCGTCAAGCGATTCCTCGCGGGAGGTCCCGCATTAGGCCACAAGTTCCACGGCTTCGGAGAAGATATAACGATCGTCGGCGTAGCGCGAGACAGCAAATATCATCAGCTGTCGGAGCCGGCCACTCCGTACTTCTATATTCCTATCGCTCAGTTCTACTCTTCGGGCATGGGGATCGGTATTGAAGTACGAACCGCAGAACGTCCCCAGGCATTCGCGGACAAGCTTCGAAAGGCGATCCAATCCGTGGATCCGAATGTCGCCATCAGCGGTACGGCTCCGTTCGTAAGTTACATGAGCGCATCCTATTTCGCGCAAAAAGTGGGTGCCAGTTTGCTCAGTGTGTTGGGTGTGATCGCACTCGCGCTGGCTACGCTCGGGCTGTATGGCGTGATGACTTATTCCATGACCCAACGCTCGCATGAGATCGGAATCCGGATGGCCATAGGAGCGAAGCCGTCCGAAGTTTTGCTCATGATGCTCCGCGAAGGAATGCGGTTGTGCGCGCTGGGAACGATCGCGGGAGTCGCGCTCGCGTTGGCGGTGATGCGCCTGGCATCCAGCGTACTTTATGGAGTGGCAAGCAACGATTTGGCGACCTGTCTGGTTGCAACGGCCGTTCTCGTTTTGTTCGCGGTCGTGGCGACCTGGATACCGGCTCGGCGTGCATCGCGAATCGATCCCATTGAAGCGCTGCGCTGGGAATAGTTCAGGACGCGAGATCCACGCCTTCGTAGATGAGCCGCAGCGGTAGCGTGGCGCCGATCGAATCCATCTTTAGCTCAGCGTCCAAGCTCTTGTGGTCACGGAGTGTCCAGGTATCTGCGTCCTGACGAATGTAGTGTTCGATCTGAACGTGATCCTGTTCCACCAAAATGTACTCACGAAGCGAGGGGATGGTGCGGTAGTGCTGAAATTTCATTCCTCGATCGTATGTTTCGGTGGTGGGGGAGAGAACTTCGAAGATCGCGATGGGATTCATCAGGCAATCCTGTTCTGCATCCGAAAGCAATGGCTTCCCACAAACAACGGTTACATCAGGGTATGTATACAGGCTGTTTGAGACGCGGACACGCAGGTCGGATCCAAAAGCTTGGCACTCGCCGGCCCGCAAGATCGCATGTAGCGTCGCTAAGATATTGCGCGCAATGCCGGAGCGTTGCAAACATCCGCCGGACATTGCATACATGGCGCCGCGCACAAACTCGCTCTTGAAATCGGCCGCCCGCTCGATCTCCAAATATTCTTGTTCGGTGAGTTTAGGACGCGAACTCGACGCCATGGAGCCTGAACCAACTTTAGCAATTCACTCTGCGGCGCTCCGAGTGATCTATGCTAGAGAAAAGGTCACTCGTAATGAATGTTCCAAACCTGTTCGCCGTCTCTTTCGCATTTCTGGCAGCGGCCGGACTTCTGAGCGCGCAAGCGGATCCGCAAAAGCATCCGGAAGCGACTTTCGGCAACGAGACGCACAAACCTCTGAAGCCATCGCAGCAAAGGACCATTTTGGGTACGGTGAAAGATCAGGCCGACAATCCGGTCTCAGGCGCGATCGTCCAGCTGAAGGATCTGAGAACCCAGAAGGTGATTGATTTCGCCACTAAAGACGATGGCAAGTTCGTCTTCCGCGAGTTGCGTTTGGATGTGAATTACGAACTGGTAGCCAAGCGCGGCGAACTGGTGGCTCCCACGAAGAAGGTCACCATCTACGACACCAGGAATCAGGTGCTGCTGACCTTCAAACTCGCGCCGCCCGATCCCACGGCCGCCGCAAAGCCGCAGTAAACCGCCGCTGAGTGGTATACTCGTGATTGCACCGGCTTCGACCGGCAGCAAATCTCCATTCGGGGCGTGGCTCAGCCTGGTAGAGCGCCTGGTTCGGGACCAGGAGGTCCGGAGTTCGAATCTCCGCGCCCCGACCAATTCCCGGCTCTACGCCGGCTCTACGCCAAAGACGGGGGCAAACCCCGACCCTGACATATTATGAGAGAATTCAGTCCCCAGTAGTCAGTGAATGCAATCTACACAGTTCCCGTGCCAATGAAGAAATTCGAAAACTCTGTGCCGGAGGCGCTTAGGAAGTTCGTAGTTGAACCGGAACATGGGCTGGGAGTACAAGGGGGCGCCAGGAAGTAATCTGACGACGCAGTGACGTTTAACGGAAGATCAGAAGATGCGGAACTTTCAATGGTCAGAAAGCCAGGAGTTAAGTCTCCGTTGACGCTCCATTGCCCGGACTGGCTGTCAGAGAAATCGAAATCAACGGCCAGCAGTGTTCCTAGAGACGGATCGAACTGCTGCACGCTGAGGTAAAAGAGAGACTGTCGCAAAAAGGAAGACCTCCGCAGCCCAGCGACGCAGTTGCCCCCAGACCCTGCGTCAGTGTGTCTGCGGCTGCTAAGGCAGCCAACGCCAACGTTAGCCAAAGAAATCTCATCGAGGTTCTCCTTTCATTACTTGATTTCGGAAAGCGGACGCGCGCATCTTGGGTCGGACCGAGAAGCAAAGAATGAATAGTGCGGCCGGAACGATGATGCTCCACTTTGGTTCGGGAACAATCGGAGTAAAATCGGCAGTCAGGGAAAAGTCTACCAAGGTCTCGTCGTTGGTCATCATGCCCTCGGGGCTAAAGCCAGACATCAAGTTGTTAGAGGCGATCAACGTATACGTTCCCGCTGCCACGATAAAAGACTGATTAGGGATAAGTTCAGGTTCACAAGCAGACAGAAAAAAGGAAGCTCCTTTGGGGCCCACCGACATCAAGACAAAACAAGGAGAGTAGTTAGGCGAGTCAGACTCTGTCACTTGCGTCGTCAGATTCATAAGTGACTCGGTAGTGAGCGTCCATTCGAATGTATCGGAATTGACTAAACTAAACCGGGCTCCCCATTCAGCGCCCAATGCATCGACGCTGGCTGATGACAGAAGATCTACGCTAATGCTAGTCGGGGATGCCGTTGTGATCTGCTGAACGAACGCGGACATGGATACTCGTTGTTCATCCGCGCTGGTTGACCCCGATGCAGTGAAGGTTCCAACGTGGTTATTTGAACCGCTGATTCCGAAGCTTTCGGTGTCAGTGAATTCATCACAATCGGTGAGAAAAAGGCACCTTGCGATGATAGTGCCGTCGCCGCCTGCGGCACCACTAACCGTTACATTAACTGCATCAGCCAACGCGGGAGCAAGAGGAGAGAAGAAAAGGACAACGAACACGAGGTTATTTCGCCACATAGGCACTAACCCCTCAGACAGTCTAACACAAGCAGATTTTTAGGGCGTAAGTAATTTTAGGAAATGTCCGATACCCGACTAATACAAATCAAGTAGCCTCCAAAATCCGTGCGATGGCTGCGCTCATCCGTCGCCAATGCGCCGTTTCCTGCGCGAGCTGTCTGCAAGCGGCTGCCGTGTATCAGCGAAATGGCCGCTGGAAAGTGCATTCATGAACTTCGGGAGTATATTCCTCCACCGCCTTGCAAAACAATTTGCGCGCTCGCGAATCGTGAAATGGCTCTAACCTGCTGGGGAGCCTTCCTGCGGGTACCGTCGTATCGCCGAGTTCAAACTCCATGAGGCAGAGTGTATCAACCGAGACTAGGTATGCCCTATACTATGCCCACCCCCTGCATAGACGGATTTGAACCGATTAAGACGACGCGGCTCCAAGTGCCCTAACGCGTATGACTTGGTCGAAACAAGTAGAACCAGGTATGACCAGGGCTGAGTTACTCATTCTTCGTTTTTTTCTGGTTCGGGACCAGGAGGTCCAGAGTTCGAATCTCCGCGCCCCGACCAATTCCTAATAAGTCGCCCGTCCCCCACTCAAATCAAAAACCGCCCCGGTACTAAAACTGCACTCCTCCGACGCCAGCCACGACACCAAAGCCGCCACCTCCTTCGGCTGCCCCACGCGGCCCATCGGAATCTTCGCGACCATATAATTCACCGCTTCAGTAGTCAATTGCTTCAATATCTCAGTCTCGATCACCGCCGGCGTGATGCAATTCACGTACACGCCTTTTGTCGCCACTTCTTTTCCCAACGCTTTCGTGAATCCAATCACTCCCGCCTTCGCCGTCGAATACGCAGGCATGTTCGGATTCCCCTCCTTTCCCGAAATCGACGCGATATTAATGATGCGTCCCGATCCGCGCGCGAGCATCGACGGCAGTACCGCCTTCGCACAATAAAACACGCCGTCTAAATCGATCGCCATCACACGCCGCCACTCTTCCTCCGGATACTCGTGCACCGGCTTTGCGACGCCCGTGACACCCGCATTGCTCACCAACACGTCGATCCGTCCATAATGCTCCAGCACCGTAGCCGCCATCCGCCGCACTGCCGCCGGATCGCTCACATCCACCCCGATGCCCAATCCGGATAACTCCTCCGCCGCGCTCACAGCCGCTGCTTCATCCGCATCCGCAATCACAACAGTGAATCCGTCGCGCGCCAATCGCTGCGCGATCGCACTCCCAATCCCCTTCGCACCCCCGGTAACAATGGCAGTTTTCATAAGCTCTCAGAATACCCGGATTGCTGTAGCGCTGCCTCCCCGCAGTCGTGTTACTTCTGAGCGCCAGAAGTCTGGATGGGATACGTTACCTCTCCGTCCTTGAGAGTCATCAAGAGAACCGCTTTTTCCTTGACCCAGGTGAAAGGTATGTTCTTGCGATAACGCTGGGGATAGGGATCGGGATATTCATCCAGCCACTTTTTGAAAAAGTGGTTCATTTTGCTGCCGTGCGCCCATCTTAGGTTCACAAGACGCAAGTTATCGGCATGTTCGAAGAACAAATGGCCGACCTTCATATCATTGAGTAGCTTCTCCTGGCCGGTGTTCTTGTGGTACTGATATTCGTAGCTGCCTCCGCTAACTGCGGACTTTACTTCAAAGTTGGCCAGGTCAATTCCCGCTGCCAGCTTCTTGCCAACATCCTTGACGAGAATGGATGCGAACACTTCCCAATCGGACGACATTGCTACACCGCCTGGTCTTACACTCCGAACAGCGTAGAGCCGCAGCTTTCCTTGAAGTGGACCATACATGTAGGCGTGGAAAAACATCAACGCCTTTTCAAAATCCAACTCGGAAGGTGGCCCGAACTCTTTCGACATTCCCTCTAAGCTATCTGCTTGGCGATTCGATCGCTATGAATCGAGCTGGCTATGGGACGCAGAAGATACCTCTCCAGCCAAGCGACCACGGGTACCACAACACCGTCGCCGAATAAGTGATACGCGTCATTATACTTTGCGGGCAATGGATAGCTTTCCGGAACACCCATCAGCCGCGCGGCTTCTCGTGGTGAAAGTAACCTAGACCGAATGCTCTTGCCTTCGACGACAATCACGGTTTGCCTACTGGATCCACCAACGGGAGTTCTAAGACATCCGGCGACATTGTCGAAACGAACTTCCGCTTGCTGACTCCGGTTACCCGCCTCGTCGGGACGCGTGCGTTTGTAGATTGTGCCAACGGTTTTCGTTCTTACCGCTCCAGCGGCATCGATTTTGCGGCGATGAAGCGGAGACATCAAACTAAGTAAATACTTTGTCTCAGAGGCGCTGTGCCAAGACACCCCAATGGGTTCTTCTTCGATCATTGCCGCCAGCGGTGGAACTGGGCTGTTGGGTGATGGCAGCCGCCACCAAACTAAGTTCCTGTCCAAGCTTAGAGGTAGAAGCGAGACGGCAGTGCGCAATGGCTTGGGCTGCCACGGGTCAGAAGGAGCTTCCGCGACTAAATGTTTTGGAATTGCCGTGTTTCCTGAAACGCCAATAACAAAAAGCCTCGGGCGAGATTGTGGGACAAAACGGGCAGCGTCCAGTACTAGACAACCAACGCGATAATTGATCTCCGCAAATGCTCGCACAATTGCGCTGAAATCTCGGCCACCGTGCGACGTTAGTGCACCGGTAACGTTTTCGAGAACGATCATGTGAGGACTGCGGCCCTCCTTCGCCAGTGCCGCCATCAGGCTCCAAAACGACCAAAACGTTCCGGAACGCTTTC
>DATGIH010000149.1:0-6644 GCA_035295865.1 Bryobacteraceae bacterium
CGCTTCTTGAATGGCGCGCTCCACGGAACTGGAGAAGTACGATTTGATTCGCATGGATGTTGTTTCCGATTTCATTGATCCCTCAACCTACCCAGCCCAGCGATTTCACTCGAATCTCAGGCGGCACTTCGCTGTGCGAAAGAACCGCGACATCCGGAAATGTTGTTTCAAGAAGTTGTTTTACGAAGTATCGGACCGAGGGCCCTGTGAGAATCACGGCCGAAGAGTCCGGGCGGTCCAGTTTCTTGGTAATGTTGCCCACAAAATCGCGCGCAGCTTGTGGGGCCATGCTGAGAACGCTGTTGGTTTCGTTGTGATCGATGGAAGACTCGACCATCTGTTCGGCGGCCGGCTCCACTTGATAGACCGGAATTTCGCTCTGTTGATTCAGGTGCGGCTTCACAATGGAACGCCGGATGGCCTGGCGAACGTATTCGGTCAAGAGCACTGGATTCTTCGACATGTTTGCGCCTTCGCTGAGCGCCTCCAAGATCGTTACCGAGTCGCGGATGGACACTCGCTCCCGGAGCAAATTCTGTAGCACTCTTTGAATCACCGAGAGTGATAGCAATTTGGGAACCAAATCCTCGACCACCTTCGGATTGCTCTGAGCCACGCGGTCGCAGAAGTTCTTGGCATCCTGCCGGCTGAAGAGTTCGTGAGCGTATTTGCGGACGAGTTCGGAGAGGTGAGTGCCGAGGACGCTGATATCGTCGACCACGGTGTAACCGCGACTGCGCGCGTAAGCGGCACGGTCGGAAGGAATCCAAACCGCGGACAAATTAAATGCGGGATCCTTGGTGGGTTTGCCTTCCACGCTCGGATCGACGCCGCCGCTTGGTATTGCTAACTCATAGCCGCCAAGCAGTTCGTAGCGTGCGAGCTCAACGCCTTTGATCAAAATGCAGTACTCGCGCGGCCGTAAAGAGAGATTGTCGTTTACTTTCACCGGCGGCAAGTAGTAGCCGAGCTGCGACGCGAGAGTCTTGCGGATGCCGGCGATTCGCTGCAACAGCGGAGAGCTTGCGCCGCCTTCAACTAACTTAACGAGAGACAAGCCGACTTCGATGGCAAGAGGGTCCACTTGCAACAGCGCTTCGACGTTTTCCTTCGCCGGTTTGCTGGCCGAATCCGTCGAGCTCTTGACGGTAGCGTCTTGTTTTCGACGCTTTTGCCATGCAATGAAGCCGAGGCCGCCGCCTAGCGCGAGAAACGGAATGGTGGGCAATCCGGGGAATAAAGCCAATGCAACCAGGACACCGCTCGCGAGCATGAGAGGTTCGGATTTGCCGAATACCTGTTCCTGGAACTGCGCGCCCAGGCGGGAGTCCGAGCTCGCGCGGGTAACGATCAAGCCGCCGGAGATGGAGATCATCAACGCGGGAATTACGGTGACCAGGCCATCGCCGATGGTGAGTACCGTGTAGGTCTCGAGGGCGTGCCGGAGATCCATGTGGTGCTGCAGAACGCCGATCAGGAATCCGGCGATAATGTTGACGCCGGTGATGATGATGCTGGCGATGGCATCGCGCTGGGTGAAACGCGAGGCTCCGTCCATGGCGCCGTAAAATTCGGCTTCGCCGCTTAAATCTTTTCGCCGGCGGCGCGCTTCGGTTTCGTCGATGAGACCGCCGTTCAAATCGGCATCGATCGACATCTGCTTGCCGGGCATGGCGTCTAAAGTGAATCGGGCGGTGACTTCCGAAATGCGGACCGAACCGTGGTTGATGACGACGTACTGGATGGCGATCAGAACCAGGAAGATCACGGCGCCGATGATGTAGTTTCCACCGACGACGAAACTTCCGAATGCTTCGATCACGTGACCGGCGGCGGAGGTTCCGGTGTTGCCGTTAAGCAGAATCAGGCGCGCGGAAGATACGTTGAGCGCAAGGCGGAACAAGGTCAACAACAGCAGAACCGTGGGAAATACGCTGAATTCCACAGGGCGGCCGATATACATGGCCACCATCATGACCACCACCGACATCATCAGATCGAGGACGATGAGGAAATCCAGAATGAAACTGGGCAGCGGCGTGATCAGCGCGATCACGATCATGAGGACGACGATGGGAACGCCGAATTCGCTGACTTTCGAGAGATCGAGCGGCGCGGCCGGTTTGGCGGCTGCAGTGGTTGGCGAGGCTACACGCGCTGGCATTTCTGGTTAAGCGCAGACTTCGAGTGACTTGAACTTCGAGATCAGGGTAGTGCGTTTCATCCGCAGCATGTTGGCCGCGCGCGCTTTGTTTCCGCCGGATTTCGCCAAGGCACGTTCGAGCAGGCGGCGTTCGATGCCCATCATGAACTCTTCGAAATTCACCCCGGATTCCGGAACGTCCAGGGCAAACATACGCGCCCAGTCCGGCGTTTCTTCCTGCTCGGGCAGATCGAGATCGCCGGGCTCGAGCAGCATGCGCACCCCGCTTAGAGCAACGGCGGATTCAAGCGCGTGTTCGAGCTGGCGAACGTTGCCGGGCCAGGCGTAGCGCATCAGCGTTTCCATGGCGGCGCGGGAGACGTGTTTACGGCCGGTGCCTTCCAGGTCGGCAAGTTTTAACAAGAAATGTTCTGCGAGTTCAGGAACGTCGGAGGCGCGCTCGCGAAGAGCAGGCATGCGCAACGTCACGACTTTCAGCCGGTAATACAAATCTTCCCGAAAACGGCGGGCGGCAACGGCTTCGAGCAAGTTCGTGTTGGAGGCTGCGATCACGCGAACATCCACAGGGATCGGCTCCGAACTGCCGATGCGTGGCACTTCGCGTTCCTGCAGCACGCGCAAGAGCTTCGATTGCAACTGCAACGGCATTTCGCCGATTTCGTCCAGAAAGATTGTGCCGCGATGCGCCTGTTCGAACAAGCCTACGCGTGCGTTCACAGCGCCCGTGAAGGCGCCCTTGGTGTGGCCGAAGAGTTCCGCTTCGAGCAAGTTATCCGGCAAAGCGGCACAGTTTACGGCGACCATCTTCGCGCCGGAACGGTTGCTCGCGGCATGGATGGCTCGCGCCGCGACTTCCTTGCCACTGCCGGTTTCACCGGTGATCAACACCGTGGATCTGCGTGGACCGACCAAGCGGATGATTTCAACGATCTGCCGCATGGCAGTGCTGGAACCAACCAGGGCGTCCGCCCACTCCTCGCCGGGCGAAGATGAGGAGAAAGTTCGGGGCTGGAGCGATCGCGAGATGCGGTCCCGGAGTTCGGTTTCGGGGATTTCGCCGGAGATGCGCTCGCAGTTTTCAAATCCGGAGAGCTGATCGCCGGCGGAGAGAGGCTCGTAAATCAGGACCGGGGCTTGCGGAGAGCGTGCGCGAAATCTTTTGATCACTTCCTCGGCGCCATCGCTCGAGAGCGGAAGCAGTACGAGGAGGGCATCGACGCCAGTACTGTCTAGTACGTGGTTTGCACCGGCCGAATCACTTGCGTATATTACTCGCAAGTTAGTAACTTCCGGCGAGTTCGTCAGAAACTCGCAGTCAGCCAGACACAGAACGGAATTCACACGAACGCTCAGCGGCATAGTTGCTTGTAAGTTTTAGTAACCTTTGAGTCAAAAGATCGACTGGGGAAGGACAAGACTTCAGCCCGCGCGCGTGGTTATTTTGTGCCCACCTTTTACCCGCAAATGAGGGTATCGAAAAATCGTGAAAGTGGTCCCATTCGCATCGATAAGAGTCCAGATGCCTTTGCCGAACCATCACCAGGAGTATTTGAAGCATCGGATCCAAGGGGCGTCGCCCGTGGAACTGATCCGGATCCTGTACGAGGCTGCGGTGCAATCGATGGACGTGGCGGTGCGAGCGTTGCGATCGGGTGACATTCTGAAGCGCGGCGAGGCCATTACGAAAACCATCGAAATTCTTTCTGAGCTGCAAGTCTCGCTGCGATACGACGTCCAGCCGGAATATTGCAAAACGCTCGCAGGCCTGTATAGCTACATGCAGGGCCAATTGATCCGCGCGCATTCGGAGCAATCGGAGAATCTCCTGCTCGAAGTTTCGCGACTGCTGCAAACGCTGCTGGAGGGATGGAATGGCGCGATGGAGAATCTGAACTCCGGGGAGGAGCACGAAGTCAAGACGGAGATCAAAGTTCGTGTACAGACGGCGAGTGGACAGAATCCTTACTCGGCGGAGACTGTGGATTCTGAGCCACTGGTCCGGAGCTGGTCGGCATAGCAGCTTCGCGGCGAAGTTTGGCGCTCACCATCTTCGCGATGCCTAAGCCACCCTGCGCGGCGAGCCCTTGGGCCAAGCCCTGCTCGGCCATTTCCATGACCATGTCGCCGGTTTGATCGTCGCCGCCGCCGGTTCCCAACCAGCCCTTATCCGAGGATTGACGCGATGCTTGCAAAACCTGGCCGATAATCATCGATTCGAACTGCGTGGCTGCTTTCGAAATCTCGTCCGGCTTCGCGGACGCTTGTTGCAGCGCTTGATGGAAGCTGCCATCGGATGGCTGCTTTTGTTTGATCTGCGACGAGCTCAAGCTTGAAGCAAGGGACGCCGCGCCGGGTAAAAGAGGAATGCCCATCGCGGTTAGATCACCTCAAGTTCGGATTCCAGTGCGCCCGCGCTTTTTAGGCTCTGCAGAATCGCGATAATGTCGCGCGGCGTGGAGCCGATCGACGTAAGAGCCCGAACTAACTCTTCCACGGTAGCGCCTTCTTTGAGAACGACGTTGCGGGCTTTCTCTTCCTTCACTCCGACCGAGACCTGCGGAACAACTTGAGTGGTGCCGGAAGACAAGGGTCCGGGCTGCGAGACCTGGTAGGTGGTTTGGATCTCGACCGTCAGATTGCCATGCATGATAGCGACGGGCGAGACGTGCACTTCCTTCCCCATCACGATGGTTCCGGTTCTTTCGTTTATCACGACTCGAGCTGGACGATCCGTCTTTACCGTGACCGTTTCGAGTTCCGCTACGAATTCCGTGGAGCGCGTGGTGAAGGCCGCGGGAATCGCGACACTGACTAATCCCGAGCTATCGGCGTGCGCGATTGGATTTGCTTCCGCGGTGAAGTGGCTGTTCACGGCTTGCGCGATCCGGGCGGCAGTCGTGAAATCCGCTTGATGCAATTGCAATCGGACTTGATTGGTCGGGACCACGGAGGGCGCGGCTTTTTCGACAATCGCGCCGCCGGGAATCCGGCCGACGGTGGGATGATTCACGGTTTGTGTGTTCCCTGCCCCGCCTAAAATGAATCCGCCGGTGACGACGGGCCCTTGCGCGATCGAATAGACCTGGCCGTTGATTCCCCGGAGGCTGGTCATCAGTAATAGTCCACCCTGCAGGCTCGCGGCGTCGCCCATCGCGGCGACCGTCACGTCGATTTGCATGCCCGGCTGCGCAAATGGCGGAAGTGTGGCGGTGACCATGGCCGCGGCGGTATTCCGAACGAGAATCACGGAAGGATTCACTGTGACGCCCATCTGCTGCAGCATGTTGGTCAAGCTCTGCGCGGTGAACAGGGTCTGTTGGCGGTCGCCTGTTCCTTTTAATCCGACGACAATGCCGTAGCCAATGAGTTGATTGTCGCGCACGCCTTCGAGCGAGACCAGCTCTTTCAATCGCGCGTTCGGGGGATCGGCTAATCCGGCAAGCGGCATCAGGGACAAGCCCAGAAAAACCAGGAGAGATTTTCGGCTCATAACTTAGAACGGTAGAATTCCCAAGAGCAAACGGTAGAGGAAGTTCGGG
Source organism: Bryobacteraceae bacterium (assembly GCA_035295865.1). GTDB lineage: Bacteria > Acidobacteriota > Terriglobia > Bryobacterales > Bryobacteraceae > Palsa-89. The sequence continues at coordinate 5,704 of DATGIH010000149.1, forward strand.
CGATGGATGGAATCGCCCACCACGCCTTTTCCATTGACTTGAATCTCCATCTGGGCGATGCGATTGGACGCGACGGAGTTCGTCGGGTCGAGATCCACCGGGCGAATCACGCCACGGACGGTGACAACCTGATTCTCCGAACTGACTTGGACGCGTTTGGTTCCTTCGATGACCATGTATCCGTTGGGCAGCACGTGCGTCACGCGCGCGCTCAGATTCGCGGTCAGCACGGCGCCGCGGCTGGTTTCGCCTTGTCCTTGTAACTGCGTTTGCGTATTGGTTTTTGCGAGATTTGCCAGCGGACCGGTGGCGCGCGTAATTCCGGCGGCCGCGCTGATGGCGCTCTGCGCGGTGGATTGGCGCTGCGTCTTCACGTCGCCTGTTGCTACGGCGGAAAACGTTTCGTTGACTACGATGGTTACGATGTCATCCACGCGGCTGGCTTTGACATCCATCGCGAGGTTGGAAAACAGCGCGTTTTGCGACCACATGGAGCCGGCCGGCTGCGCGGCGGCGGGAAGAGAATAGTCGCGATAGGCGTCCTTTATATACAGGTCGAGCGGCGAAGGCTCGGCGGGCGCTTTCTTTTTTTTATCCTTGCTCGCATCCGCGCCTAAGAGGACGAACGGCAAGAGAGCTACAATTGCGATGCAGATTTTCATTGAATGCTCGTTGATAGAGGCCCCACCATGACCAGTGCACGGTCTTTGCCTTCGATCTTTCCCTGGAAGACTTTCCCGCTCCGTTCGTTCTTGAGCGAGATGGTTTCGCCCTGTCTTCCGGAGTTCTGCGCGACAGCTTCCATCGTCAGTTGAGCGGCCCCTGAAATGGCCGTTACTTGCACGGTCTCGCCGCGCTGAATTTGAAACGGTTCCATCAGATCGGTCCGGAACACGGGCAGGTCGGCGCGGAGCGCACGGCGCGGAACTCGACCGATTACT
>DATGIH010000150.1:0-5392 GCA_035295865.1 Bryobacteraceae bacterium
TGGAAGCACAGCCGCCGCCGGAAGTAGAGGCGGTTAGTTTATTAGCAAGGGGCACGGAAATAGGATAGCGAATTCATGAATTCAAGGATTCAAGAAGTCGAGGGAGAAGTTTGGCGCAAGACCTGGGTTAAGCCGATACAAAAGAGCATATGATTGTTTTGGAAGAAGTTAGCCGCTTTTGGGACGCCTATATCCACCGCATCGTACGTTCCTCGACTTCGTGAATTCCTGGAATCCCTCGAATATGGGCCTGGAACCTCTAGGGCCGAAGCCCTAGCAGCTTTCAGCCCCTTGACTCTTCCCCGTTCTTGTGAAAGTATTTCTTAGATCTTGATTTCTCCGTCAACTAAGGCTTGGGGGCCTCCATATGAAAGCGACACTGCAACTCTGTCTGTTGTCTGCGCTTCTGTTCTTTGGGTCGATTGTAGCCGGATTGGCACAAGCACCCGTCGGTGATGTTTCCGGAACGGTCTTCGACGAATCCGGCGCCGTAATTCCCAACGCAGCCGTTACCATCACGAACAAAGAAACCGGTTTGGTCCGCAACGTTACCACCAATGCGGCGGGCCAGTACAACGCATCTGCCCTTCCGAGCGGAACTTACGAAATAAGGACGGAAGTCAGCGGCTTCCGGACCCTGCTGCGCGAGGCCAACATCACAGTCGGAGGCATCACCACTGTCGACCTCCATTTGCAAGTCGGGCAATCCAAGGACATCGTCACAGTGGAATCGGTCACGCCGCAGATTGAATATGAGCAGCACGCGATCGAAGGCACGGTGAACCGGCAGCAGATTGAGGATCTTCCCTTAAACGGCCGCAGTTTCCTGCAGCTTGCGATGCTCGAACCGGGTGTCACGGTTTCGGCGAACAGCCAGGGCCAGTACAATCGTGCGTTTGACGTTTCCATCCTAGGCGCCGACTCCGACTTGACGCGCATCACGGTGGATGGCGCTACCGTGCGCGACTCCGTCACCGGCGGAACGCAACAGAACTTCTCGCAGGAAATTGTCCAGGAGTTCCAGGTTTCGAGCGTCAACTTCGATCTTTCCACCAGCTTGGGAGCGGGTGGCGCAGTGAACGTGGTGACCCGCTCCGGCGGCAACGATTTCCATGGCAGCGGGTTCTTCTTCTTCCGCGATCACAACATGGCCGCCTATCCGGTGCTGGATCGCAATCCGATCGCGCCGGACCCGTTCTTCGCGCGCCGCCAGTCGGGCTTCTGGATCGGCGGTCCGGTGAAGAAAGACAAGCTCTTCTTTTTCTCCAGTCTTGAACACAACAATCAGAACGGCGTGTTTGCTCCGTTGCCCACCGATCCACTCTTCAGGAATTTTGCCACGGTTGCAAACAGTCCTTATATCGGGACGGAAGAAACCGAGCGCCTCGATTACCGCATCACCGAGAAAGAGAACTTCTTCATCCGATATTCACACGACGGAAACCATAGCTTCGCGCCGCGCGGATCGAACGACTTGCCGTCGGCCTGGGTGAGCAATGTGAACTGGGCGGATTCCGGTGTCGCATCGTTGATTAGCAGCTTTACGCCGGCGGTGGTCAATGAAGCCCGGTTCTCCATGACTTATTGGAGTAACCGGAATAGCATTCCTTCCACGGCGCAATGTTCGGACTGCATCGGTTTGGATGGCCCGCACGTCAACATCGACGGAACCGGACTTTCGTTCGGAAATCAAACCAATACCCCGCAATCCCGCGTCTTGCGCCGTTACATCACGGCCGACAACTTTACCTGGCAGAAGGGCAAGCATCGGATGAAGATGGGCGGCGAGTGGGAATATCAGAAAGGCACGGGAACCTACACCATCGACGAACCGGCATCCATTACGTTGTTCTCACCCGAAGAAGTCGCGCAGCTTCAACCTGCGCTGCTGCCGTTGATCCCCAAGTCATTCAACACGCTCGCGGACATTTTGAAGTTGCCCTTAAAGAACTGGGATTTCAGCGTAGGCGACACGCGACAGCCGCCGCCCTTCCAGATCGGCAATGCCGACCACGACAATACCTTCCATTTCTATTGGGAGGATTCGTGGAAAATGAAACAGAACTTCACGCTGAACTTCGGCCTCGGCTACAACTACGAGAGCAATGCGCTGAACCACGATCTCACCAAACCGCAGTGGCTGGCTCCGATTTTCGGAGCAAACGGTCTGGGACGCGAAGAGCATCCGATGCTGCACTTTTCGCCGATGATCGGATTCGCATGGTCGCCATGGAAAGACAACAAGACTGTGTTCCGCGGCGGCGCCGGGGTTTATTACGACACCATCGATATCGAACTGCGCCTCATCGAACGCGCATATCTGAGCCCGCTCGGCGCCGGTTATCTCTCGCTGCCGGGCAGTATCGTCCCGAATCCGATTCCGGGAATTCCGTTCGTTCCCACCGGAACACCGCTGGACTTCCAAACTCCCACGCCGTTCGCCGGCGCGTATCTGGAAGCGATTCTTCCGCAGATCCGGCAGGCTTTCATTCAGGAATTGGGTGTGAATCCCAACAACACGAATCTTGCGGTTCGAACCGTGGATCTGTTCAAGACGGCTGACGAGCTGTTCCCGAAGGATTTTACGCCGGGCAAGGCGAATCACTTCAGCGTGGGCGTGCAGCGGCAGATCTCGAAGGATTGGGCGATCAGCGCCGATTACGTCTATCGCCTGTTCCTGCATCAACAACTACGCGATCTCGACTTGAATCACTATTACCGCTACATCAATGGTGTTCAGACACCGGTGATTCCAGCTTGCCCAGGCAACCTTGCGCTGGTGATTGACGCGCCATGTTCGAACGGCGGCGTTGGTGTGACCATCAGCGGCGGCCGGACCGATTACTCCGCGCTGCTGTTGAAACTCGATAAACGATTCGCTCGCCGCTACCAGTTGCTCGCATCGTATGCGCTGCAATCCCAGCACGGCATCAACGGCATTTACAACAACGACAACTGGTTCCAATATTGGGGACCCCAGGCGTCGAAGAGCTTGCTGACCGTGAGCGGCACCGTCGATCTTCCGTGGAAGTTCCGGATCTCGTTCATCTCGAGTTACGCGAGCCGTGGACCGTTCCAGCCGACCATCCCCGGCGCCGATCTCAGCGGGAGCGGCATCACGGGATTCCCGTTGCCAGGCATGGGCGACAGCCTCTTCAACGCTGGCTTGAGCACGTCGGACCTTCCGAAACTGGTGTCCGCGTATAACGCGACCTACGCGGGAAAGAAGAGCCCGAATCCAAACCAGACCTTCCCGACGGTAACGCTGCCGACCAACTACCAGCTGGGCCACAACTTCAATTCGCAGGATATTCGCCTGACGAAGTTGTTCCGCTGGAAAGAACGCTATGAACTGCAAGTGCTGGCGGAAGGGTTCAACATCTTCAACATCTCGAACCCGACCGGTTACGACAGCAACTTACTGGATGCAGGCTTCGGACAACCGAGCGGCCGCGCGGGTGGCACGTTCGGAACCGGCGGACCGCGCGCGTTCCAGTTGGGCTCGCGCTTCTCGTTCTAGGTGGGGCGGCCAATCGTGGCCGCAAGCCGCCTTTGAGGCGGCTGGACCCGCTGGAAAGCGGGTCCGCGGGCAGAATTGCCCGCCCCACATTGCTTTTACATCTGATAGAGCATCAAATAGACGATCACACCAGTGACGCTGACGTATAACCAAATCGGCAGCGTCCACCGGGCGATCTTCCGATGGTTCTGGAAATCGCCGCGTAGCGCGCGGCGCAGTGTGATCACCGCAAGCACCGGTACGGTGGCCGCGAGAATTGTATGCGTGATCAGAATGGTGAAGTACACCGCACGGATCGCGCCGGTTTTCGGATAGTGTACGGAGCCGACTTGGGAGTGGTAGACCAAATAACAAATCAGAAACGCGATCGAGACTCCGAAGGCGGTCAGCATCACGCGTTTGTGCGCCTGAATCCGCCGCTGCCGGATCAATGTGTATCCAGTGACCAGCAACACAGCCGCAGCACCGTTCAACGTGGCATTGACCGCCGGAAGCGAATGAACGTCCATCATGAGCTATCCCGGGCGAGTGCGTTGATGTCTTCGATCACTTTGCGGATCGCGCCGGATTCAGACGTATCGTAGTAGCCGCGGATGCGCGCCTTCCGGTCTACCAGGACGAAGCGCGTACTGTGCTGCAACGTCGCGTCGATATTTCCCAGCTTGAATGTGTCGCGATCCAGCTTCTGCAGATCCGCCGCGGAACCAGTCAGAAAATACCAGCGCGCCGGATCCGCCCCGTGCAACTTCGCGTATTCGGCAAGCACCGGAGGCGTGTCGTGCGCCGGATCCACGGTGAACGACACTAGGCGGACATCCGGCATGGTGCGCAGTTCGGTTTGAACTTCATGCATCTGCGACGTCATGCGCGGACACGGCCCGGGGCACGTGGTGTAGATGAAATCTGCCACCCAAATCTTGCCTGCCAGCACTTTGCTGTCGAAAGGCTGGCCATCTTGGGCAGTGAGTTGGAATTCGGGAACGTCGAACAAAACGGGGAGCGATGAAGTTTTGGGAGGGATACACGCGGTGAGCGCAAGAAGCGCACCCAGGGCCGCCGCAAGCTTCATGCCGCGTGATCAAGCAGCATCAAACCGTACAGCACGGGCAGGTAGATCACGGAGGCGAGAAGAACTTGCCGCGCTTGCTGACGCGTGCGATCGAAGCTGACACGCAGCGCGGCATACAAGAAAAGCAGGCCGAGCGCCGCAGCACCGAACAAATATAAATTGCCGGTCATCGCGAGAAACTTCGGAACCAGGCTGATTGGAATGAGGATCAGCGAATACATGAGAATCCGGCGCGCGGTGGACTCCCCATCCGGTTCCACAACGGGAAGCATCCGAATGCCGGCCCGCTCGTAATCCTCTCGATACATCCAGGCGATCGCGTAGAAATGCGGAAATTGCCAGAAGAACAGGATCGCGAAAAGAATCCAGGCATCCAGCGTGAGAGTTCCGCTGGCGGCGGCATATCCGATCAGCGGCGGCATGGCTCCCGGAATCGCGCCAACCGTGGTCGAATGCGGCGAGTGCTGCTTGAGCGGCGTGTAGATGAACAGATAGCTGAGAAGCGTGAAGAGTCCGAGTCCACCCGTGAGGGGATTCACGGCGAGGAACAGCTCGGCGAATCCGGCAATGGAGATGAGGATGGCAAAAATCAGCGCATTCCGTGCCGATAAACGTCCGGAGGGCAAGGGCCGCGCTTGCGTCCGCTTCATCCGCGCATCGGCAGCGCGCTCATACCATTGATTAAGCGCGGCCGTCCCGGACGCGATCAAACCCGTGCCAACGATAGTGTGGAGGAGCGTCAGGAAGTGCCAGCCACCGCGCGCGCCGAAAAAGAAGCCGACACCTGTGCTCATCAAAATGAG
>DATGIH010000151.1:0-3033 GCA_035295865.1 Bryobacteraceae bacterium
CGCTACTCCGGAATTTTCGCGGCCGGAACCACAACGCTCTTGTGTTCACGCGGCGCCACAGTGATCGGAGTTCCCGCGCTCTTATATTTATCCAGCAACATTTGCGGATTGTACAAATAGAGCAAGTTCGTCTCATCCAATGCGAACGCGCGATAGGACCCGGGCGGGACGCTATGCACCACGAATTTGCCCGACGCCGGATCAGGCATGCCGTGGAGCATCGATTCCAGGTCGATCGGTGGACCGTTTTCCGGAAGCAACAACACCATAAACTGACGCTCTTTGGATGGAGACGTGAACTCCACGCTTCCACCGTCCGGCCGCAGATGAAAGACAACGTCGGTGGTCCCCGGCTCCAGATCGAATCTCTTGCCCGATAGTGTCCGCCCACCCACGGTCACTTCCTTGAGATACCAATCGGGTGGAATCTGCTGCAAAAAATAAATCGCCGTTGGCGACGCGGTTGCGTGAAAAGTTCCATCGGAGGAAAACTTCACGGGCATCCCGAGAAAATGCAGCATGATTTTTGAATAATCCAAAGACTCGGCGCTGTCGGCGCCCTCGGCGATGATGCGTCCGTTAATCTCGTAGCTTGCGTCGAGGCTCAATTCAATTCCGTCGACATCCTTGTCTCGTACCTCGATAGTGATTTCCTTCGACATTTTGCCGGACTTCCCATCGGACGCACGCAAGAGGTACCTGCCCGGCAGAACTTCGAACGAGAAGCTGCCGTCGGGCTCCGACATCCCACCCTGGATTGCGAATGCATTTAGTCCAAGGTGAGCACCAGCGCGGCTTAAGGACAAATCTCCGCGCGCCGGCGCGGGTTTAACGTGACCGCGAATCGTCACGCTTCGATGCAGCTTCAACCGCAGATCGTTCATTCGCGTCGTTGAGCCGGCAATCACTTCTACCTGTTGTCCACCGGCGATATCCGATGCATCGGGGAAGATCACGATGCCGCCAATCTCGGGCCACCGCACGCTCCCTCCGATGCGGAGCATATCCCGGCCGTACTCGGCGGCAACGTAATACGATCCCGGCTCAAGGCCGGCGATCCGGTATTCTCCACGATCGTCCGTCTCGCCTGAGTTGAATCCTTCAAAATATTCCCCTAGCTCGGGTAAGCTGCGCTTTCTTAGCCCATGCACCAGCGCGTGCCGGAGCGGATCGCCGTATTGATCGACCACGCGCCCCGTGATCACCCCTAACGGAAGCATCTTTACCACTGCGCTGTTCTCGGCCGAAGGCTCAATATCAAACGTCACACCCATCGGCATGTTGCCGGCGATTTGATATCCATGACGCTTCGCAACGAGAAGATATTTCCCCGCCGAGGGAACATGTCCAGCGAAGACGCCGCTGGAATCCGAAGTGCCAAATGTCGACGGAATATCTAGTTTCTCTAACACGATGCTTGCGCTTGGAATCGGCGCGCCGGTGACGCTATTTACGACTTGCACCCGGAACGCAAAACCATCGCCGGTCTGCGCTGAAATAACCGAGGCGGCGAGGAGACAAAGATGAATCGCGCGACGTCTCATGGCTGTATTTTCGGGTCGAGAACGATGACGAGTTTTCTCGTTACCGCCTGCGAATCCACCTTCACTTTCAGACTCGCGACTGAGACGCCGTCCAAAATGATTCTTTTTACTGCGAACCGGTCACGCAACCGTTGTACATGCACAACGTACTCTCCCGGATTCAATCCTGCGATAAACGCGCCCGACCGGTCGGGCCTTCCGAATTCGCTCGATCTTGCAATTTCCATGGGGTTCGCAGGCTGAAACATCACAAGCAGAGCGCTTAAGTCGGGGATTTCCGAACCATCCATCTGAATGAGTCCTTCGATCCTCGGCATGGGCCGCAGCGTTAGATCTACACCATTCACGTCGTCGCCTTGAACGTCGACTTTGACCGAACCAGTCCGTGGATTGTTGTCTGACGTTCTTGCCGAGATGACATAAGTTCCCGGACTCACATCCGAAATCACAAATTTCCCGTGATCCACGCTTCCCGCATTGCCCAATTTGTCGGTCCAAAGCCGTGCGTTGTCCACCGGCTCGCCGCTCTCGGTGTGAATGATTCCATGAATCGTGGCCGGACGAACCGGATGCAATTCGAAATCGATTCCCGCAATGATCGCACCGGGTTTGACAGAAAATTCTCCCGGCTTCGTGACGCTAGCTGTCGTGATCGGAGTCGAATCAAACTCGCTCTCCCGGCCGCCACGATAACTCGCGCGAATGCGATAAGCACCGGCGTCCAGTCCGGACAACCGGTACTCTCCCAGGTCGTTCGTTTGCTGAGACCCCACGATTTGTTCGCCGCGTAGCGCCTGAATCTCAGCCCGCTCAATTGGCTGGCCCAACCCATCCACCACCTTGCCGGCGACCACGCCCTGCGGCATCAACTCGACCAACAGCTCTTTGGGATCGTCGAAATCCGATACCTCGACTTTGTAGAAACGATCTGTGAATCCGTCCCGATGGATGGCCAGCTCATATTCAGCGCGTTTCAACGGAGGAAAGCGATAGCGCCCCTCGCCATCGGAAAGTTCGAACCATTCCTGCTTGCCTTGGTAGATTTTCACCAACGCTCGACGCACTGGTTCGTGGTTCAGACGATTGACTACGCGTCCGAACAGCGCGACACGCTCTTGCGCGCTAGCGCACGACGCGAAAGCCGCGAGCGTAAGCCACAATTTCACAATTGTACTTAAGCATATTCGGAAATCGCGCTGAAATTCAACTCGTTGCGGATTATTCCGCCCGCAGCGCCGCCACCGGATCGATCCGAATCGCCCGCCGCGCCGGAATATAAGAAGCGACCAGCGCCACCACGAGCAGCAGCACGGCAACGCCGATATAGGTAATTGGATCGCTCGCCGCGACGCCATACAAGAATCGCGACAGGATTCGGCTCAGCGCGAACGCGCCGGTGATTCCCACCGCGATGCCGATCAGCGACAGCCGTAATCCCTGCCCCAGCACCATGCCCATGATTTCGAAGGCCTGCGCACCCAGCGTGATG
>DATGIH010000152.1:0-8803 GCA_035295865.1 Bryobacteraceae bacterium
GCGCTCTTCGACGCCGACCTGCCCGTTCACTGGCGTCGTTTGCTGCGCAGCCAGCGTGACCAGGGGCAGCGGAATGTCGTAGCCCTTTACCGTGCGGCGGATCTCGTTATAAATCCGGTCCGGGAGCCAGGGGCCCATTACAGCCGCGAGGCCCATTTCCTTAGCGATCTGGCCGATGATTTCCAGATCCGGTTTGGTGCCCATCACTTCCAGCCCGCGTTTCAGGCGCTGTACTTCGCCGCACACGTTGGTCACGGTACCGCTCTTTTCGTAAGCCGAGGCCGCTGGAAACACCACGTCGGCGCGTTGCGCGGTTTCGGTGAGGAACATTTCGTTCACCACCACGAATGCTTTACTCGCCGCGAGCGCGCCCTGCTTCAACGGATTTGCGCCGACCACCCAGAGCACGTCGAGATCCGGCGCGTTGAGAATCTCGTCGTAGGCCATCCCAGGCGCACTCACGGGCCGATATCCGGGGGCATGTTTCGGTGAAAGCCCCAGATCGGACGCGCCGCGCGAATTCGAATAGTCCACCAGGCAGACGTACTTCACCGGAATGCCGAGCGAATCGCCGAAGGCCACCAGCTTCGAAATCGAGTCGCCCTTGATCGAATCCCCGAACACGATGACCAGTTCGGGTTCTGCTTTCAATTGGTCGCGCAGCGATTCCACATCCGCCAGCTCGCGTCCGGGAACCGTAATAATACTGCGGACTGCCTGCTTCTGTTCGCGCACCGGGCCGGGCGTCACCGTGTAAATATGCGCATTGTGATGCCGGTAATTCGCACGAATCTGAAACGCCAGAAACGGGTGCTGCTGCGACAGATCGCTGCCGATCACGAGTACGGCTTTGCGATTGTATAGATCGGCGGTAGTTGCGAGCGCTTCCGTTTTGCCGCTCAGCGCATCAAGCAAGCCCGGAACATCGCCGGTCCGGTGATGATCGATGCTGTTGGTCCCTAACGCCTCACGCGCGAACTTCTGCAGGTAGTAATTCTCTTCGTTCGTTGTGTGATTAGAACCGATCACCGCGAATTTCCCGCCGCGCGCTTTCACTTCTTTGAACTTCCCGGCGACAGCCGTCAAAGCCTCCGCCCATGAAGCCGGCTGCAGCTCGCCGTTCTTCCGGAGCATCGGCGATTGCAGCCGCTCGGAGCTGTTCACGAAATCGAACGCGTAGCGTCCCTTGATGCAAAGAAACTCGCCGTTGATGCCGGATTTATCGCGATTGTTGCCGCGGATGATCTGGTTGTTCCGGACACCCAACGTTGTTTTGCAGCCGTTCGAGCAATGCGTGCAAATGGTGCCAACGTGGTTCATTTCCCAGGGCCGCGTCTGGTAGCGATACATGCCGCTGGTGAGCGCGCCCACCGGACAAATATCGATGCACATGCCGCACTCGTCGCATTCCAGGTGATCGAAATGGTTGGGAGCGATCTCCGCATGCGCCCCGCGATTGATTACGCCCAGCGCGTTCACACCCATTCCTTCATCGCAAACGCGAACGCAGCGATAACACAGGATGCAGCGCGGTGCATCGAAGAACACTACAGGCGACCACTGCTGCTCATCCACGTGCAGCTTTTGTTCCACGAAGCGGCTTTCGCCCGCGCCGTAGCGGAACGTCATGTCCTGCAGCTCGCACTCGCCGCCCTTATCGCACACTGGACAATCCAGCGGATGATTCGTCAGGAGAAATTCGATGGTCCCTTTGCGCGCCTCGCGCACAGTCGCGGATTCCGTATGCACTACCATGCCTTCCGCCACCGGCGTGGTGCATGCGACTTGCAGCTTCGGCGTCTTTTCGATTTCCACCAGACACATGCGGCAAGCGGCCACGGACGCCAATCCGTCGTAATAGCAAAATGACGGGATCTCGATGCCGACTTGCTTTGCGGCGTTGATGACCAGAGTTCCGGGTACGGACTTCACCGGCTTACCGTCGATCGTCAGATTGATAATGTCGCTCATCGTGATTGGGCTAAATGGGTTCTCAGGCCAATACCGGTTCGGCTGCGTGCTCGTAGGGACACGGCCGTCCATTCAAGTGCGCTTCGAAATCTTCCGGAAACTTTTCGACAATCGAAATGGTCGGCATCGCCGCCGCATCTCCTAAAGCGCAAAATGTGCGCCCCAGCATATTCTTGGATAGCTCGGCGATCAACGGAATGTCGCTCTTCTGGCCCCCGCCATCGTTCATCCGCTGCAGCATCTTTCGAAGCCACGTCGTGCCTTCGCGGCATGGAATGCACCAGCCGCAGCTTTCGTGCGCGTAGAACTTCATGATGCGCAGCGCGAATTTCACCATGCAGGTGTTTTCATCCAGCACTACCGTACCGCCCGACCCAAGCATGCTCTTCACTTTGGCGAGCGTGTCGAAGTCCATGGAAATATCGCACTCGTCGGCTTTCAAAAGCGGGCACGACGATCCGCCGGGCACCACCGCCTTCAACTTCTTGCCATTGCGCATTCCACCGCCCACTTCGTAAATCATACGGAGCAGATTGAAACCCACCGGCAATTCATAAACGCCCGGCCGGTTGATGTGGCCGGAAAGGCAGATCATGCGCGTGCCGCCGTTCTTAGGCGGACCGATGGCAGCGAACGCCGCGCCGCCATCGCGGATGATCGCGGGAATGGAGGACAGCGTCTCCACATTATTAATGAGCGTCGGCGATTGCCAGGCGCCCGAAACCGCTGGAAACGGCGGCTTCATGCGTGGAACGCCGCGCTTGCCCTCGATGGAATCGAGCAGCGCAGTCTCTTCCCCGCATTCGTAAGCGCCCGCGCCCGAGTGCGTGTAAATATCGAAATCGAATCCGGTGCCTTGAATATTCTTGCCGAGATAACCGCGCGCGTAGGCTTCCGAGATCGCCCGGTCCATGGCTTCGATCAGGTAGCGATACTCGCCGCGGATGTAGATGTAACCCTTTTGTGCGCCGATGGCTTTGCCCGCAATCAGAATGCCTTCGAGCAACTGATGCGGATCGTTCTCCATTAGCAGCCGGTCTTTGCAAGTCCCCGGCTCGCTTTCGTCAGCGTTCACGATCACGTATTTCGGCTTCGGCGATGTCCGCGGAACAAAGCTCCACTTGAGTCCGGCGGGAAATCCGGCGCCGCCGCGTCCGCGCAGGGCCGACACTTTCACTTCTTCGATGATCTGCTCAGGCGTCATCTCCATCGCCTTGCGGAACGCCTTGAATCCGTCAGTGGCGAGATAGGTATCCAGCGAAGCGGAATTCGGCAGTCCGAATCGTTTGGTGACGATCTTTACTTCAAGCGGATGGGGTTCGTTGTAGAGCATTAAGAACGCTGTTCCTCGGTTCTTCGGTTCTTCTGTTCTTCGGTTTTGAGTTTCGTGGGTTCCACACACCCGGGATGACGGGGTCCACCGACCAGCAAGAACCGATGAACCGAAGAACCGATGAACTGACGAACCTTCTTCATTTCCTTTTCAAATCGTCGATCAGCTTATCCAACTTCTCCGGCGTCACCTTATGATGAAAGTCGTAGTTCAACTGAATGGCCGGCGCCCAGCTACAAGCTCCCATGCATTCCACTTCTTCGAGGGAAAACTGGCCGTCCGGTGTGGTCTCTTTGTTTCCGATTCCCAATTTCTTGGATGCGTGCCGGTATAACTCTTCGCCGCCGTCAATCAAGCAACTGATATTGGTGCAAACCTGCACGTGGATCTTGCCTTGCGGCTCGCGGTGGAGCATCGAATAATAGCCCACCACTTCGTCCACCTGCAGCGGCGTTACTTTGCAGCGCCGCGCTACCTCTTCCACCAATTCGCGCGAAACGTGCCCCACTTCATCCTGCGCGTAGAGCAGCATCGGAACCACCGCCGAGCGAGTCCGGCCGGGCGGATAACTTTCCAGCATCTTGGCGAATTTGGCTTCGAGTTCCGGCGAGAAAGTCATCAGCGATCCACATCCCCTAACACGAAATCCATGCTCCCCAACGCGGCGATCGAATCCGCCAGCAGCCGTCCTTCGAGCAGTGCAGGCAGTGCCTGCAAGTTTCCGAAACTCGGCGTGCGCATGAACAGGCGATACGGCTTCGACGTACCGTCGCTCACCGCGTAATATGCGATCTCGCCGCGCGGCGATTCCACTGCTTGGTACGCTTCGCCGGCCGGAACGCGGAAGCCTTCCGTCACGATCTTAAAGTGATAGATGAGCGCTTCCATCTGCGTCTTCATCTTTTCGCGCTCGGGCAGAACGATCTTCGGCGCGTCCGCCGCCCACGGACCTTCCGGCATTCCTTCCAGCGCCTGTGTGATGATACGAGCGCTTTGCCGCATCTCGCCCAGCCGCACGCGATAGCGCGCGAACACATCGTTCTCGGTGCGCGTCGGAATCTCGAAATCGAATTTTTCGTAGCTCGAATAGGGTTCGGCTTTGCGGATGTCCCATTTGACGCCCGCGGCGCGGATCATGGGACCGGTCACGCCCAGGTCGAGCAAATCTTCGAGCGGGGCGATCCCCACTCCTTGCGTTCGACGAGTCCAAATGGGATTCGTATCCAGCAGCTCTTCGTACTCGTCCACTTTGCTGGGAAACGCCCGGATAAACTTGCCGACCACGTTTTGCCAGCCGCGCGGCGGTTCCAATGCCAATCCGCCGATCCGGATATAGCTGGTCATCATGCGCTGCCCGGAGAACATTTCGAGGATCCGCAGAATGTCTTCGCGCTCGCGGAAGCAGTAAAAGAAGACGCTCATTGCGCCGATATCGAGCGCATGCGTGCCTAACCAAACCAAGTGACTGTTTAATCGCGAAAACTCGGCCATCATCACGCGCATCCACTGCGCGCGCGGTGGGATCTCGATATCGCCGATCAGTTTCTCCACCGTCAGCGCGTACACCAGATTGTTCGAAAGATTCGAGAGGTAATCCACGCGATCCGTCAGCGTGACCACCTGCTGCCAGGTCTTGACCTCGCACTCCTTCTCAATGCCCGTGTGCAAAAAACCGATGTCGGGAACCGCGGTCAGGATGGTCTCGCCGTCCAGTTCCAAAACCACGCGCAGCACGCCATGCGTGGACGGATGCTGCGGCCCCATATTCAGGGTCATCTTACGGCTGCTGGTTTCCGGCGCCGTGCCAACCGTCTGCTCCGCTTCCGCCGCGGAAATCGTGCCCGTATGTAATGTCGATTCGCGCATGCCGATTCCTACTCGTTCTGATAACTGTATTTGTGGCCGTGCACCGGATAATCCTTGCGCAGCGGATTGCCTTCCCAATCCGTCGGCATCAGGATGCGGCGCAAATCCGGATGACCTCGAAAAACCACGCCGAACATGTCGAAGACTTCGCGCTCATACCAATTCGCCGAGCGCCACACGCCGGTAACGGAGTCGATTTCGCAGTCCGCTTCCGAAACCCAGCACTTCAGCCGGTAGCGCAGGTTCCGGTCCAGCGAATGCAGCAGATAGACCACCTCAAACCGCGGATCGGCGGGAGTCCAGTCCACCGCCGTGATGCCGCTCAGGCGGATGAATCCCTGTTCCTCTTTAAGGAAGCGGCATACATCCACGATGCGAGCGGGCGCAATGAACAACGTTGGCTCATTCCGCTCGGCGTGGCCACCCGTGATGGCATCCGGCAGGCGCGCTTCGAGAGCGGTCGAAACCGAATCGGTTTTCAGTTGATCTGGCAGCATCTTAATTGTTACGAATTGTGCGTCCGCCGGCTCTCGGCGCCGGGGACTTCACTCGACCAGTCTAGCGCGCCCTTCTTCCACACGTAAAAAAATCCACAAACCACCAGTACGATGAATAAGAGCATTTCGAAGAACGCGAACATCTTCAACTCGCGGTAGACCACCGCCCATGGATACAAAAACACAGCTTCGATATCGAAAAGAATGAAGACAATCGCCACCAGGTAGAACTTTACGCTGAAGCGTTCCCGCGCGCTTCCTGTAGGCGCCATCCCGCACTCGTACGGAGAATCCTTAACCCTGTTTTTCACTCGCTTGCCCAGCACGAAGGAAAGCGTGATGAGCGCGGCCGCCACCAGCACGGCCAGCACAGTCTGTACCAGGACCGGGAAGTACGTCTCAGGATAGGTTGTTGGCATCTTGGGATTGTGAAACCGTAAACTCTACAATTTGACTATAATGAGATCCGGCATCGGAAGGCAAGTTTCGATCGTCGCGAGTTGCCGGTTTTCCAAAAACAACATGGCGGACGTCAGAACAAAAGAGATACAAATTGTTGTAAATGGACAGGTTCGTATGGTTCCCGAAGACCAGACTCTGGCTCAGATTTTGGCCTTTCTCGAAATTTTGCCGGATCGCGTTGCGGTGGAACTGAACCGCGGGATCGTCCGGCGGCCGGAATGGGATCAAACGATGGTAGGTCCCGGCGATGCGTTAGAGATAGTACAATTCGTCGGAGGCGGGTAACTGCTTCGCTGAACTATTTTTCCTATTGAATGCGCGTAGCATGTCGGGTAGAATTTTAAAGGCCGTCCACATCCAAACGTTACCGGGGGATCATGTTCAAAACAAAGAAAACTCGTTCTGAGAGCGAAGATGGCTCTCGCACATACACCAGCAGTGATGTTTCCGACATTGCTCAGGTAAGCCTCCGGCAGTTGCAGTGGTGGGACGAGCGCAAGGTTGTTTCCCCGCAACATGAAGGACACAAGCGCGTCTACCAGTCGGCCGAAGTAATCGAAATTACGGTAATCGCGGAATTGCGCCGCAAAGGATTCTCGCTCCAGAAAATCCGGCGCGTTCTCCGCTTCCTGCAGCGCGAGATGGGCAAGCGTTTAAGCGAAGTTCTTCAGTCGGATTCCGATCTTCACCTGGTCACGGACGGCAAATCGATTTTCCTGGAAGACCAAAAGGAACGGATCATCGACATCCTGAAGAACGCCAAACAGCCGATGTTTCTGGTTTGCGTGAGCGACCAGGTTCGGCGTTTGAACGACAGCCCGCGCAAGCCGGTGAAGGCGGAAGCAGCGGCGGCGGGCTCGCGCCGATCCGTGCGTAGCGCTTAACAATCTCGCGGCGCATTTGTGGCGTTACAAATACCGTCCTGACGGCATCCTAATACTTGCATGCCGATCCTCGACCTTCTGATTGGCAAGCCGCTCGCCGCATCCGACGAGAGAGCGGAACGAATCGGACCGGTCGCAGGCATTGGCGTATTCGGACTGGATGCTCTCAGCTCCGCCGCGTACGGTCCGGAAGCGGCGCTCACCATATTAATTCCTCTCGGCGCCGCTGGAATCCATTATTCCGTTCCGATCAGTGCGGCGATCATTGTCCTTCTCACCATCGTGTTCTTTTCCTATCGCCAAACGATCAGCGCATATCCGGGCGGCGGCGGATCTTACACGGTCGCTCGCGAAAACCTGGGTCCGACTGCTGGATTGCTGGCCGGCGTGGCCCTGATGATCGACTACATTCTCGTGGTGGCCGTGGGAATCTCGGCCGGCGTCGGTGCCTTGGTTTCGGCGGCGCCGTCGCTGCAGCCGCATACGCTCGCGATGTGTCTGGCAATTTTGATTATCATTACCGTCATCAACCTTCGCGGGCTTCGCGAAGCCGGCCTGATCATCATGATCCCGACATATTTGTTTGTCGGATGCCTGGCGATCTCGATTCTGATCGGCGTTGTAAAAGCTCTATCGGAAGGCGGCCATCCGGTTCCTGTGATTGCTCCGCCCAGAATGGCAGCCGCGGCAGAAGCCGTCAGCGCCTGGATCCTGCTAAAAGCGTTCGCGAGTGGATGCACCGCGATGACGGGTGTCGAAGCGGTGAGCAACGGCGTGAAGGCGTTCCGCGAGCCGGCGGATCAAAACGCCCGTCGCACGTTGACAGCGGTGATTGCGCTGTTGATCGTTTTGCTCGCCGGTATCGCGTGGCTGGTGAACGTGTATCAAATCGGCGCAACCGATCCGGGCGCGCCCGGTTACCAAAGCATCATTTCGATGCTGGTGGCGGCAGTACTGGGAAAAGGAATCTTTTACTACGTGACCATCGGCTCCGTTCTGCTGGTGCTAGCCTTATCCGCGAATACTGCATTCGCCGATTTCCCGCGCTTGTGCCGGATCATTGCGCTCGATCGCTATCTGCCGAATTCGTTCTCGTTGCGTGGACGGCGCTTGGTTTATTCGGAAGGGATCTACGTTCTCGCGGGCTTGGCCGGGGCGCTATTGATTGTGTTTGGCGGCGTAACCGACCGCTTGATTCCGCTATTCGCGGTGGGCGCGTTTCTGGCGTTCACGCTTTCACAAGCCGGCATGGTCTTTCACTGGCGGCGCGCACGCGGCGCCGGCGCCGCGCATAGCATGTTCATCAATGGACTCGGCGCGCTAGTCACATTCCTGACCGTGCTGGTGGTTCTGGTGGCGAAGTTCGCCGAAGGCGCGTGGATCACCGTGCTTTTGATTCCCGCGATCTTTTTCGGAATGGTGATGATCCGCCGCCACTATGATCGCGTGGCGAAAGCGGTTGACAGTCCATCGCCGCTGGTTCTCAAAGATTTTCGGCCGGCTCTGGTGGTTGTGCCTATCCAACGCTGGAGCGTGGTTGCCAAGAAAGCCGTCTCTTTTGCTCTGACCATTTCGCCCGAGATCATCGGTCTCCAAATTGGATGCGAGGATACGGACGACCTGAAGGCGGATTGGGCGCGTTACGTAGAGCAGCCCGTAATGGAGATCGGCGTACCGATCCCGAAGTTAGTCGTGCTCAGTTCGCCCTACCGGTTCGTGCTGTCGCCGATCGTGGATTACGTACTCGAGCTGCACGGGAAAGATCCGACGCGACAGATCGCCGTAGTCAT
>DATGIH010000153.1:0-2463 GCA_035295865.1 Bryobacteraceae bacterium
TGGGCGCGAACGGCGCGGGCAAGAGCACGTTGCTCAACCTCGCCACGCGCCTCTGCCCGCCCGATGAAGGCGAGATCGTCGTCAATGGCCGCCTTTCCGCCGTGCTCGAGCTTGGCGCCGGCTTTCATTACGATCTCACTGGCGAAGAAAACCTTCGCTTGAATGCGTCGCTGTTCGGACTCAGCCGCCGCCGCACCACGGAGTTGTTCGAAGAAATCGTCGAATTCTCCGGCGTACGCAAATTCATCGATCAGCCGTTGCGCACCTACTCCTCCGGCATGATCATGCGTCTCGCGTTCTCCATTGCCATCAACGTTGATCCGGATATTCTCGTCGTCGATGAAGCGCTCGCGGTGGGCGATCAGGAATTTCACGCGAAATGTTGCGAGCGGATGCTCGCCTTTCGCAAATCCGGCAAAACGATGCTGGTGGTCTCGCATGGCCCTGATACGTTGCGGAACATGTGCGATCGCGCCATTTGGCTCGATCAGGGTAAGATTATGGCGCAGGGCGGGCTCGAAGACGTGATCCGCCAGTATCGCTCCCACTCCGAAAATCCGCAGTAAGCACATCCTTCTCTCGATTTCAATTCAGAAAATTCTGAAAGTTTTCCTGCATACTTTGGCGTCCATTGTGATACTCATACAATGCCGGTGCAAACCGGTAAACAACTCAACCCAAATCAAGGAGATAGTACCCATGAAAAAAAGAATCCTGACCATCACTTTTGCGGCCGCTGTCCTGTTGGCCGGCGCGTCGAGCGTAAACAAGTCGTCCGGGCTGCCGGCGATTCCGCCACCGTGGTGCCCCCCGGTTTGTTCTCGCTAAAGCCGCTCGCGCGGGCTGCTGCTATTCTTGATTGGACGGTATGCAGTCCGCGCTCGTTTTGACGTTGACGAACCTGGCGACAATCGCGAAACTTGGCCCGTTCGTGCGCGCCTGGTGTTCCGGCCTGCTAAAACGATATCCGTTCTTCTTGTCGATGACGGCCCTTTCGTTCTTCGTCACAGTTCCTCTCCTCATCGGCCGTTCGGATCTCTATCCGAAAGTTTGGGCCGCCGCACGATGGCCAGCGACACTCCTGAGATCCGCTGCTGCGATTGAGGCTTTTTGGATTCTGGCGGGCCATTTCCGGGGAATTCACAATTTCGCGCGATGGTTGATCGCGATCATCCTTGCTGTGTCCGCCGGCGCGGCAACCTCGCTGGGCTTCTTCCGTGTTCCCTGGAACGATCCGCTGCACGACCCGCTGTTCTTCGATCAATACACCAATCTGTGGCTGGTGCTCACAGCGCTGGTGTCGCTGGCCTTCTTCCGTCAGTTCTCAAAAATTCCAATTCGGCCGAACGCCGCCCGGCACTTAGTGTTGCTTGCATTTCTTTTTGGCTCGAATTTCGTCGGTTTGTCGTTGGGATTGGAAAGCGCGGGTAAGTGGAAGTACGCCAGCAGCTTGGTGATTGTTGTCGGCGGAATCCTGGCGTTCGCGGCATGGGTGCTGTTGATGAACCGCAAAGGCGAACAACTCCCGTTCGAGCCTCCGCCGCCCATGTCTCCCGGAGACTTCGACGATGCCGAACGCCGGAACAAGCGTTCCGTCGAGCGGATTTAGCGTGCAGGTTCGCGAGGTTGGCGGAATCTGTTTGGCTCTTGACGAATCGCAAGACGCGATCGGCGTTACGTGCCGCGTCAACCATGCGCGGAAGCTGCATTGAATACGCGGTGGCAGCCAGATGCAGTTTTGCGATCGCCCAATAGCTGCCTGCTGTTTCCAAAACCAGAGGCGCGTACGCCGACCATCGTCCGGCTGCAGCGATATTTTCCCGGCGCAGGCGAAACAGATTGCCTGCTTCGGTGGCGATCACACTCAATTCTCTTCGGAAAATTCGCGCCCGAGTCTTGCGGAACGACCGCGCGAGGCGCGCATCCCGCCGCTCCACGAATTCACAATCGGCGGCATCGAGAATAGTCAAAAAAATCTGGAATCTTTCCGCGTGACCCGTCATGCAGTAAAGATAATTCAATCTGATACCGTGTGTCAACCGGATAAATCCGGGAATAATCACGCCTTTTTGACGACTTCTTTCTGGTAGGCTTCCAGCCGGCTCCGTATGCTATCATTTTCCACGTCTTGACGCCGGAATCCGATGTTCATCTGCTTCACGATCCTCCTGCTTGGCCGGCCGCTGTTGGCGCAAGGTTATGTCGACCCCGGTTCAGGCGCCCTAATCTGGCAGATTTTGGCCGCCGGATTTGTCGGGGCCGTTTACGTCTTCCGCAAGTTCATCGTAAAGTGGTTCCGGCGATTCAAATCCCACGACCCTGAATGAAGGAACCAACGTCGTTTCGAGACCCCGGCGGCCGCCTGTTCCGCCGCGATGACCGTATTTTCCGCGAAGTGAATGCGACCGGCCTGGTTTCGCTCGACGCGGCGTTGGCTTCGAAAAGCGTTCGCGACGCGATCGA
>DATGIH010000154.1:0-3729 GCA_035295865.1 Bryobacteraceae bacterium
GAACCGCGACTGCAAGGAAGCGCTACCACGGAGCCCGCAGTACAATAAGATTCCGGCCAGCGCAAATTACGCGCAAAGGAGTCAACAATGCCACTTAACCTCACCCGCCGCAACTTCGTCCACGGAGTAGCGGGAGTTTCCGCCGCGCTCGCCACACGTGGCCGCATCCTCGGCGCGAATGATCGCATCAACACCGCCGTCATCGGCCTCGGCACGCGCGGCTCCTACCTCTTCCAAATGGCGCTGCATCGCGCGTCCGAAAAGAACGACGTCGCCGTGGTCGCACTCTGCGACGTCTACCAGGCCCGCCTCTCGCGCGCCGCGGCCAAAGCGCCGGATGCCAAACAGTACACGCATCACCAGGAGCTTCTCGATCGAAAAGATATCGACGCAGTGATGATCGCCACGCCCGACCATTGGCACGCGCCCATCACACTGCTCGCCCTCAATCGCGGCATCGACGTCTATTGCGAAAAGCCGATGACCCACACCATCGAGGAAGCAGCCGTGGTCGCCGCCGCCGTCCGCGAAAAGAAGCGCGTGATGCAGATCGGCGTGCAGGCGCTTTCCTGGGCGCGCTGGCATAAGATCCGCGACACCGTGCAAGCCGGGACCATCGGCCAGGTAGTCTCCGTGCAAGGCACCTACAGCCGCAACAACCCCAAGGGCGATTGGAATTGGGACATCGCGCCCGACGCCGGCCCCGATGCTTCCGGCGACGCGCACATCGATTGGAAGCAGTGGCTCGGCGCCGCTCCGCAACGCCCCTTCAACGCCGACCGCTTTTTCCGCTTCCGCAAATATTGGGATTACTCCGGCGGCATCGCCACCGACCTGCATTATCACATCGTTGCGCCGTTCCATCTCGCGCTCGAAAATGAGCATCCCGCGCGCGTCTCCGGCATGGGCGGATTGTGGGTCTATAACGACGGCCGCGAAGTTCCCGACACGTTTCTTACCGCCGCCGATTATCCCGGCAAATATTCCATGCTCGTGCAATCTTCGCAAGTGAACGAAATTGGCCCTACGTTGCTGCTGCGCGGAACGCAAGCCACCGTGCATTTGGGCGACGAGTGGGAAGGCCCGCAAGGCCGCGACACCAAAATCGCGCGCATCGTGCCCGAAACCCCTTATAAAGAAGAGTTCCGCAAGAAGTGGGGCAAAGACGAAATCGTGCTCGAAGATGTCGGTAACGAAGGCGACCAGAAACACGTCGACAACTTCTTCGATTGCGTCCGCTCGCGCCAGCAACCCAACTGCCCGGCGGATCTCGGGCACAAAGTCATGACCACCATCGATCTCTCCGTGCGATCCTACCGCGAGAACAAAGTATTCGTTGTCGATCGCGCGAGCGGCCGCATTATGAACTCATAAAAACTCAACAAAAAGGACCCTATGGCAAACGGCAGAGTAAAAGTCGGAATCATCGGATCGCAGTTTGAAGCCGACATCCATGCAGCATCGTTTCAAATCATGCCCGAAGAAGCGGAGGTCGTCGCGGTGGCATCCCCCACCACCGGGCACGCGCAGGAGTTGGCCACGCGCTACGGAATTCCGCGCGTCTTCACCGACTATCGCGAAATGCTCAAGGAAAAAGATATCGAGATGGTCACCATCACGGCGCCCAACTCGCTGCACAAGCAAATGACGGTGGACATCGCGAACTCGGGCAAACACGTCGTTTGCGAAAAGCCGCTCTGCATGACGCTCGAAGAGGCGGACGAAATGATCGAGACCTGCCGCAAGCAGGGCGTCCTTCTGATGTATGCCGAAGAGTTGTTCTTCACGCCGAAATACGTCAAGGCCAAGGAAATGGCGGACCAGGGCGCTTTCGGAAAAGTGCACCTCATCAAGCAAAGCGAAAAACATTTCGGACCCCACGGAGATTGGTTCTGGGACGTCGAGCGCTCCGGCGGTGGCGTGTGGATGGACATGGGCTGCCACGGCATCGCATTCTGTTACTGGTTTCTGGGCCGTCCCAAAGTGGAATCCGTTTACTGCCAGATGGGCACTTACGTTCACACGGACAAAACCATCGGCGACGATGAAACCATCGGCATCATCGAATTCGCCAACGGCGCGGTGGGCATGGTGGAGAACAGTTGGGCCAAGCGCGGCGGCATGGACGATCGCATCGAAGTCTACGGCGACAAGGGCGTGACGTACGGCAATCTGCATATGGGCAACGCGCTGCCCACGTATAGCGAATCCGGCTATGGATACGCGGTGGAAAAGGCGCCGTCCACCAGCGGTTGGAGCTATCCGGTGTTCGACGAGCTGTGGAATTACGGATTCCCGCACGAGATGCGCCACTTCGCTCGCTGCGTGCGCGGCAAAGAACAATCACAGGCTACCGGCGAAGATGGACGCGTGGTGCTCGAAATCATCTGCGCCGGATACGCATCGGCCGGACAAGGCTCGAAGATCGCGCTTCCGTATCGTCCGAAAGGACTGCGCAAGCCGATCGATGGATGGCGAGGCGTCAAAGCAAAATGAAGCCCACCATCATGCTCGATAACATCCGCAATCAGCCGCAATCCCTGCGGAAGCTCGCGGATTACCAATTCGGCGAAGGTGCGAAGGAACTGAAAGAAGCCGCGAAAGCGATCCGATCCGCCGGCAGCGTCATCTTCACCGGTATGGGCAGCTCCATGTCGGCCGCGATTCCAGCCGCCTATTATTTGGAATCGCACGGATTCGCCGCCGAAGTTGTGGAAACGTCCGAGTGGCTCCATTTCGGCGCCGGATGGCCGCGCGCGGGCGCAGCTGTTCTGGTTTCGCGATCCGGCGAGACCATCGAGATCGTCAAGCTGCTCCCCAAAGCTTCGGCCGCCGGACAAACCATCGGCGTAACCAACGTGCGCGGCACCACGCTCGATCGCGACGCGAAGCATTCCATCTTTATCAACAGCGATGCCGACCGGATGGTCGCCATCCAAACCTACACTGGCACCATGGCGACCCTGTTGTTGCTCGCCGCCGCTGTCGTCGAACAGCCCGACGCCAAATGGCGGACGGCGCTCGCAGGCGCCACCGATGCACTTGAAAAAGCCATTCAGCAAGAAGAAGCGCAAGCCGAAGCCTGGAACGAATTTCTATCGGGCGCGGAAGTCGTCCATCTCGTCGGACGCGGTCCGTCGCTCTCCACCGTCCGGGAAGGCGCTCTGCTCTTCAACGAAGCGGCCCGGACTCCATCAGCCGGAGTATCGGCCGCGCTCTTCCGCCACGGCCCGGTGGAAATCGTGGACAAGCGTTTCCGCGCCATCGTGTTTGCATCGCAGGCCGCCACGCGCGACATCGATCTCGCGCTCGCGAGCGATATCGAAGGCATGGGCGGCCGCGCGCGCGTGTGCGAAGTCTACGGCGTGCCCGCACCTTTCGAGCCTCTGGTCGAAATCGCCTCCGTGCAAATCGCGTCTTGTCGCTTGGCGGAAGCCAAAGGCATCGATCCCGGCGATTTCCGCTACGCCACGCTCGTCACCACATCCGAAACCGGTTTCGCCAAGCCGTGAGCCGGTTCGCGCTCGGTGTGGACATCGGCGGCACGAACACGAAAGTTGCGCTGGTCAACGACGCAGGCGACGTCGCAAAAATCGAACGATTCCCCACCGGCTCGGATGCGGCAGCTTTGATCGCCAACATCCGCGATGCTGCCGCGCGATGCAAAAGTGACGCGCCGCTGCTCGGCGCAGGCGTCGCCGTCGCCGGATTCATCAACGCCGCGCACGA
>DATGIH010000155.1:0-2639 GCA_035295865.1 Bryobacteraceae bacterium
GCCCTCCACCCATTCCAGGCCCAGTTCTTCGGCCGGAACGTTCCAGATCTTCTCGTTATACGGGATCAGGTACTTCTCAGCCAGACCTTTGCCGAAATGGTGATACAGCCACTCTTTGAAATTGGTCTTCGGCGCCGGATAATCGTTCTTGATGTAGTGATAAAGGCACTCGAAGCGATCCTGCGGCTCCAGATCGAACAAACCGTTTTCGAAAGGATACTTTACGTAACGGCCCTTATAGAAAATCTTGTTTTCGCGGCGCGCCTGATGGACGTTATCGCCCAGCAGAGAAACCATGTAGTCCACCATCTTCTGATTGCGCGAGAAGATGATATGCGGACCGCCCGCGTCGTACGTGAACCCTTGCTCTTCCACCGTTTGGCAATGTCCGCCACCGCGCGATTCCTTCTCCAGAACTTCACACTCGCCGCGCAGGTGCGCCGCAATCCCGATGCCCGCGAGTCCGCCGCCTAAAATGCCAATTGTCATGGAACGAGGTGTTTCCTACACAACCATCGACCGCGATTCGCAATAACCTTAGGCGCTGTTACAATCCCTCCATGACCGATCTAAGGGATTTCGCTCAAGCGTATACGGAAGCCTGGTGCAGCCAGGATCCCGAGTTCGTGGCGTCTTTCTTTTCGCAGCAAGGATGGCTCAGCGTCAACGATGCCGCTCCAGCCGTGGGACGCGCCGCTATCGCGGAGACCGCCCGGGGATTTATGACCGCGTTTCCCGATTTGCAGGTCTTGCTGGATGAAGTGCACGCGAAAGCCGGCGGCGGCGAATATCACTGGACGTTGATCGGAACAAATTCCGGACCCGGCGGCACAGGCCGCAAAGTTCGGATCAGTGGATTCGAAGATTGGAAGATCGGCGCGGACGGCTTGATCGCCGAATCGCGCGGCAGTTTCGATACCGCGGAGTATCAGCGGCAATTGAACGGTTAGCGCAACGCGGCAACGGGCTCGCGCTCCGCCAGGTATCGGTCTAGATCGATCAGTCCCGATGGGGAACCCACTTCATAAAAGCGCTCGCTCACTTCGTATCCGGCTAATTGCCGGGATCGGCTAAGCTGCGTGAGCAGCGAAGCCAGGTCGAAGGCTGCGGCGCCCCCACCGGCGAATACATCCCGCGAAAAAGCCAGCAGACCATAGTCGATGTACTGCATTTCAGGAGATTGCTGTTTGTCGTACAAAACCACTCGGCCATCCTGATAAACAGCGTTGCTCTTGTCCCAACGGCCTTCGTTGCGCAGCACGGTCATCAGTGCCGGTTGGCGGCTGGCTTCAAACGCCTGCCAAACGGGGGCGAAGCGCACCGGCAAGAATGAATCGCCATAGATCACCAGGAACGATTCGTCGAGAACGCCCTGCTCGAAAGCGAAGCGAAGAGCGCCGCCCGTGCCCCGCAGCCTTTCGCCTTCATCCACCCAGCGAATCGAGCGGACCGGGCAGGGTTCCATGGCCCAGTAGCGGCGGATCAGATCCCCGCGATGGCCGATGCAATAGACCACTTCGTGTACGCCTTGCGCCGCCAGCCAGTGAAGCTGGTGATAGGCGAACGGACGGCCGCGCACCGGTAGCAAGGTCTTGGGACAAACGTCGGTCAGCGGGCGCATGCGCGTCCCCAATCCGCCGGCTAAAATCACACACTGCATTCGTTTCGATTAATCCCGCGCGAGCAGCTTCGAGCCTTCATGATCGAAGGCAAAGCGGACCTCGCGCAGCCCTTCCTTTTGCATGGCTTGCCGTAGAGCGTCGCGATCGTCCGCGTAGAACAGCAGGAATCCGCCGCCGCCCGCGCCCACCAGCTTCCCGCCGACCGCGCCATTCTCACGGCCGATATCGTACCAGCGATTGATTTTCGGATTGCTGGTTCCAGGCGACCGCTCGCGCTTGTGCATCCAATGTTCGTGCATCAGCTCGCCGAAACGCCGCGCGTTGCCGCCTTCCAGCGCCAGTTTGATGCATTGGCCAAGCTGCTTGGTGAAGTGCAGGTTATCCAACATGGCCGCATCGCCCATTTCGGAACGCGTCTTCTGGTCATCGAGTACCGCCGAAGCGTTTCGCGAATAGCCTGTGAAGAACATGAGCAGATGCTCTTCGAGATCGTAGAGCGTTCCATTGCTGATGTTCAGCGGACTGACTTTTACTTCGCCATCTTCACGGAATTCGAAGCAGGCCAGGCCGCCGTACGCGGCGATGTACTGATCCTGTTTTCCGACTGCTTCCTGCAGCGTTTCAATCTCGATTTTGCAGGCTTCTTCCGCCACCACGGCCGGATCGACATATTTGCGCTTCAAAGCATGCACCGCGCGCAGCAGCCCCACGGTGAACGCCCCGCTGGATCCCAGGCCAGTTCCCGCGGGAATGTCCGCCATGCTGACGACCTCGATGGGAGCCGGGACTTCGTGGAGTTTCAAAACTTCGCGAATCAGCGAATGGCGAATCTCATCCACCGAAACCGCGTGTTCGAGCGATGAATATTTAAGGAAATATCCGCCGCCGAACGTCTCGTTGATCCCCACATAGATGTGTTTATTGATGGCGGCCGCAATGACAAACCCGCCGTATTTCTGGTAGTAAGACGGCAGGTCCGTACCACCGCCTCCGATGGAGATTCTCAAGGGGGTTCGG
>DATGIH010000156.1:0-26458 GCA_035295865.1 Bryobacteraceae bacterium
TTGGCCGCCTTCGCGCCCTTCGCGGTACCGGAGCTCAACGGCTGCACACGCTTCGAATTATCGCGGTAAATCGCCACAGCCTTGAGACCCAGACGCCAGCTTTCGGTGTAAGCGGTCATGATGTCTTCCACCGTCGACTCTTCCGGCATATTGATCGTTTTGGAAATAGCTCCAGAGATGAACGGCTGCACCGCCGCCATCATCCGCACGTGACCCATATAGTGAATCGACCGCTTCCCGTTCTGCGGACGGAAGCTGCAATCGAAAACCGCCAGGTCTTCGTCCTTCAGCCCCGGCGCGCCTTCGATCGTTCCCGTGGAATCGATGTGGCTCACGATCAACTCCACTTGCTCCGGGCTGTATCCCAACTTAATCAGCGCTTGCGGGACAGTATTGTTGACGATCTTGATAATCCCGCCGCCCACCAGCTTTTTGTATTTCACCAGCGCGAGATCCGGCTCGATTCCCGTGGTATCGCAATCCATCATGAACCCGATAGTCCCGGTCGGCGCGAGCACCGTGGTCTGCGCATTGCGGAATCCCACGTGTTCACCCAGTTTGTATGCATCGCTCCAGCATTCTGCGGCGGCGCGATACAGATGGTCGGGAACGCGCTTGCTATCGATGCCGCTCACTGCCTTGCCATGCATCAAAATGACATCCAAGAACGATTCTTCGTTCATTTCGTAACCCGCGCATGGACCCACCGCTTCCGCGATCCGCGCGCTGGTCAGGTAAGCCTGTCCGCACATCACCGCCGTAATGGCGCCCGCCCAATCGCGGCCTTCCGCGCTGTCATATGGAATGCCCATCGACATCAGCAGCGCCCCCAGATTGGCGTAGCCGAGGCCGAGTGGGCGGTAGTCATGCGAATTCTTAGCGATCTTCTCGGTCGGATAACTCGCGCTATCCACGATGATCTCCTGCGCCAGAATCACGGTGTCGCAGGCATGCCGGAACGCCTCCACGTCGAAATCACCGCCCGGTCCCACGAACTTCATCAGATTCAGCGACGCCAGGTTGCACGCCGAATCGTCCAGGAACATGTATTCCGAGCAAGGATTCGACGCATTGATCCGCGCCGTCGCCTTCGAAGTGTGCCAGCGGTTGATCGTGGTGTCATACTGCATTCCCGGATCGCCGCACTGATGCGTCGCTTCCGAAATCTCGCGCAGCAGGTCTTTGGCGACGTAGCGCTTCACCGGCTGGCCGTTCGCTACCGAACGTGTCCACCAGTCGCCATTCGCCGCTACCGCTTCCATGAACTCATCGGTTACGCGCACCGAATTGTTCGCATTCTGGAAAAAGATGGAGCCGTATGCTTCGCCATCCAGTGTGGCATCGTAGCCGGCGTCGATCAGCGTATGCGCTTTCTTTTCTTCTTTGGCTTTGCACCAGATGAACGAATCCACGTCCGGATGATCGATGTTCAGGATCACCATCTTCGCCGCGCGCCGCGTCTTGCCGCCCGATTTGATCACGCCCGCGAACGCATCGAAGCCCTTCATGAAACTCAGCGGACCGGAAGCCGAACCGCCCCCAGCCAGGCCCGCGTTCTCTTCGCGCAGCGGCGAGAGATTCGTCCCCGTGCCCGATCCCCACTTGAACAGCATTCCCTCGGTCTTGGCCAGCTCGAGAATCGATTCCAGCGAATCCCGCACCGAATTGATAAAGCAGGCCGAGCATTGCGGACGCGATTCGCCCTTCTTCAGCTTGACGACCTTGTCCTGCGCTTCGTCGAAATAGAACCCGTAGCCGCGCGCTTCATCCACGCCAACGTTGAACCAGACCGGCGAATTGAAGCAGGCTTTCTGAGTCAACATCAGGTGTGCCAATTCATTGCGGAAATTCGACGCGTCTTCCGCAGTCTTGAAATACCGGCCCGCGATCCCCCAATCCGCGATGTTATCGACAACCCGATGCACCAACTGCCGCACGCTGGTCTCGCGCTCAGGCGATCCCATGCGGCCGTGGAAATATTTGCTCACTACAATGTTGGTAGCCGTCTGCGACCAGTCCACCGGAACCTCTACGTCGTTTTGTTCAAAGATGATGGCGCCTTTGTCGTTCCCGATGGCGGCGGTGCGCAATTCCCATGCGACCTCATCGTAGGGGGTTCTCCCTGGTTCCAGCTTCTGAGTGAAATACTTCGCGAAGCTGACGCCCGTCCGTTCGGCAACAGGAAGGGGTTTCTTGCTGGTTTTGTGTTCCAAGTCTACGATTTTACCGCTGCTAAGAGCGACGCTCGGGGTGGCCATCTGTTTCTCCTCTATCTCGTTGTAATGACTGGCCGCTTTATTTCCAGAAAAGGTCTCTTCATCCTATTGTCACAAACTCAACCTGGTTTTTGCGGCTGTTTGCAATCATGCCCCAATATATAGTAGGACGTCAAGGATTATATCTATATGCGGTGCAGTAGGTTGCAGCGAACCGCTTAGTCGGCTCAAGCGACACGAACAACACACAATGTAGCCAGCGTACGCAATCCCCAAGCCCTAATCCCAAATCCCCAGCCCCCAGCCCCCAGTCCCAAGCCCCGCTAGAATAGCAACGTGCTCCACGTCTTCGTTTACTCGGACTCCCTAACCTGGGGAATCATCCCGAACACACGTCGACGCCTCCCCTTTGAGCAACGCTGGCCCGGAGTCCTCGAAAACAAACTCAACGACCTCGGCCAAAAAGTCCGAATCACCGAGGATTGCCTCAACGGACGCCGCACCGTTTGGGAAGACCCCTTCAAACCCGGACGCAAAGGCGTCGAAGGACTCGCCCAGAAGATCGAAGCGCAATCGCCTCTGGCTCTCGTAATCTTGATGCTCGGCACCAACGATTTCCAGTTTTGCCATCCTTACAACAATGCCTGGTCGGCCGGACAAGGCATCGCCGCGCTGATCCGGGAAATTCGCGAAGCACCCATTGAGCCAGGCATGCCGGTTCCCCCGATTTTGCTGATCGCTCCGCCCCCGATTGGCGACCCGCAAGGCGTAATCGCGCCCAAATTCGATGGTGCGGACCAACGGTGCATCGGACTCGCCAATGTCTATCGCCAAATCAGCTCGGATCTTGCCTGCCATTTCTTCGATGCCAGCAGCGTCACTCCATCCAGCCGAGTGGACGGAATCCATCTCGACCCCGACCAACACATCCTGCTCGGCGAAGCTCTAGTCTCGGTGGTCGCTCCACTCCTACCCAACCCCGAATGAGCCAGCCCCCAGCCCCGAGTCCCAAGCCCCCAGCCCCCAGCTCTCCGCTCGCCACCTTCTGGCGCACACTAACCCATTTCGACCGCAAGCAGGTCAACCTGTGGATGGGCTTTCGCAACGCGCTGGGTATCGTGCTGCCTCTGGCAGTCGGCGTCGCGGTGGGTTATCCATCCAGCGGATTAGTCGGGGCGACCGGCGCTTTGAACGTCGCTGCCGCCGATGGCGAAGATTCGTATCGCAAACGCGCCGCCCGGATGATCGCCTCCAGCGTGATCGGAGCCGCCGCCGTCCTGGTTGGCGCCCTATCCGCGCGCAGCGCCATCGCCTCCACATCCCTCGGAGTACTTTGGGCCTTCGCTTCCGGATTGGTCGTCTGCCTGGGAACCGCCGCCGCCGACATCGGCATGATCAGCCTGGTCGTCTTCATCATCTATAGCGCGCAGAATATGACGCCGAGCCATGCCGCCTGGTCGGGCCTCATCGCGCTCGCCGCCGGATTGCTGCAAACCGGCCTCTCCATTGTCCTGTGGCCCTTTCGCGGCACGCTTCCGGAACGGCGCGTCATCGGGGACTTCTACCAGACCCTCGCCCGCGCCGCCACCGTGTCGCTTGACCCGTACAGCCCGCCGCCCGCGAGCAAGCAGAGTACGCAAGCGCAGGAAGCCCTCTCGCCTCTTGCGGGCGATCATCGCGTGGAAGTGGAGCGCCTCTTCGCGCTCGTCAGTCAGGGCGAACGCATCCGTCTCACCCTTTTCGCGCTGGGTCGTAGCCAGCTTCGCGTGGGCCGTGAGCAGGGTGGTGAGCCCGCCGCTGCGGTCATCCGGAAATTTCTCGAACTCAGCGCCAGCCTGCTCGCCGCGATCGGCGCCGCTCTCAAAGGGGAACCGCTCGCGGATGAGGTACCTTCCTGGCTCGAAGAGTTGGAGGATCCAGATGACCCGATTCGCAACTCGGCGTCGCCGCAAATTGCCGAAGCCTACAGTCAGATGGCCGCACTCGCCGGACAGTTGCGAGCGGCCGTGGAACTCGCCGGAAGCTCCACCCCAGCGGGTGAGGAGGCTTTCGCCGCCCGTCAGTCGCGCACACCCTGGAATCTGCAACTCACCGGATGGCTGGCAACATTGCGCGCCAATCTCTCGCTCGATTCCTCCGCCTGCCGGCACGCCGTTCGCCTGGCCATCTGCATCGCCATCGGCGATATCATCGTCCACTCCTTTTCCTTACCACGATCCTACTGGTTGAACATGACGGTCGCGCTGGTGCTCAAGCCCGATTTCGGCAGCACCTTCAGCCGCGGCGTCCTCCGATTGGCCGGCACCTATTTCGGATTGATGTTCGCCACCCTGCTGTTCCATCTCATGTCGCCAACGCCGGCGGAATTGGTCGTGGGAGTCGGCATTCTGGCTTTCTTGATGCGCTCTGTGGGACGCGGGAATTACGGCGTGCTGGTCGCGGTGCTCAGCGGCCTCATTGTGTTTCTGTTCTCACTCACCGGCATCGCCCCGAAGGACGTCATCGCCAGCCGCGCGCTGAACACCACCATCGGCGGGTCGCTCGCGCTCCTCATCTATTGGATCTGGCCCACGCGCGAACGAACCCAAGCGCCGCAGGCCATGGCCAGCATGCTAGATTCCTACCGGCTCTACATCCAAGCCATCACGCGCGCTTACCGGGAGGGCCTCGCCAATCCGCACGCGCTCGACAAGCTCCGTATCGACGGCCGGCGTGCGCGTTCGAACGCTGAGACCTCCGTGGATCGCCTTGGCGCCGAGCCTTTTGCGAATCCGGCGCATGTGCGCGTGGCAAACGCCGCGCTGGCCAGTTCACACCGTTTTATCAACGCCGCCATGGCGCTCGAAGCCGCATTGACCCGCGCTGCCCATTCCGATCCATCGATCGAGAAATTCTCACACGACCTGGAACTGACCTTGTATCTGCTCGCGGCGCGGCTGCGCGGATCGCCGGTCGAGCGCAACGCTCTTCCGGATCTCCGCGCCGACCACAATCAATTGGACCGATCCGATCCTTTGCTCGTCATCGAAGCGGACCGCATGACCAATAGCCTGAACACCCTCGCCGAGCAAATCTTCCGCTGGACGAGCGCGGCTTAACCGAACCGCGACCGCAAGGGAGCGCTACCACGAACGGTCTTGGTAGCGCTCCCTAGCAGTCGCGGTTCGGTAGGAGACGTGCTACTTATGCTTCAACCGGCTGCACGCCGTCTCCGCCCCAGTCGGATCCAGCGCCGCCTTCCCTTCCTGAATATCCACGATCTTTCCATCCGTATCCACGATGAACGTCACGCGATTGGCAATCCCCATTTCCGGGATCAACACGCCATACAGCTCAGAGACCTTTCGCATGTGGTCGCTGAGCAATGGATAGCTGAGGTTGAGTTCCTTCTTCCAGTGCGCGAGAGTCGGCCCGAAATCGGTGCTGATTGCCAAAACTTGAACGTCCATTTCATTGAATTTTGCGATACCAGACTGGTACGCGGTGATTTCCTTCGTTCAACCACCGGTGAAGGCGGCCGGAAAGAATGCCACCACCACCACTTTCTTGCCGCGAAAATCGGAAAGCTTCACCGGCTTGTTGGTCTCGGCGTCGGGCAGCGAGAAATCCGGCGCCTCATCGCCTATTTTCAGATTCGTTTTTGGGGGCGTTACTTGCTGGGCCGAAAGAATGGCCGCGAACGCCGAACATGCCAGGAGCGCACTAATCGCTTTCATGTTCTTCTCCTTTGGGATTGGGTTACTGCTTCTGGACGAAGAGTAGCACGGCCCCGCTCGCCTATGGCAACATAGAAACTTACCGTCGTGGTGAATCCCCATCCAAATCAGTCTGCGATTGAGGTGCGCGACCTCGTCAAGCGCTACCAGAAGGCCAAGAACAATGCCGTGGATGGCGTGAATTTCCAAGTCCAGCGCGGCGAGATTTTCGGATTGCTGGGACCCAACGGCGCGGGTAAAACCACCTGCATCGGCGTTCTCACGCTCAGCGTCGTCCCCACCGCCGGAACCGCCGCCGTGATGGGCGTGAACGTCGCTGAAGATCCAATCGCCATCAAGCAGCGCATCGCCGTCGTTCCGCAGATGAGCAATCTCGACCGTAGCCTTCGGGTTCGCGAGATTCTCACCTTTCACGCGGCCTATCACGGTATCTCTCGCAAGGAGCGCGAGAGCAAAGCGGACAAACTTCTGGAAGAACTCGGCCTCGGCGATCGCAAGAACGATAAAGTCAACCGATTCTCCGGCGGCATGGCGCAGCGTCTGATGATCGCCCGCGCCCTCATGCATTCGCCGGATGTTCTGTTCCTCGACGAACCGACGAATAACCTCGATCCGCAATCGCGCCTGTTTTTGTGGGAGCGCATTCGCGCCATGAACGAACAGGGATTGACCATCCTTCTCACCACGCACGACATGGACGAAGCGGACAAGCTCTGCGGACGCGTCGCCATCATGGATCAAGGCAAAATCCTGGTCAACGACAACCCTACCGAGCTCAAGAAAATGATTCCGGGGGGCAACGCGCTGGAAATCCGCGTGAAAATTCCGGATTCGGGCGACTCCGCGGCGAACGAGAACTTACGCGCCGCCCTGCAAGCTCTGCCTGGCGTGAGCAAAGTCGAACAAGTGGATCAGAACGCTCCGCCGGCAGCCGGAAAACCCGCTGGACCACCTGCCGGTCCGTGGGCGAAATTTGGTCCGCCGGCCGCCGCCGCGCCCGAGCCCGAACTCGGAGTGGTGACGTATCGTGTTTACGCGCAGAGCGCCGGTTCTCTGGTTGGATCCGCCGCGCAAGCCGTGCTCTCCGCCGGCGCCGAAGTCCGCGATCTACATTTGAAGCAGGCCACGCTCGAAGAAGTTTTCATCTACCTCACCGGGAGGCATCTCCGCTGATGCGTTCGCGATCCAAATTTTCGCTCGCCATCACTGCGCTGCTGGCCATCTTCGAGCGCGACATGGTGGTCACCGGCCGTGAGTTCGTCGTGTTTCTTCTGCAAGCCTTGATGCAGCCGTTGTTCTTCCTGTTTATTTTCGGCAAGGTGCTTCCCAACATCGGCTTGGCCGCCGGAAACTTTGTCGCGCTGATGCTGCCCGGAATCGTCGCGCTCACCACTTTGCTCGCGGCCATTCAAGGCGTCACCTTGCCGCTGGTGCTCGATCTCGGATATGCGCGCGAAATCGATGACCGGCTGCTCGCCCCGCTGCCCATCTGGCTGGTGGTCATCGAAAAAGTTCTGTTCGCCACCGTGCGCGGCGTCATCGCTGGCGGCGTGATCTTTCCCCTCGCGCTGTTGATCCTCGGCGGCAACTATTCCGTTCGTTCCGACAGGATTCTGATCCTCTGCGGCATGCTGGTGCTCACCGCCTGCGCCGCCGCTGGAATCGGTCTGGTGATGGGAACCATCGTGAAGCCGGAACAGATCAGCCTCATGTTCACGCTGATTTTCACGCCGCTTCTTTTCACTGGATGCACCTATTATCCGTGGGGCGCGCTGGGCACCATTCGCTGGTTTCAAGTGTTGACGCTTTTCAATCCGCTCACCTACGCGTCGGAAGGATTGCGCTATTCGATGGTGCCGCCAGTCAACGGCCATGTAATGCCGACGCTGGGCCTTGCCTGGGTGCTACTCGCGTTGGGCGCCAGCGTTCTAGGTACCGTAATCCTCGGCACCCGCACCTTCTACAAACGCGTGGTCACGTAGCGCACGCACTCGTGCGTGCCGCGTTCACACTCGTGTGAACGCCTTGAATGAGGTTTTTCCGAATTGTATTCGCACAAGTGCTCGCGCTACTTGCGTTTCCGAATCCGCACGAACCTCGGTGAATCGCTCGGAATCGACCATCCATGCGCATCGCAGCGCTGGACAATTTCGCGCGGCGAGAATTCCTCGTTTCGTTTGCCCAACAGGTAGAGAATCGCGAGCGTGCGGTCCGGTTCATAACCCGCCAAGTCCGGCGGTAAAGCAGCGGATCCGTTCAGAATTTTCTCGACCACGCTGGCCATGGTCTCGCCGGTCGGAATCGGGAAGTCGAAATCTTTCGGAAGCGGGATGCTTGCCGAGGCGAGTCCGCTGCGGAGACTGAGGTAGTCGTAAGCGGAAAGTCCCAGCCACAGCGCCATTGCGCCGTAGCCGGCAGCTCGAACAGAAAGCGTTCGGCTTGCCGCGAGCGTCCGGAGAAACAAGCACGCGAACACGCCAAGGCAAACTACCAAGGGGATCGCGCGCCGCACGCCGATCACATTTCCCGCGATCGCATAGATGGCGATGGACAGCGCGGAGATCAGCATGAGCGGCCAGGTGCGCCGCAAATCTCGCAGCGCTACCGCCACTCCTGCCGCCGCAATCGACGCGATGAAAAGCGAACCAAGCGCCGGCGCACCATCGCTGAAGAAGTAGTAACTATCGCCGCGCACAGCCAGCTCCTTTGCTAGCGTAATCAGCCGATCTACGGCGCCATGCCTGGTGGGATCGCCCGCTCCTCCGGTGAACAGCGTTTGCACGTTAGTCCACCAAAACACCGGGACCAAAAGAACCACCAACATCACCGCAAAGCCAGCGGCCAGGGTCAGCCGTTGGGATCGATGGAAACGAACCAGATGAGACGCGGCAACCGCGATCAGAAAAACAACCCCGGCGCCATAACACTCCGCTGAAACCGCGGCAAAGAAACTGCTCGCAAGAATCGCCGCGGGAGTGTCAAACAGGGCGAGCCACAATGCGCCCCATCCAATGGGTGTTTCCATGCCGATGTCCACCCCAATCCAGGAAAATGCGATGTAACCAGGCAGAGTGCTGATCGCGAGCGCAGCGAGAAATGCCTGGCCGCTTCCAAAATCGAATTGTTTCCGAAGATGGAGATAAACGAAACACGGCAACAGCCCCAGGATCGCGGCCTTTGCGAAGCGCGCATAGAAAAGCCCATGTACCAGATGGCTCGCCAACCACAGATAGGCGTACGAGTAGAAATTTGTGCTGAAGACGTGGTGCTGCAGCCGGAACGAGAGAAACACGGGGTTCACGAATCCGCTCGAAGCTTCTTCTTTGGTGAGCAACTCCTGATCGTTTGCAGCGAAGACCAGCGCAATGGACGCGGCCAAGAATAGAACATACAGCAGCGGAATCGCCACACGCCGTTTCATCGACGGCGATTGTAGCACTGAGTCATTCGCTTGCTACGATACAACTCATGTCCGTGGCGCAGGCTTCCATCACAGCAGCCATACTTTGGATTGCCCTCGCCATCGGCTTAGCATTAACGCGCGCGCCGTGGTCCGCCGAGGCCTGGACCGCACT
The DNA here is from genome assembly GCA_035295865.1 of Bryobacteraceae bacterium. Taxonomy (GTDB): domain Bacteria; phylum Acidobacteriota; class Terriglobia; order Bryobacterales; family Bryobacteraceae; genus Palsa-89. The sequence continues at coordinate 9,508 of DATGIH010000156.1, forward strand.
TCCCGCGTTGAATCTGGCCGAACACGGCGTCATGGCCACCACCGTTCTCGAATCCAAGAACACCTGGCTCCAAGGCATCGAACGTCACACTTACTGGCTCATGCCAGTTCATTTGCTGATCCAGGCGGCGTGGTACAAAATTCTCGGATTCAGCTTGTTCAAGCAACGGCTGCTGAGCGTCCTCTGCGGGGCAATCTTGCTGGCGTCCTGGTCTCGCATCGTTTTCCTGATAACGGGCCTCCCGTCTGCCGCGCTGGCAGTTTGGATCATCCTCGGATTCGATTACACATTTCTCGAATCGGCTGCCAACGGACGTATGGACATGGCGTGCGCCGCTCTTGGTTCAACCGGAATCGCAGCCTGGCTGAGCTTGCGCGACGCATTTCCGCGGCTGGCCCTCTTCCTTGGACACGCGCTGTGCGCGGCGGCTGCGTTCACCCATCCGTGCGGTGCTCTCTTTGCCGCAGCGCTGCTGCTGATAGGCCTTTCGCGCGTTCGACCGATGGATTTGCTCCTGATCGCGCTTCCTTATTTAATTGCCGCGGGTCTCTGGGGACTCTATATTGCCCAAGCCCCCGCGGACTTTCGTGCCCAGTTCACCGGCAACATCTCCGGATTCGCCGGCGAGTACAGCCCACGCGCTCGCTTCAACGGTTTTACGCCTCCTGTGCGAGCGATTCTCGACGAAGTGCAACTCCGTTATCTCAAGACATTCGGTTTCGACGAGCTGAACACTCGCGCGGGCGTTCTCAAATCCATTTGGCTGCTGGTCGTCACGCCCGCGGCGTTCGGCGTGCTATTGATCCCGGATTTGCGCTCCCGGCCCGGCGTGCGGGTGCTGCTGATCGCAACCGGTGCCGTCTTCCTGATGATGGCATTGCTCGAAGGCATGAAGTTCCAGCATTACCTGGTGTACTCACTGCCTTTTTTGAGCGCACTTACTGCAATTTCGATCGGCTGGTTGTGGCTCAATCGTCGAAAGTCGCGTGTCGCGCTCGTGGCGGCGCTTTTAGCCGCGCTGCTCCCGCAAGTCAAAGCTGCTGCTGACGTCATCCGCTACAATCCCCTACGGAATGAACTGCGATCCACAGCGGATTATCTGCGCGCCACTGGCACCCCGCAAGATCTCATCCTGAGCCCGGCCGAACTTGGTTATGAGCTCGGGTTCGGGCCCTCGCTGAAAGACGATGTCCGGCTCGGTTACAATACCGGTCTGCAGCCGCAATTCTTGGTTACCTCCGGCTGGTATCGGCTCTGGTTTGAAGGGACGCTGAAGCGCGATCCCGCTCTGCATGCTTATATCGAAACGATACTCGCCACGAATTATTCGAAGGTCTTTACGCGCGGCGATTACATTGTCTATCGGCGAGACGCCCGATGAGTAGCGCAGCGCCGGCCTTAGAGCGAATCGAAATTCCAGAGCCGCGTTGGAAACGAGATGCCACCATCGATTTTTTTCGCGGCCTCGGCCTTTGGATGATTTTTCTGGATCACCTCGATCACAACGTTTGGTCAAACATCACCTTGTCTCGATTCGGATTCAGCGATTGGGCGGAAGTATTTGTCTTCCTCTCCGGATTCATGAGCGTCGGTTCCTGGGAAAAAGTCTTCGCCCAAGCAAGTGGGGCAGCCAATCCTGGCTGCAGCCGGCTTTCAGCCGGCGTCTTCCAAAAGCTGTCCCGCAGAGTAGCCCGCCTCTACATCGCGCAAATCTCCGCGCTGCTGCTCTCGCTCGCTCTGCTTTGGGCGTGCGCTCAGCGAGGCGTGCGAGTTCCGGACCCGGCGTTTTATATGTGGATCAATTACCCGGCGCAGGGCTTGCTCCGCGTACTACTGCTGCTCTACACGCCAGGCATTTTTACGCTGCTCCTGCTCTACCTCATGGTGGCGCCCCTGCTGCCGCTCATGGTCTTCGGATTGAAGCGGGCGCCGAAACTTACGCTCTCGATCTCCGCCGCGACCTGGCTCCTCGTCCAGCTCCCGGTATTCCATTCCGTTGGGTTGAATTGGCGCTGGTACTTCAATCCATTGGCTTGGCAATTTCTATTCGCGCTCGGCGCCGCGGCCCGATATTATTCCAATCGTCTTCAGTCCGTCGCGCGTTCTCGGCCGGTCATCGTCATGGCCGTAGGCTTCCTCGCGGCGTCTGCCGCGCTGAAGTTTCTGACCCATTTCGATTGGACCGTGCGCCACGCCGGTAAGCCGGATCTCGCGTGGTATCGCCTGGTGCATTTTCTTGCACTCGTGATTCTGGTGACTGTCCGGTTGCCGAGGCATCGCCGCTGGCTGCAATCCCCGGTCGCGCGTTGGGCTGTTATCTGCGGCGAACAGTCGCTTCTCATTTTCGCCGCCAGCCTGGTTTTGGATGTTGCCGGAAACCTGCTGCTCGCCGCCGCACCTCAGGGCGGACCGCTGCTTCAACTGGCGATCTCCCTATCCGGCATCCTGCTGCTCTGCTGGATCGCGCATCAAAGCCGAAAGAGTATGGAATAGGACCAGGTTCGGGCATTCTTAAAACGCCCGACGATCCAATCTTCGGCCAGCGCCGGCCAGTTCACCAGAACCGGAACGCGCGGCGCCGCGCCATGTCCATTGGCCAATCCGGCGCCGTGATCGCCATGTTCGAAAATATGCAACTCGGCGTCGACGCCGTGGCTGCGCAGCGCCGAATAAAACAGAATGCTGTTCTGAGCCGGCACCTGAATATCATCGGTGGTGTGAAAGATAAAAGCCGGCGGAGTTTTTTCGGTCACTTGCAAATCGTTCGACAAATCGCGGATCAGCGCCGCATCCGGATTCGGACCCAGCAAGTTGGCGACGGACCCCGCATGGGCCCAGTGGCTCTCAAGCGAAATAAGCGGATAGCCGAGCACGGCGAAATCCGGCCTGCTCGAAACGCGATCCACGGGGTCCGCCGCGCCCGGATTACCGGAATCGAAATGAGTCATCACCGTGGAAGCGAGGTGGCCGCCGGCTGAGAATCCAAGGATACCGACGCGCTCGGGTAGCACGCCAAATCGCGCCGCATGATATCGGACGTAGCGCATGGCGCGCGCCGCATCCATCAGCGGCGCCGGATGATGGTAGCGCGGCGCGACCCGGTAAGTGAGAACGAAAGCTGCGACGCCGAAGGAGTTCAACCAACGCGCCACGTCTTCGCCTTCGTACGAGGACATGACCATTTTGTATCCTCCACCCGGGCAGATCACCATTCCGGTTTTCATGGAGTGCCAGCCGACGGGTAGAAAAATAGCGATGGAGGGTTGATCGGCCTCAGTAGTTCCCAAAGCTCCGGGAGCACCGCCGCTCCACAGTCGTTCGACGCGCGGATCGGTGATGCCCTTCCACGCAAAGTGTACGATCAATCGCTTGGCCGGATAGAGCGCCAACAGCACAATTACAAATGCCAGCCAAAGACGCCCGCGCCTCCGGCTCACTGCGGATTGTGCGCCGAGGCCCGATTCTCTTCCAGCCTGCCGCGCACCAAGTCTTCCAGATCGCCGATCTTGTCATCCAGCAAATGCAGCTTGCCGGCTAAGCCCTGAATCTCGGATTCGGCGCGGCGGTTCACGTCGAAATCCAGCTCGCTCCGCACGCGATCTTTTTTGTCCTGCCGGTTCTGGCTCATCATAATCACGGGCGCCTGAATCGCGGCGAGCATCGAGAGAAACAGATTGAGCAGGATGAACGGGTAGGGATCCCACGCCTTGGCAGCCAGGAAAACGTTGATGCTCGAGTAAACAATCAGGATGACGGAAAACGTGATGATAAACGCCCACGATCCGCCGAATCGGGCGACCCCGTCCGCGATCCGTTCTCCCCTCGTCTCCTGTTCTTCGATCACTTCGTTCGCGTTGCGCATTGCCCGAATCCGGATCAGCCGTTGCGAAGCGTGGAAGTGGCGGCTTAGCACGGTCATCATGTCGAGGCCCGCGAGCGGCTTTCGCTGAATCAGCGTAGCGATGTCGTTGCGATCGACTTCCACGCAGACCGTTTCTTCTTCCGCCATCGCGGAGGTCTGATGTTTTGTTTCATCCATCATCGATGCGAATCCGAAGAAAGCGCCGTGCTCAGGTTCATCCAGCACCAGCTCCTGATGATCCTCATCGATGGTCGTGAGCCGGACCTTTCCGGAGACCATAATAAACGCAGGTCCTGGCGGATCGTCGATTTTATAAATGCGCTGCCGCGCGGCGAATTTCTTCACTTCCACCTGCGCGGCCAGAACTGCCAGCTCGTCCTCATCGAGCAACGCGAAGAGAGGAACATTTCTCAAAACTTCCGGATCACAAGCCATCGGGCACCCCGTATTAAACTTGAATTCAATTGCTCTATCAATGCTGCACGATATCTGGAAAGTCTACCGAGAATCCTACCTGGCCGCCAATTCTCGGACTGCCGATGTACTTGCCGCCCAGCAATCCGAAAACGAACCCAAAGCCTTTGCGGATCTGAACCACGCCGCCGCCCATGAACTGCAATTGGCTACGCGGGATTCCCGCGTCCGGCGCGTAGCCGCCATACGCTTCCACGCCCAGCGTCCACCTGGGATTGAATTCGCGCAGTAGCGATAGCCCGCCCGTGTAGACGCGGCCACGCGTCGTGGTGATGCCGACCACGCCCGTGCTGGTGTTTCCGGCAAAAAGCACGCCGGTGTTTGCCGTGACCCGGATTTTTTCGGTGAGATGCTTTTGATAAATGATGTTCAGCCAATAGTCTGCAAGTCCCGAACCAAGGTCGTTCTTGGAATCTCCGGTGGGAAATTCCACGTAAAAAGACGCGCTCAGCGCCGGAATGCGCGAGTTCGGCGATTCGTTATGGAAGTTCCATTTCACGCCGAGATTCGTATCGCCAATTCCAGTGGAGGTTCTGGGCGATGCGATGAGATCGCGGTAGATGGCCAGGTAAGGCGAATCCAGATCTAGTTCCAGATTATGCGGCAGCCCGTAATTGATTTTGTAGTTGGCCGTGTTTTGCCGCAGGTTTGGATAGAGCGGCGATTGCAGCGCGTCGATTTCGTTGAAGAATTCGAAATGCCACTTGCCCTTTTCTGTCACGGAGGGATCGTCGGTGTAAAAAGGCAATTGCGCCCGCAGGCAGGTCGTGAAAAGAAGCAAGAGCAACGGACTCCGGGCGCGCACTTAGGATACAGAATAGCCTGTTTGCGTTAGCTTTCCGCGCTGCGGACTGCGAGGGACATGAGTGTTTGGTGAGTTCCTCGGGCCGCCGCTTCGTCATCCCGGCCGTCGTTTTCCAGTTGCGTGTATTTGCCCTCCGGATTCAATATCCACGCCTGACGGCGATCGCGCAGAATGATGTCGAGCACACGCCACAGCTTTTCTTTTCCTTCCGCCGCGAGAATTGGCGTGACGACTTCGATGCGCTTCGAAAGATTGCGGTACATCCAGTCGGCCGATCCGATATAAAAGTCGCCTTGAACCGGTTCGCTGTGGCCAGCCGCGAAATGAAAGATGCGCGAGTGCTCCAGAAATCTTCCGATGATGGATCGAACGCGGATGTTTTCGGTACGTCCGGGAACTCCGGGCTTCAAGCAGCAGAAACCACGGACGATCAGTTCAATGGGCACGCCGGCGGACGAGGCGTGGCAAAGCGCTTCGATCAATTCCGGATCTTCCAGTTGATTCATCTTTGCGACGATGCGCGCAGGCTGTCCGGCTTGTTTATTGGCAACTTCTCGCGCGATGAGTTCGAGCAGGCGATTCCGGATACTTGTTGGCGCAACCAAAAGAGTCGGGCAAACCGGCGATTGGGAGTGTCCCGTTAAATGGTGAAAAAGCTCCACGACGTCGCGCGTGACTAAGGGATTAGCGGTGAACAGCCCGAGATCGGCGTACAAACGCGCTGTGCGGACATGATAGTTCCCGGTCCCGATGTGAACGTAGCTGCGCAACCCGCCCGCCTCTTTGCGAACCACCAGCGCGAGTTTCGCATGCGTCTTCAAACCCTGCACTCCGAAGGTGACATGCGCGCCCGCGCGTTCCAACTCCGCTGCCCAGTGCAGATTTCGCTCCTCGTCGAAGCGCGCCTTGATCTCAATGGCGCACGCAACCTGTTTTCCGCCCTCCGCCGCTTTCACCAGCGACTTGACGAACGGGGTGTCGTCGCCGATCCGGTACGCGGTCATCTTTACCGCGACAGTTTCCGGATCGGAGGCAGCATCCGCGATGAAGCGTTCCACACTGTCTTCAAAACTTTCGTAGGGATGATGAACCAGCACGTCAGCCGCTCGAATCGCGCTGAAAATATCCGCCACGTCCTCGAACGCGGCGGGGGGAAGCGGATTCCAGGTTGGATCTCGCAATGCCGGAAACGGCAGACTCGCGATTTGAAATAAAGACGTGTAATCCAGTTCGCCGGAGAGATCGTAGACATCGCGCTCGGAAAGATGAAAGCGATCGATGAGCATCTGGCGGATCGACGGATCGGCGCCCGCCCCGAATTCCAAGCGGATGACAGGCTCGTAACGGCGAAGCCGGACCTGCTCCTGCACGATTTCGCGCAGCGCTTCGTCCGATTCATCTTCGTGCGTTTCCACTTCCGCGTCGCGCGTTAAGCGGAACATGGTAGTTCCGGAAAGTTTCATCCCGGCATAGAGCTTCTGGATATTGCCGCGAATCACTTCATACAGCGGAACGAAACCGTCTTGGACGGGAATCCATTGCTTCAGAACCGCGGGAACTTTTACGCGTGCATACGAGACGGTTTCCTTGCGCGGATCTTCCAGAATGAAAGCCAGAGAAGTAGAAAGATTCGCGAGGAAGGGAAATGCGTGAATGGGATCGAAAACGAGCGGTGTAAGAGCTGGCGAAATCTCAGAATCGAAGTAGCGGCTCAGCTCCTCCTTGCCGGTTGGCGATAGCTCATCCCATTTTCGAAGATGGATTCCATGAGCAGCCAACTCCGGCACAAGCTGGTTCCGGAAACAATCGGCCTGGCGATTGAGGCTTTCGATTAGCCGGGCGCGAACTTCGCCGAGCAGTGCAACTCGATCGGGGTCGGATCCCTTGCGCAGGATCGCGACGCGTTTCATGAAGAACTCGTCCAGGTTGGAGGTGAAGATCGCAAGAAACTTCACGCGCTCGAGCAGCGGCGTTCGTGAATCGAGCGCTTCGGCGAGTACTCGATCGTTGAAATCCAGCCAGCCGAGATCGCGATCGATCCAAACGCCGGCCAGCGTTCCGGAAAGTTCCCGATTGAGAACTCCCTCGTCGCCGATCGAAACCTTGGCAACAGCGGTCGCTTGCATAACAACTCCAGTGCTACTTGATTCCGAGGCGGATCAGGATATTCAACACGAACGCAAAAAGCCCAGCGCCAAGCAGCACGGTAACGGGCAGCGTCAGAACCCAAGCCAGGAGCAGATTGCGCAGCGTGTCCATCTGCAGCCCGGATCGATTTGCCGCCATGGTTCCGGCGACGCCCGACGACAACACGTGCGTGGTGCTCACGGGCAGTCCGAATTTATCGGCGGCGAGAATGGTGGCGGCGGCGACCAGTTCCGCCGCCGCACCCTGCGCATAAGTCAAATGAGTTTTGCCGATCTTTTCGCCGACCGTAACCACGATGCGTTTCCAGCCAATCATAGTGCCGAAACCGAGCGCAAGCGCCACGGCGAACTTCACCCACGGTGGAATGAACTTGGTCAGCTTATCCATGTGGCTCTTCAATGCCGCTGCCGATTTTTGCTCGGCCGGATCTTCCAGCTTATGCGCTTTGAGAATTTTGCCCAGAGCTTCCGAGGTCAGGTAAAGATCGCTGCGCAACAGGGTCCGTTCAGGCTTACTGAGTTCCGACAAGCTCTTCTTGCCGGACAAGGTGTCCGAGATCTCGCGGCACTTGGTACCGATGGCGCCGTAGGTTCGCTCTTCTAATTTGCCCGAAGTTTTAAGGTAGGCCGAAAGATCGTCGGATGCGGCTTGCTTCCCGGCCATGGCGACGCCGATAGCGTGACGGTCCATTTGGAACGAAATCGTTTGCGCATCGTTGGCGAGCGCCCGGATGGATTCCTCGGTGGTGCGTTGATCGACGGCGTAGGTCGCGGGCAGAATGCCAATCAGGATGAGCATGATCAAGCCCATGCCTTTTTGACCGTCATTCGAACCGTGCCCGAAGCTGACGCCGGTGCAGGTGAGGATCAGCAATCCGCGAATCCACAGCGGCGGAGCTTTCTTTTCAGGCGCCATGTAGAGCTCTTTATTCCGGATCAAAAATTTCATCAGGATCAAAAGCAGCGCCGCGCACACGAAGCCGACCAGAGGAGACAGGAGCAATGAAATGCCCACTTCCTTCGCCTTCACCCAGTTGACGCCTTCGCCGAATTCGTGGCCTTTGGCTAGCAACGAGTTCGCCAATCCGACGCCCATGATGGAACCGATCAAGGCGTGCGAGCTTGACGCCGGCAGGCCAAGATACCAGGTACCGAGATTCCAGATGATCGCGGCGGTCAATAAAGCGAAGACCATGGCGAATCCGGCGCCGGATCCTACGTTAAGGACAAGTTCCACCGGAAGCAGCGCCAGCACGCCAAACGCGACAGCGCCGCTCGAAGTCAAAACGCCGATGAGGTTCCAGCAGCCGGACCAAACCACCGCGACCATCGGTTTGAGGCTGTGTGTATAAATAACGGTTGCCACCGCGTTCGCGGTGTCGTGAAATCCGTTGACGAATTCAAAACTCAGCGCCAGGCCGAGCGCCAGAAGCAAGAATATAGCGCTGCCCGTAGATAGGGTTTCTCCAAATAGTTCCATTCACGCTCCCCGGTGAAAAAACGAATCCCTAGGCTACTTGATGAATATTACGGACGTATTACGGTTTGACTACGTTTTGGAGCGAATCGTGGGATTAGTGACGCTGGGGTGAGAGCTTCCGTACCAGCGACGCGACGCCGATCATTAGGCCGGCGAACGGCACAGCGAATAAGGCGAGCAGCGGCAAAAGCACGACGGCGTGCCAGAAGAGACTGGTGATGGAGTTCCAAACGCGGGCGGCAAACAGCCCCCAGAAAGCAAAGAGAGCGGAGCCCAGCAGGATTCGAGCCAGCGCGCCCGCTACGCGGACCAAGGCTTCCAGAAGAGTGAGATCCGGCGGGAAGTCGTGCGGGACGGCGAACCTTTGGGCAAGAGTCGGCGGCCCGGTCGGTTGCGTATGCGGAAGTGGCTCGTCGAACCACAGTCGGAACTTCTCGGTCATTGTTAGCTTATCGGCGCTTTCACTCTAATAGTTACACACGCTGTCAAGGGTTGTGGGGAGGATCCGTCGGCTGTTGAACAGGCGGGTCCTAGGGGACCCGCGCGGACGTGGGCGTCCGCCCTACTGGTAGAGCCGGTTACAATGGTCCGCGATGAAACATTACACATGGGACGGCGTCCCGACGGAAGTGATGAGCGAGGTGATCTCGCGAAAAGTGATCAGCGGCGAGAAGGCCATGGTGGCGCAGGTTTTCCTGAAGAAAGACGCGGTGGTGCCCGAGCACAGCCACGAAAGCGAGCAGCTCACCTACATTCTGGAAGGCGCGCTGAAGTTTGAGCTGGAGGGCAAAGAAGTGGTGGTGGCAAAAGGCGAAGTGCTGCACATTCCATCGAACGTGCCACATCGGGCGGTGGCGCTGGAAGACACGTTGGATCTGGACATCTTCTCGCCCATCCGGAAGGATTGGTTGAAGAAAGACGACGCGTATTTGCGGCGCGGAGAGAAGGCTTGAGTGCAATAATCGAAGGCATGTTACGCATTCTTGCTGTCTTGATTCTTACGCTGCCTGCCTTCGCGCAATTCGATCCGAAGATGCCGCCGCCGGTTCCTGAAGTGAATGGTCCGGTGGTGGACGATTTCAGCATGCATTACATCGAGATCAAGGAAGGTACGGGAGCTCCGGCGGCGCCGGGCAAAGAGTACACCGTGCACTACACGGGTTGGCTGCGCGACGGGACGAAGTTCGATTCGTCGGTGGATCGCAACGAGCCACTGAAATTCGTTCAGGGCAAGCGGCTGGTGATCGCGGGATGGGAAGCCGGATTCGAAGGAATGAAAGTGGGCGGCAAGCGGCGTCTGTTCATTCCTTATCAGTTGGCGTATGGAGAAGCTGGACGCGACAAGATTCCGCCTAAGGCTGAATTGATCTTCGACGTGGAGTTGCTGGCCGTGACGGATGTTCCGGCGGTGCCGGCGGCCGCCGATATTCTGCCGTCGTTCTCGGATTCCGAGCACAAAGTGCTGGCGCTGGCCAAAGTGATTCCGGAAGAGAAATATTCCTGGCGTCCGGCGAAGGACGTACGGTCGTTCGGCGAAGTGTTCGTGCATATTGTTTCCGCGAATCAATTGTTATTGAAGCTGGCGACATCCACGCCGTCGGCGGACGATATGAAAGCGGCTTTTGAAGAGCAGACCAAGCTGGAGAAGCAGACGCTGACGAAAGATAAGATCGTCGCGATGCTAGCCGAGAGTTTCGCCGCCGTTCGGAAGGCGATCGAAGAAGCGCGTCCGGGACAGTTGGCGCAGGTGGCCGATCTTTTTGGAACTGCGACTACGCGTCGCGGGATTTTTGTGAGCTTAGATGTGCATATTGGCGAACACCTGGGACAGGCGATCGCTTATGCGCGGATGAATGGGATCACGCCGCCTTGGAGTCAGTAATTTAAGGCGTTCACACGAGTGTGAACGCGGCACGCACGAGTGCGTGCGCTACATGAAATAGTCTTTGACTTTGTCCATCAGGCCTTTTTCGTGAGGTTCGTTTTCGGCTGGCAAAGTCTCGCGCAGGGATTCGAAGAGTTTGCGCTGTTCGCGCGTCAGCTTTGAGGGCACGCGGACATCGATGTGGACAAAAAGATCGCCGCGGCCGGAGCCTTGCAGCTTGGGGACCCCGAGATTGCGCAAGCGGACCTGAGCCCCGCTTTGCGTGCCTTCGGGGATTTTGACGGTTTCGAGACCATCGAAGGTGAGCAGATCCACTTGGGTTCCGAGAGCTGCTTGCGCGACGTTGACGGGAATTGTGCAGTGCAGTTCGTCGCCCTGGCGCTCAAAGATCGGATGCTCTTTTAACTTGATTACGACATAGAGATCGCCGGGGGGTCCCGCGTTCAGGCCGGGCTGTCCTTCGTTTTGTAGACGAAGCCGGGTTCCGGTGTCGACGCCGGGCGGGATATTCACCTTCAACTTCCGCTCGTTCTTGACGTAGCGTTCGCCTCGGCATTGGGTGCACGGGCGGCGGATGATCTGGCCGCGTCCGCCGCATTGATTGCAGGTGCGGCGAATCTGCAGGAAACTTTGCTGATAAATGACTTCGCCGCGGCCGTGGCACATGGGGCAAGTCACGATACCGTCGTTCTTTTCAGCGCCGGTTCCCTGGCAGCGGGTGCAGAGATCGAGGCGCGGCACCTGAATGTCCACGCTCATCCCCTTCATGACATCTTCGAGATTGAGTTCGATGTCGTAGCGGAGATCTTCGCCGCGCTGGGCTTGCGAACGAGAGCGGCGCTGACCGCCTCCGAACAGATCGCCCATGCCGAACAGGTCGCCCAGGATATCGCTGAAGTCGGTGAAGGCGTTCGGATCGAAACCCTGGCTCGCACCCATGCCCTGTAAACCGCGATGTCCGTAGCGATCATAGGCGGCGCGTTTTTGCGGATCGCTCAGGACGCTATACGCTTCGGCCGCTTCCTTGAAATTCTCCTCGGCCGAATGATCGTTGGGATTGCGATCCGGATGATACTTCATCGCCATCTTCTTATAGGCGCTTTTGAGCGTGGGCGTGTCGCAATCGCGGCCGACGCCGAGGACTTCGTAATAATCGCGCTTGGTGGCGTTCATTTTTTAGTAACAGCTACTTTCACCATGGCCGGCCGAAGAAGCTTCCCACGGAAATTATACCCGCGTTGGTACTCCTCGAGGATGGTGTGGTCTTCGACATCGTCGGTCTCAGACATCTCGACGGCGTGATGAATATGCGGATCGAATTTCGATCCCTTCGTACTGATCGGCTCCACGCCTAACTTCTTTAGTGCGTCGGAGAGCCGCTGGTAAATCAGCTCCATGCCTCGGGCGTACTCTTTGCCGGTGCATTCCACCTTAAGCGCGCGCTCGAAATCGTCCAGGATCGGCAGTATTGACCGGACGGTTTCGGTGTTGGCGTATTCCAGCACGTCGGCGCGTTCGCGCTCGGCACGGCGGCGGAAGTTGTCGAACTCGGCCTGGCGGCGGAGGAGGCGATCGGTGAGATCGGCTTTTTCCGCGAGCAGGGCGTCGCGCTCGGCGATGAGGGCGGAAGATGGCGGATCTACTACGCCGGTTGACTCGGATTTTTCGTTGGAGTCGACGGGCGGGTCTTTCGGGTTCATAGTTTCAGTTTATCTTCTTAAAATGCGTTCACACGAGTGTGAACGCGGCACGCACGAGTGCGTGCGCTACATTAATCCTTTGAAAGCTTGGCCGACGTGGTGGACGGCTGAGATGGCTTTGCCGTAATTCATGCGCATGGGGCCGAGCACAGCGATTTTGGCGAAGACGCCGCCGGCTAGCGGGATGGAGACGCCGATCAGAGACAACTGGCCCATGCTGGGGTGCGCGTCGGCCAATCCGACTTGGACGGCCAACTCGCCATCGGGCTGTTCCAGAAACCGGTCAAGCAACTGCAGAATTCGTTTCTTTTCTTCGAGCGTTTGAAAGAGATCGCGGAGCTTTTCGCGCGTGAGATGCAGATCCAAGCCCACCAGATTGCTGGCGCCTTCCATATGGATCTCGGGTGCGAGTTCGATATCGAGAAGACCCTTCGCATAAAGCAGCGTGAGCTTCTTTAGCAACGCATCATAGGCGGCGCTTTGCTGTTCGAGGCGGCGCTTTAATTCCGAGTGGATGTCGACCAGCGTCCATCCGGCGAAGTTCCGGTTGATGTAATTGCGAATGGAGCCGAGTTCGTCCTGTGAGATGGGCTCGAGGAACGGCACGACGCGGTTGTGGACCACTTGATCGCGGGTGACGACAATCATGAGAACGCGGCGGTCGGCGAGCGCGATGAGTTCGATTTGATCCAGTGTCTGGCTGGAGGTTGGGATGGCTGCGGTGATCCCGATGCTGCGCGTCATTTCGGTGAGCATGTGGGAGGAGCGCTCGACGCGGGCCTCCATGGTGTTCACTTGTGACAACTCGTTACGCAGGCGCTGGAGCTCGGCCAGGAGCAGGCGTCCGGGGGCGAGCGACTGTACGTAGCTGCGGAAGGCTTTTTCGGTTGGAACGCGGCCGGCGGAGGTATGCGGCTGGGCGAGGTAGCCTTCGTCGCAGAGGTCGGCCATCACGTTACGAATGGTGGCGGGACTCAGGTCGTCACGCAGGCGCTTGGAGATGGTACGCGAGGCTACAGGTTCGCCGTCCTGGATGTAGGATTCGACGATCGAATGCAGGATGTCCTGTTCGCGGCCGGTCATATCTCTAAGGGTGCCCTACTTATTGATTGTAAAGGGGTTTGCGTCTGCGGTCAAGCGCGCGCGGGGCTGGGGGCTTGGGGCTGGGGGCTCGGGGTGGGGTTCCGGCGCATCTTGCGATTTTTGTGTTGGGAGGTGGCATTGGGCTAAGTGCTTTTATTTGTTTTTATTGTGGGCCGCGTTGGGGCTATTTTTGGCATGGAAAATCGAGATGCGTCATGGTTTTGGGGTGGTGTGTGGGGCGCGGTTCATTTCATGGGTGAGTATACCCGGGGTCGGGGCAGGCGGCGGGAGGCGGGTGGTCTAAATGATTGGGAGGAAGTGGGGTAGGATTTTTCGAATTTGGTTACTGTTTGTCTGGACCAAGCCGACGGGGGCGTCGGCTGCGGACCTGGGGGTCCGCCCCACGGGGGATAAGCGGAACTTTCGACTGGTGCTTGTGTTCTTAAAAGCGTGGCACTTTTACGGGTTTTGATTTTTGTTCTTAGCGCATTGCAGGCTTTTGCGCAGGTGACAACGGTGCGGGCGGCGGCGCGGCTGCTTGATCAGGCCACTTGGGGGCCGACTCCGGCTTCGATTGCTCAGGTGCAGGCGGTGGGGATTCCGGATTGGATCGCGGGGCAGTTTGCGCTGAATACTTCTGATTTGCCGGATCAGCCGATTCTGGGCGCGGATGGGAAGCCGAATCGACTGCTGGCCCCGGTGGAGCAGGCATTTTTCGAGAATGCCGTGATGCAGCCGGATCAGCTTCGTCAGCGGGTGGCGTTTGCGCTGAGCCAGATTTGGGTAGTGGCGGAATCGTCGGGCGTGAATTATGCCTATGCGTTTCCGCCTTATTGGCGGATCTTTCGGGATGGGGCATTCGGGAATTATCGCGACATTATCCGGAACGTCACGCTGAGTCCGGCCATGGGGCGGTTTCTCGACATGGCGAATAACGTTAAGGCGGATCCGGCGAAGAACACGGCGGCGAATGAGAATTACGCGCGTGAGCTGATGCAGTTGTTCACGCTCGGGCTGACACAGTTGAATCCGGATGGAAGCGCGACGGCAATGCCCACGCCCACGCCGACCTACGATCAGACGGTGGTTACGAACATGGCGAAGGCGCTTACTGGATGGACCTATCCGACGGCGCCGGGGGCGAGGGTGCGGAAGACGAATCCGCCTTACTATTTCGGGCAGATGTTCGCGGTGGAATCCGAGCATGATACTTCGGCGAAGACGATTTTCGCGAACATCACGATTCCGGCCGGGCAGACGGCGGAGCAGGATTTGGAATCCGTTCTCGATGCCTTGATGGCGCAGCCGACGATGGCTCCGTTTGTGTGCCAGCAGTTGATCGAGCATCTGGTGACGAGCAATCCGAGTCCGCAGTATGTTGAACGAGTTTCGAGTGTGTTCACGGACGACGGGACGGGAGTGCGCGGGAATTTGAAGGCGGTGATTACGGCGATCCTGATGGATCCCGAGGCGCGGGCGGGGGACGATCCGAATGCGGAGGTGAGTCCGGCGTTCGGGCATATGCGGGAGCCGATCCTGTTCATGATGAATCTCCTGCGGGGGTTGAATGCGAAGCTGGGTCCGAAGAGCGCGATTTACGCGGATGCTTCGCTGATGGGTGAGAGCCTTTTCCATGCGCCGAGCGTGTTCAGCTATTTTTCGCCGCAGTATCGAATTGCGGGCGGGCTGCTGGGTCCGGAGTTTCAGATTTATACGACGGCGACGGCGACGACGCGGGCGAATCTGGTGAATGCGCTGCTCTACGCGAAGCTGGATAAGTCGACTGTGGTGGATTTGTCGCCGTTCGAGCGGACGGCGGCGGGTACGACGTGGCTGGTGAATTACATTGCGGAAGTGTTTTTTCATGGGTCGATGTCTAGCGATTTGGAGACTGCTGTGACTGATGCGGTCAATCTGGCTGCGCAGAATAGCACGGGGGATCCGCTGGCTATGGCGCGGGCTGGGCTGTATGTGGCGTTGACGTCGGGGGAGTATCAGATTATTCGGTAGCGATGCGCGCCGGCTAAAAGCCGGCTGCAGCCAGGAATGGCTGCCCCACAAGACAAGTGAAGATTAGGTTGGGTGGATAGGTAAAGGAATTGAACATGGTCTCGCGAAGAGGGTTTATACGGGTTGGGGCGGCTACAGTTGGGTCGCTCGCGCTGCGGCCGTTTGGGCTGTTGCCGGGGTTGGCTCAGAGCGGCGGCGATTATCGGGCGCTGGTGTGTGTGTTCCTGTTTGGCGGCAACGATTCGAACAACACCGTGATCCCGATGGACGATGTGAACTACAAGGCGTACACATCGATTCGCGGGAGTTTGGGATTGTCGGGCAGCGATCTGACTGCGCCGGTGACGAGCGTTGCGGGGGCGCCTTACGCATTTCACGCAAAGCTGGCGGAAGTGGCGAGCCTATTCGCATCGAAAGAGCTGGCGGTGGTGGCGAATGTCGGATCACTGGTACAGCCGTTGACGCGCG
The DNA here is from genome assembly GCA_035295865.1 of Bryobacteraceae bacterium. GTDB lineage: Bacteria > Acidobacteriota > Terriglobia > Bryobacterales > Bryobacteraceae > Palsa-89. The sequence goes on from DATGIH010000156.1 coordinate 25,422, forward strand.
CACAGTATCAGAGCCAGCAGTTGCCGATTCCGCTGAACCTGTTTTCGCATTCCGATCAGCAGTTGCAGTGGCAGACGGCGCTGGCGCAGGGGCACAGTCCCACAGGTTGGGCGGGACGCGCCGCGGATTACATCGCCCAGCAGGGAATCAACACAGGGAAATTTCCGGTGTTCCTTTCAATGGCGGGAAATTCCCTGGAAGGCGCGGGCGTACAGACGCAGCCGGCGGCGATCGCACCGGGAAAAGCGCTGGGCTTGGTAGGTTCGAAAACGCAACAGAGCGCTGTGAACAGCTTGTTGACGACGGACACCGGAGTATCGCTGGTGCAAGCGGCGAACAACACGCTCGCGAACGGCATCAGCGATGCGAAGACATTGGAAGCCGCGCTTCGGAAAACCACGCCGCTCAAGACGCAGTTTCCAACGACGGAAATTGGCGCGCAGCTTCAGCAAGTGGCGCAGATTATCCAGGTGCAGAATTATCTTGGGATGCGGAGGCAGATTTTCTTCTGCTCGCTGGGCGGATTCGATACGCACGCCAATGAACTGGACACGCACAACAATCTGTATCCGCAGTTGAGCCCCGCGCTGGCGGCTTTTTACGCGGCGACGCAGGAGTTGGGAGTGGCGCAGAGCGTGACCACGTTTACGGAATCCGATTTCAGCCGGACGTTCCAGCCGACCACGGAAGACGGCAGCGATCACGCGTGGGGCAGCCATCATCTGGTGTTGGGCGGAGCGGTGCAGGGCGGGCAGATTTACGGCAAGTTCCCGACGTTTGAGCTGGGTGGTCCGGACGATGCGGATGTACGCGGGCGGTGGATTCCGACGACGTCAATCGATCAGTACGGCGCGACGCTGTGTTCGTGGTTCGGTGTGGCGGACGCAGCGCTTGCGACGGTGTTTCCGAATCTCGCGAATTTTGGGTCGGGGAAGCTTACGCTGTTTGGGGGCTAGGGACTCGGGGCTGGGGACTTGGGGCTGGGGACTCGGGACTCGGGTAGAATAGCGGCATCATGTCCACGGAAACTAGTCGGC
>DATGIH010000157.1:0-18228 GCA_035295865.1 Bryobacteraceae bacterium
TGATTTCGCTGACACCTGCATAAAGAGTGGTGGTTTTGCCGGAGCCGGTGGGACCGGTGACCAGCACCATGCCGTACGGCTCCTTGATGTAGCGGCGGAATTTCACCAGGTCGTTTTCCGAAAACCCGACGACGTCGAGCGAAAGCTTGGCGAACTTCTCGCTCATCGATTCTTTATCCAGCACGCGCAGCACGGCGTCTTCGCCATGAATCGTCGGCATGATGGAAACGCGGAAGTCGATCAGGCGCGTTTTGTAGCGAACGCGGAAACGGCCGTCCTGCGGGATGCGGCGCTCGGCGATATCGAGTTCGCTCATGACTTTCACGCGCGAAATGATGGTGGAATGCCAGTCTTTTGAGATGGGCGGCATGGCGTAATGCAGCACGCCGTCGATGCGGTACTTGATGGCGACTTCCTGATCGCGCGTCTCGATATGGATGTCGCTCGCTCGCCGCTCAAGCGCGTTAAAGATGGTGGTGTCGACCAGTTTGATCACCGGCGCGATAGCGCTATCGGCGGTGAGCTTGTCGATGGAGAGAGTTTCGTCCTGATTCTCTTCGTCGCCCGACATCACGTCGAGCGTGAAACCCTCGGTAACTTCTTCGAGCACGCGCTGCGACTGCTCGGTTTTCTTGAGCAGGTCGGAAATCTGCGAAAGCGTCGCGACTTTGACCTTGAGCTTCTTCTGCAGCAGCACCGAAAGCTCGTCGATCAGGTTGAGATTGCGCGGATCGGCCAGCGCGATGTCGAGATGCCCGTTGACCGAATGAATCGGCACGAAGTTGTAGCGGAACATCAGGTCGACGGGGACGGAGTGGAACAGGTCGTGATCGATCCGGACTTCTCGCAGATCGACGAATTCGCAGCGATAGCGGGAGGCGACGGCCTTGGCCTGGGCGATTTCTTCGGTGGGGGTGACGAGTTTGCTGCGGTCGTTAGTCGCCATGGTAAATCCTCATCTCAACGTATCCGCGAGCGAGAAGATTGGTAAATACAACGCAACCAGCACGAATGTGACGAATCCGCCCATGAAAATCATGATGGCCGGTTCGATCAGCGAGAGCGACGCGGTCATCCGGGTGTTCACGTCGTCCTCATAGAATTCCGCGACACTTTGCAGCATCTGCGGGAGAGCTCCAGTGGATTCGCCGACTTCGATCATGTCGATGGCGAGGCCCGGAAAAATCTTGGTCTTGACCAGGGCACTGGACAAAGCTTGCCCTTCCTTCACCATTTTGCCCGCCTCGCCTAACGTCTTCTTGAGAAGCCGGGTGCCGAGCGAGCTCGACGCGGTGTCGAGCGCCTGCATGAGTGGAATGCCGCCGACCAGCAACGTTCCCAGCACTCGCGAAAACTGCGCCACTTGGTATTTGATCCAGATCTCGCCGAGCACCGGCGTGCGCAGCTTCCAGCGATCCATGCGCTCTTCGCCTTTTTCGGTTTTCGCCCAAAAGCGGAAGGCCACCGCGGCGATTACCACGGCTCCGAATCCAAACAGTATGTAGTTGCGCGCCGTGGTTCCAACGGCGATCAGGATTTCGGTGGCGGCCGGAAGTTTTGCCGACATGCTGCTGTAGAGTTCCGCAAACTTCGGCACTACGAAGGTGATCAGGAATATCATCAGGCAAACCACCAGCACGATCAGGATGCAGGGATACACCAGCGACAAGATCAACTTCTTGCGCACCGCGAGCGCGAGCTTCTGATAAGTAATGAAGCGATCGAGCACTTCGCCCAGCGCGCCGCTTTTTTCGCCGGCCAGCACGGATGTCACGTAAATCGGCGGAAAGACGCCTTGCCTGGCGAAGGCGTCCGAAAGCAGCGATCCATTGCGCACCTCTTCGCGGACGGCCTTGATGTGCGGCGCGAGTTTCACGTCGGTCAAACGATCCGAAAGCAGATCCAGCGCTTTCAGGATTGGCAAACCCGCGCGCACCAAGGTGACGAACTGCTGATTGAAGATCAGGAACTTCTCCAGGTTGATCTTCTTCTTGCGGCCGCCGCCCATGGACAATCCCGCGATTTCGTTGCGCGGCTTGATGGAATAAATCAGGAAGCCCTGCTGCGAGTAGCGGTCGCGCAGTTCCTTTTCGGTCGGGGCTTCGGCCACTTGCGAGTGGACCTCGCCACGCGTATCCGAGTATTTGAGCACCCACTCGGCCATTACTGGTTCATCTCCGCTGTCACCAACTGCGCGCCGGCGGGCAGTTGAAATTTGAACTGCGCATCGTTCACCGCTGGGTTGAGTTTTTCCTGATCGAACAGGAAGGTCAGAATGGAGCCGTCCTGCCCATTTACCACGAGCCGGCGGATTTCGTAATCCGGCGTGACCAGCATCTCTACTTTTTCGTACGGCAGCTTGTCGCTTTTGGCGCGCGCGGTGACGACGAAGCCCGTGCCTTCGGGCTTCAGCTCGAAGTTGCGAAATTCCTTCGAGAAATCCAGCTTGCCGAGCAAGAACGCCATCGGGGCGCGCATGTCCTCGCTGGCTTTGAGCGGTTCTTTTTCGACTCGGTGCGATTCCGGAGTATAAAGATAGACGTCTTTGCCGTCGGACAGGAACAGCTTGCCGGCGGGGGCGGTGTAATCCCAGCGCATGCGGCCGGGCTTGCGGAGCGTGAGGGTTCCGGTTTCGCTCTTGCGCGCCTGGCCCTGGACCGTATATGTCTCGTTGTATTGGACTTGCAGGGTTTTGGCATGGTTATAGCGCTGCTCGACGCCTTTGAGGATGACGGTGAGGTCCGGGCTGGCGGCCTGCAGAGGCAGCACGGCAAGGGACACCCATAGCGGGAATCGCGTCACATAACGTTTGACGCGAACCGGATGCAGGATGTGCAGGCGCAAGTTTCGGGGGGCGGGGCCCACGATTCCTATTGTAAGTGATTGATTTCGCTTGCGATATTAGTGGGATATACATTAGCGCAGAATTGCGGCAGTGTGAGTTTGAAAAACGGCACTGCAAAGATCCATACCCGTACCAATCAAGACTGCACCAATCTCTAGAGCTTAATTCGCGTGAACCGTGCGTCACTCGACCGGTATCAGTGCAGGACGGCTAACGTATGGCCCAATCCCAACATCGCCCGTTCCGCTAAGAACGCACTGGCCTTCGGGACTGATCCTAAAGCCGCGAAGGAATTTCAATTGCTGATCGCCGGAAGGAATGCCAGCCGGAACCTGAAAGTTCACCTGATATACGCCGGCAATACCGGGCGCAAGCCCTACGTAGGTAGGTATAACCGAGACGCCTCCGATCTCTACACCGTCAGACATCGTGCAAGCGCCACCAGGAACCTGGTCATGAGATAGCGGGTTGAGTGGCGAGGGGTCTCCGCTGGCCGGAGGGTTATCGACGGGTCCCAAATTGAGTCCGTAAGCAACCAGAAACTCTCCCATATGGGCCGGGTTCTGTTTGGTTACGGCAGAATAATCCGATGCGTGCTGAACTACCGCATACCCCTGATCAACAAAAAATACGCTCCATTTGAATGCAGAGGGATTGGCGGCCAGAAAGTCAACCCACGGGTTAGGGTCCTCTAGGTCAGCACTATTGGAGTCTTGGAAAACTTGGACAAACAGGGGATTCTGAGGGGCTTCCCAGGGAACTTGGACATTGACCTGCTGATACCCATCCTCGAACGCGATTGCCAAGATCGGTGTTTGGGTAAAGTTGATCCAAACCGTTACAGCCGAACCTGCGACGATGAGTTGCTTGGGCAGCGGGTATTGAGATGGAGCGGCAACAGTTCCTAAAGGGCCTCGCAATCCGGTACAAAAAATCGAGGCAAGACTTCCCTTTTGAGGTAATCCAAGCTGAAAATCGGCGCTGTTTGTCACCGCGACGATTTGGATCGGCTGACCCAACGCAGACATGTGCGCTAGTACAATGGCAGTGAGGAACGAAAGAAGTGCAATCGGTGCTTTCACACTAAAACTCCACTTCAGGACATAATTATAGCGTGCCTAGCCGTCCAAGCAGGAAAAGAGATCACGACTTCACGACGATAGCGCGGCCGGTCATGAAAATTCAAACTGATACACTACCGAACTGCGGGTGAAACGCCACGCAAATCGGCAAATATCTGAATGATTGGTTCCCGGAGACCAATTAGCGAGAGGGGGCTTTTTCAAATTGACCCACTGCCGACATGCGATAATACTTCTGAAAATATCTATTGTGCCTGAGTATTTAATAGCTTTTCTATCGGTCTGGCGATTAGCGACAGTGGCTTGTCCACTCCTTACGTTGATAATCATTCCGGCTGTAGCGGAAGAATTACGGCTATTCCCGCGCCAGCCTGACGGGACCGTTATCACGGCCACTCAAGCCGACAACGGCGGAAACATCTATATTGCTGGATCTCTGATCCCAAGCAAGGGAGATGTCAGGGTTAGCGATGCCTTCGTAGCGAAGCTACGAGCGGATGGGTCGCAGGTTTACAAAACCGTATTGGCAGGTTCGGCGTATGAGAGCGTGACGGCGATCGCGCTCGCGGCGGACGGATCGATTTATGTCGCAGGCATCACGTCGTCCAAGGATTTTCCGGTAACGGCTAACGCATCGCAGCCGACGTTGGGGACTTCGAACGGCCCGGCGCAAGCATTCGTCGCCAAGCTCTCTCCGAGCGGACAGGTACAATCCGCAACTTACTTCGGCGGCGGTGCACGGACTCAGGCCGGAGCGATCGCGATCACGTCGGCGGGCGAGCTGTTACTCACCGGAACATCAGTTGGAGAGGGATTCCCAGCGACGCTCGGGCGCACTGGCATTGGAAACGGGTTCTACCTCGCGAAATTCGATGCCGGTCTGGGCAAAATTTTACTGGCAACGCTTGAATACGGCGGAACGGTAATGTCGCTGGATGCAAAGGGCGATATCTTCACTGCGGGCGCCGCCACAGCTTTAATTGGACAGAACGTCCCGCTACCAAGTACCGAGGGTGCATTTCAAAGCAGTGCGCAGGCGAGGGTGTGCTACGGAGGTGGCATCGTATTCATCAGCTGTAATTATCAATTCGTCGAGAAGATCGACCCCACAGCGACGAATTTGCGTTACGCCACTTTCGTCAGCGGTTCGTTTGGCGCAACGCCTGCGGGCATCGCGGTCGATGCTTTCGGCAACGCGATTCTGGCGGGCACCACGAATTCCGCGGACTATCCGGTGACGCCCGGAACGTTGCAGACGGTGTACCTTGCCAATGCGGCGCCGCCGCCGATGTTAACGGCCGATAGAGGCGGGTTTGGTCCGCCGCCCTCGACAGGTTACGTTACCAAGATCAATGCCACCGGGACCGCGCTGATTTGGTCGACCTTTTTTGGCGGGACCGTGCAAGACGCGATCTCGGGGATGGCGATTGGCCCGAGCGGCTACATCTACATCACCGGTCAGGCGAATTCAAACGACTTGCCGAGTCTGGCCGCGTCCGTACCGAATGGTTGCCGGCCGGTTGTGAACCAGGGTTTGGGTTTCGTTGCGCGGTTAAGTCCGGATGCCCGGAGCGTCCGGCAAGTGAAACTGATTTACGGCGCGCCGGCGTGCACCTATTCGTCCTGCGCCGCCGATACGGATGCCACTTCGTCCGGTGCATGGGCGGTGGCGGCAAAATCGGACGGTAGCGCGATTGCGGCAGGCGCGAACGGGGCGATCGCGGCGATTGATCTTTACGCGTCGAGCCGGCTGGCGTGCATGACCGATCCCGCGGATAACGTGCAGATCACGACGATTGCTCCGGGAGAAATTGTCAGCATCTTTGGCTCACAGATTCCAGCGGGCGCCAGCGTGAAATTCCACGGCATCGACGCGCCGGTACTTTATGCGTCCAGCGAACAGATCAACGTGCAGGTTCCGTACGAGGTGGCGGGACAGAAGGCGATTGAAGTGGAAGTGTCTGGTTCTGGCTTTTTGGATGGGAGGACCGTTGGCGTCGCGCCGCGACAGCCCGCCGTGTTTTTGTCGGAAGACGCGACGCTTTCGCCAGTGCCGGGCAACTTTTACTGCGGCGACGCCTTCAGCCGCAACCAGCATGCGCTGGCGCTGAACCAAGATGGAACGCTGAATTCGTGCGCGAATGGAGCACGGCTCGGTTCTGAAGTAACGATTTTTTTGAATGGCGCAGGACAAACGCAGCCTCCGCAAAAGACGGGGGCGATCAGTGCTAGTCCGGCGATCAGAATTACGCCGGCAGCGGAAGGCGTGGGCATTCTCGCCACAACAACTTTACCCGGATCGAATACGGGAGTGGCAAAGGTGAAGATTCGGGCATCCAGCACTGGCCCCGTCGAGGTGTCACCAACGGTTGACGGAATTCCAGCGCGTGAACCAATCGTGATTTGGGTGTCCGCGCATTAGATCCATTGCGAGGGCGCGATAGAATTGCGGGTTGAAACGTCCCACGACAGAAGACGCGCTGCGGGCGATCCGGGATATCCGGGACGCTCCGGAAAAGTTCGATCTCGGACGCGATCTTGCGCCGTTTCTGCTGCATAAGAGTAATCATGTGGCGGCGGCCGCGGCCGACACCATCGGCCGGTTGGAGGCGGTGGGTTTGGCGCAAAATCTCGCGAGCGCGTTTCTGGAATGGATGAAGAATCCGGCCGAGCGCGATCCGGGATGCAAGGCGCTGACGATCATCGCAAAAACTCTGGCAGCGATGGATCATCCGGCGGCGGCAGCTTACTTGGCCGGCGTTCGCCATGTGCAGATGGAAGCGAGCTTCGGTCCGAAGGTGGACACGGCGTCGGCGCTGCGTGGATTGTGCGCGCAAGGGCTGGTGCGGATGACGCATCCGGACGCGCTGCTGCATTGCGTGACGCTGCTGGCGGATCCGGAAGTTCCGGCACGGGCGGGAGCGGTGCGCGCGATCTCGGAGAGCGGACAGGTGGCGGGAGTCCTGCTGCTGCGGTACAAGGCGCTGATCGGCGATAAGGATGACGAAGTGATGGCGGAATGTTTCGCTGGATTGCTGCGGCTGGCTCCGGCGGAATCGCTGGAATTTGTGGCGGGATTCTTGGGATCGGGCCTGGAAGAGATCGCCGAACGGGCGGCGCTGGCTTTGGGCGAGTCGCGGTTGGCGGCGGCGTTTCCGGTGCTGCGGGAATCGTGGCACGCGACGTCGCAGGCGACGCTACGCAGAACATTGCTCTTGGCGATGGCGATGCTGCGGCTGGATGAGGCGGTGGAATTTCTATTGGTTCGCCTCGAGGAGGATGGTGAGAAATCCGCGCTGGGGGCCTTGGCGGCGCTGGCGTTGTACGGTCGAGATGATGCGGTGCGCGGACGGGTTCAGGAGATTTTGGAGAAGCGTAAGAGTCCGGCGTTGACGCAGGAGTTTGAGAAGGATTTCAGTTGATCAGGGACTGACAACGGAGTAGCTGAAGCGGGCCCAGCCTGGGAAATCTTTCAGGTGTCCGTTCAATCGCGCTCCGGATGAATTCGAAGTCCGCTGCATTGTTGTGGATTAGCGGCATTGCGGCGACCAGTGCCGTCGCTGCAATCATACAATCGAAACGCCAGCGAGCCAGCCTTTCTTGCCGAGACTCTATCTGCTTGTGGCGCTGGCGCGGAGGTGTGGGAGGAAGGGGCAACAAGGCCATAATTTCAGCCGCCACGACGGCAACTGCTGCATCCACTGGCCAGACGTGTCCGAGACGGCTCAAGTACGCAGTGCGTGCCCGCTCCACAGCATCGCGCTTTGGTTGGTGAGAGTGGGATGCGATTAAGGCGTATCCCCGAATTCGCTCCATAACCGTGATTGACGCTACGTGCACAGGATGAATCGACAAGTATTCCTGAAACCAGTTCTGTAGGATTGCATCTTGAGTTCGGCCGAGCCAACTCTCGGCACTTGTATCGAAAAGAAAAGGACCAGATGCCGGAGCGATCATCTACGGCGCTTGGCCGGCGGTTCGAGCACCACGCCATCGAGCAGTAACAATTCCTCTTCGGAGAACCCCGAGAAGGCGGTTTTGTACGCGCTGAGTATTTCCTCGCTGCGCTGAGTTGCTGCGTAGGACTGCAATCCGTTCGCGAGCGCTTCCGAGATCACGGTGCTTAGATTGACTTTTCTTGCGCGGGCAATACTGGCTGCCTGTGTCAAGGATTCGGACGGCAGAGTCAGAGTGGTGCGACGTGTCGGATTAATACGGTGGCGCTTCACTGATACAGTTTAGCATCAATTTACGCATCACTTGAGATCAATTACCCCAGCACTTTGTGCGCCGTGTCGAAGAATTCGTTCACGTCCGATGGGCGGGTGTGGATATGGAGCGAAAGGCGTACGCGCTGGCCCCACAGCGCCCAGACTTTGTTCTTCTTGAAAATATCGGCGACCGGCTTGAGCTGCTCGTCGGTCTTGCCTTTCATCTGGAACGTCACAAGCGATCCGTACATGCGGTCATCGTCCGGCGTCAGAAGTTCCATATACGGAGTTGCAGCGGCTTTTTCGCGCGCCATGCGGGCTAGCTGATGCATGCGGGCATACACGCGCTCGGATCCGATCTGTTTGTGGAAGCGGAGGCCGGCCAGCATGCCTTCGAAGATCGCGCGATTGTTGGTGCCCATCATCATGAAGCGGGCGGCTTTCAGTTTTTTGTCGTCCCATCCGGCGGTGACGACCAGCGGCCAGAGTTTGTCGAGATTTTCTTCGCGGATATAAAGGATGCCGGAGCCCGCGGGCGCGAACAACCACTTGTGCGGGCTGCCCGCGTAATAATCGCAGCCAAGTTGCGAGAGGTTGATCGGGACCTGGCCCTGCATGTGCGCGCCGTCCACAACCGTGATCACGCCCTTCGCGCGCGCGGCATCGCAGATTTGGCGGATGGGAAATATCAGGCCGGTTGCGGTGGTGATGCCGCTGAAGAAGAGGACTTTGGTGCGCGGTCCGATGGCGGAAATCATCACGTCGGTGAGTTGTTCCGGATTCTTGGGCGGCAAGGGGATTTTCACTTCGCGGACGGTGATGCCATAGCGAGCTTGTTTCTCCAGCCAGCCGGATCTGCCGCTAGGATGCTCCTGATCCGTCATTACTACTTCGTCGCCGGCTTTGAGATCGATGCCGTTGGCGATGATGCTGAGCGCTTCCGTGGCGTTGTGGGTGAATGCGAGCTCGTCCTTTTTGCAGCCGAGATAATCGGCCATTTCGGTACGATGCTGGTCGAGCGTCTCGTAACCCCAGCGCGGATATTCTTCCAGCTGGAGGGCGGCCGAGCGGGTGAGGTAGTCGACTACGGCATCGAGCACCGGACGCGGCGCGATGCCGAGGCTGCCATTCTGCAGGAACACGCGCCATTCCGGCAGCAGGAACTGCTCGTCGCGGAGTTTCTTCCAATAGGCTTCGGGAGCGCGGTTGAAGAGTGATCCATCGGGCAGCGGAGTGGCGGCTCTGGCTAGTTTTTGCGCGGGGATTCCGAAGAGCGCGGAGGCGATCGCGGCATTTTTGAAGATATCGCGGCGTGTCATTAGTGACTATCATGATGCCACGAACTATAATGCCCACATGTTTCGTTTCATAGGCCTGTTCTCAATTGGCTGGTTCGGGGCGTTCGCTGCGGCTCCAGATGGAAAGACGCTGTTCGAACAACATTGCGCGCTTTGCCATAAGCCGGATGCGGCGAATCGGACGCCGACGCTGGATGCCCTGAAGTGGGTTCCAAATGGCGCGATCGTAACGGCGCTCGAAACGGGATCAATGAAAGCGCAGGGATCGGCGCTGAGCGCGGCCGAGAAGCAAGCGGTCGCGGATTTTCTTTCACCTCCGCCCGCGACTTCCGGCGACGTAGCGCAGACGAATGCCTGTCCGGCCAATGCGGCGCCGATTGCCAACGTGAAGGGTTGGGATGGATGGGGTGTGGATCTTGTGAACAGCCGCATGCAATCCACCGCGGAAGCGGGAATTCGTGCCGAAGATGTTCCGAAGCTGAAAGTGAAATGGGCGTTCGGATTTCCATCGGTCAGCACGGTGTTCGGACAGCCGACGGTGGTGGGTGGACGGATTTTTGTGGGTAGCAACAACGGGACCGTGTACTCGATCGATGCCAAGACAGGCTGCGTTTATTGGACATTTCGCGCAACGAGCCAAGTGCGCTCGCCAGTGAACGTCGCGTCCTTGGGTACGGGAAAATATGCCGCATATTTTGGCGACGGCCAAACCAATATGTATGCGGTGAATGCGCAAACGGGCGAACTGTTGTGGAAGACCAAGGTGGACGAGCATAAATTGGCCGGCATTACGGGTGGTCCGCAAGTTTATCAGGGCCGCGTTTATGTAGGCGTGCGATCTGGCTCCGAAGAAATGCTGGCGGCGAATCCGAAGTATCCGTGCTGTACGTTCCGCGGGAGTTTGGCGGCGCTCGACGCTGCTACCGGAAAACAGATTTGGAAAACGTACACAATTCCGGATCCGCCTTCCGTGACAAAGAAGAATTCGGCGGGCACGGATATGTATGGGCCTTCGGGCGCGGCCATCTGGTCATCACCGACCATTGATGTGAAGCGCAAGGTCGTGTATGTGGGAACCGGCAACAATTACTCGGAGCCGTCCACGCGGTATTCGGACGCGGTGCTGGCGTTTGATTTGGAAACCGGCAGCCTGCGCTGGTCGAAGCAGATGAATCCGGATGTGTGGAATTTCGGGTGCTCACAGCCGAGCAAGGTGAATTGTCCGGAAGTTCCGGATCGCGACACCGATATCGGTGCATCGCCGATTTTGCGCTCGCTGCCTGGTGGGAAAGAAGTGCTGCTTGTGGGGCAGAAATCGGGTTTTGTGTACGGCATCGATCCGGATCGTCGCGGTGAAATGCTGTGGAAGATACAAATCGGCAAGGGCGGCTCGCTGGGTGGAATCATGTGGGGCATGGCGGCCGATTCCGAGAAAGTATACGTGCCGCTATCCGATATCTTCCCGGGCCCGGCGGGTGGAATGTTCGCGCTGAAGATCGCGAGCGGCGAGAAAGCCTGGTACACGCCACCCGCCGAACCGCCTTGCAAAGGCAAGCAGGGATGCAGCGCGGCGCAGATGGCGCCAGCGACGCTGATTCCGGGCGTGGTGTTTTCGGGATCGATGGATGGGCACCTGCGCGCGTATGCCACCTCCGACGGCAGCGTGATTTGGGACCTCGACACGCTGCACGATTTCGACACCGTGAATGGCGTGAAGGCGCACGGCGGATCGATGAACGCGACGGGTCCGACCATCGCTGGTGGGATGATGTTCGTGAATTCCGGATACAGCCAGTTAGGCGGGATGGGCGGAAATGTTCTGCTCGCGCTCACGGTAGACGGGAAGTAAGTGCGCGCTCGCATAGCATCGGTAGACGCGCTGCGCGGCTTCGTTATGATCATCATGGCGCTGGATCACGTCCGCGATTTTTTCCACGTGGGCGCGATGTCGTTTTCGCCCGAGGACCTCTCGAAGACCAGCGCCGCGCTCTTTTTCACGCGCTGGATCACGCACATCTGCGCGCCGGTGTTTATGTTTACCGCGGGGATGAGCGTATCTTTTCTGCTGAGCCGCGGCCGGACGAAGAGCTATGTGTCGCGCTTTCTGTGGACGCGCGGGTTGTGGCTGGCCTTCTTGGACATCGTGGTGGTGCGGTTTGGGTTCAATTTTAGTTTTAGTTCCGGGCCGCTGATCATTAATGTGCTGTGGGCTTTGGGATGGTCGATGATCGTGCTGAGCGTGCTGATTCATCTGCCCATGCGCGTGCTTGCGGTGTTTAGCGTCGCCGTGATGGCTCTGCACAATCTGGCGGATCCGGTGAATGCCGGGCAGTTTGGGCGCTTTAACTGGCTCTGGATCTTCGCGCATCAACCGGGAATGATCCCGGTGAACGGTGCTCCGGTGATTCTTGCGTATCCGATTGTGCCGTGGTTCGCGGTGATGGCGGCCGGCTACTGCTTCGGAGGTATTTTCCATCTTCCGCCTGAGGATCGCCGCCGTTGGATGATCCGCATCGGCCTCGGTTTAACCACGGCGTTTTTTGTCATTCGCGGGATCAATGTTTATGGCGATCCGCAGCCTTGGACAACCAAGTTTCCTGGAATGACCGTTCTGTCGTTCCTGCGCTGCACAAAATATCCGCCGTCGCTCGATTTCCTGCTGATGACGCTGGGTCCGGCGCTGCTGTTGCTGGCCTGGTTCGATCGATTGGAGTGGAAGCCCGCGAATCCGCTGATTGTATTTGGGCGCGTGCCGCTGTTCTACTTCGTCCTGCATTTGTATCTGGCCCACTTGATCGCATTTCCGTTGGCATGGATTCGCTATGGCCACGCTGGTTTTCTCTTCACGCCCGCGCCGAGCATGGGCGGATCGGCCGATGTTTATCCGGCTGGTTATGGATATAGCCTCGGAACCGTTTATGTATTGTGGCTCGTGGTGGTGGTTCTGCTTTATCCGGTTTGCCTCTGGTTTGCGCGGCTGAAGGAGCGGCGGCGGGATTGGTGGCTGAGCTACATTTAACCGAAAAAGGCTCGGGTCTTCTCGCGTAAGTAGAGCGGAAGCGCTCGCCGCAGCACGGACGTTTTGAACTGCCGGTAAGACAGAGCGCCGGTCGCATAGCGCGCGAGCATTCCAGCGAGCGGCTGATCGCGCGATGCAGCTTTCACGATGCGGTCGACGCGACGCAAATCCGCCATGAGCAAACGCTGGATGGAGACGCTTTTGCCCAGGTCCTGGCCGATCTCGCGCTTCCAGGATTGTTCGTAGCCGCTTAGGCGATTTATATCCTGGGAGCGGATTGCATCCACGGCGGAGCGGCCAGCCAGTTCGCCGCTGACCATGGCGTAGTAGATTCCTTCGGCGGTGAATGCGTTGACGAATCCGCCGGCGTCGCCGCAGAGCAACGTCCGTTCCGCATACGTACGAGGCGACGGACCTGAGATGGGCAATGGAAACGCCCGAAAGTTGGCCTTGTTGGATGCGCCGGTGAGCAAATTGTCGGCGATCAGGCGATCCACGAATTCGCAGTGATGCGCGTATTGCGCGCCGCGCATTCCGTTTAGGTAATGATCCAGCTTGCAGCCGATGCCCAGGTTCAGATGGCTTTTTTTGGGGAAGACATAGCTGTAGCCGTAGCTGCCCTGATAGCCGTAATAGACATACATCTTGTCGCGCGCCGCGATCGATAGTTCGGTGTAAGGCGTCTCTTCCATCATGTCGATGGCGTAATTCTTTTGAATACTTCCGGTGCGAAGTCCTGAAGCGCGGGCTACGATGCTGTTGGCGCCGTCGCAGCCGATAATCAGCTTCGCGCGATACTGTTTGGGCGCACCCGCAACTTCCGCGTGTAAGGTGACGCCATCGGGGCCGAAATCGAGTTTGCGAACCAGAGCGGGCGCGACGAAATCTACTTTTTTGCAGGCGAGTGAGAAAAGCAGATTGTCGAACTCGCAGCGGCGGATCATCAGGTAGAGCGGTGTTTCCGAGCGGTAATCCACCGCGACCCCTGAAGGCGCTTCGAAATAAATCTGATGGACCCAATTCACCGGAATTCCGGCCAGCGCCGATTCCAGGTAAGGAAAGCGGCTGATCACGCGCGCGCTGATGCCGCCGCCGCAAGGTTTATCGCGGGGGAAGGCGGATTTGTCGAGAAGGAGCGTCGAAATTCCGGCTTCGCCTAACACTCGGGCAGCCGTGGATCCGGCCGGTCCCGCGCCTACGACGATGACATCGTACGTCACTTCGCGGGGTTCGCCGGATGCAGATAGTTCGCCAGGAACGCATAAACTTCGCGGCGCGAATCCTTGGCGAGCTTGGTGTCGGTGCGGTTGAAGCGATGTCCGCCGGGCGCGGCTTCGTAAATTTTGTACTCGAACTTCTTGCCCGCGGCTTTCAATGAATCGATCAGGTGCTGAACTTCCAGCACGTTAACGTCCTCATCAATGGTGTTCGAATGAATCAGCAGCGGCGTCTGCAGTTCGCTCGCGTGGAAATAGGGCGATCGGCGCAAGTATTCCTGGATATCTTCGCGCACCGTCTTGCCGATGTGATACGGCGCCGAATACTGCTGGCGATAGCCTTCCGATTCGTAGCCCATGCGCGCGACGAGATCGCTCACCGGCACTCCGGCGTAAGCTACCGCGTAACTTTGCGGATGCTGAAAGATGTTCATCAACGTGATGAGTCCGCCGTGGCTCCAACCCATGATGCCAACGCGCTTTGGATCCAGAAAATCGTGCTCGCCCAGCATCCATTGCAGTCCGGCGAACACGTCGTCCACTTCGCGGCCGCCGTAATCGATCTCTTCGTAGAAGCCGCGGCCATATCCGGTGCTGCCGCGGTAGTCGGTCGAAATGACGGAGTAGCCTTGTTCCACGAGCTCTCGCACGATGTGCGCGTTACTGCCGGAATCGAAATTCGCATGCACGCCGCCGTGGATTAAGACGATGAGCGGCTGCTTTTTCGAGCGATCGAGCTTCTTCGGAATGAACGTGTAGGCGTGTACGATCAACGGATTGGTTGCGCCCGGCGCGTTCGGATTCGTTACGTGGTGCGGTGGGAGGCTGGTATATTCCACTTTGTCGACGTCGGCAATATCGCCGAGCTTCGTTTGCCAAATCAGGTCGTCGACGGCTTTGAGGACTTCGTCGGAGTGCGTTTCGGGAGCTGGGGCCGGCGCTGCCGCGGGGCGGGGCACGGGTGCAGGAGCGTCCTGGCTGTACAGCGGCGCGAGAAGGCACAGCAATCCGAGGAACCGTCGCATAGTGTTGGTTTATTCTAGCGCTGGCGCGGAGCCGCTTGTGATAGCGCTCCCTTGCGGTCGCGGTTCGGTAGAAACGGGAGAAAACGCGCTATGCTTATTAGATCGGAAGGAGGGCACTTGACACCTACTCTCAGCCCCGAGGAAGCGAAAAATTTCCTCAAGCGCGGTTTTTCCCGGCGGAACTTTGGACGCATCGCGACCATGCTCACAGCCGGCGCCACTTTGCCGTTTTATAACGAGCCAGCCCTGGCCCAGTTGTCCAAGGTGAAAGGCACTATCCCAGCCGATGCAGTACTGATCAATGCGAACGAGAACCCCATGGGCCCGTGCGCCGAGGCCGCGGAGGCCATGCACAAGATCGTGCAAAAGGGCGGCCGGTACATGTACCAGCTCACCGACGATCTGGCCAGAACGATGGCCGATATCGAAGGGGTGAAGCCGGAGTATGTTCGCCCATTCGCCGGTTCCAGCGCTCCGTTGCACCAATCGGTCCTCGCGTTCTGTTCTCCACAGAAGAGCTACGTGGCGGGCGATCCTGGCTATGAAGCCGGCGGCCGCGCTGCGAATTTCATTCACGCCAAGGCGATCAACGTTCCACTGACCAAGGATTACGCGCACGACGTGCGCGCCATGGCCGCGTCCGATCCGAATGCGGGGCTGATTTATTTATGCAATCCGAATAACCCTACCGGATCGCTGACTTCGCGCGAAGACATGGAATGGTTGCTCGCGAACAAGCCGGCCGGCAGCGTGCTGCTGGTGGACGAAGCGTACATCCACATTGCAGAAGGCGCGACATCGATGGTCGACATGGTGGCGAAGGACAAGGACATTATTGTTCTGCGCACCTTCTCGAAGCTTTACGGCATGGCGGGACTGCGCGCGGGCGCGGCGATCGGCCGTCCGGATCTTCTCGAGAAGATCATGCCTTACAGCGCGGGCGCGCTGCCCGTGACGGCGATGGTCGGCGCGAATGCCAGCCTCAAAGTAAAGAGCCTGGTGCCCGAACGCCGCAAAATCATCAAGGACATTCGCGAAGATACGCTCGCGTTCCTGGACAAGAATCATTTCCACTATGTACCGTCGCAGAGCAACAAGTTCATGGTGGATGTGAAGCGTCCTGGCCGCGAAGTGATCGATCTCATGGCCAAAGAGAATGTCTATATCGGACGCGTGTGGCCGGTGTGGCCGACGTATGTGCGCGTCACGGTAGGCACTCGCGAGGACATGGCGAAGTTCAAGACTGCATTCCTGAAGGTGATGGCTTAGAGTCCGGCGAAGTTGATGTATCCGGCGCGACGCCCGTATAGTCCGCGTGTGTTCGCGGGCGATTGTTTCGGCGGAATTATCGCCGCCCTGATTGCGATTCCTTACGGACTCGCGATGGCCTCGCTCATGGGCTTGCCGCCCATCCTGGGAATTTTCACGAGCATCCTGACCGCGCCCGTGACGGCGCTGCTAGGACGTAATCCCGTATTGATCGGGGGAACCGCGAGCGCTACGGTTCCCTTTATCGCATTGGCGGTGCGGGAGCAGGGAATCGCGGGCGCGGCGAAAATTTGCGTTGCGGCCGCCTTATTCCTGATTCTGTTTTCGCTTTTGCGGCTGGGCCGGCATATCCAGAAGGTTCCGCAAGCTGTGGTCACTGGATTTTCGTGCGGCATCGGCGGACTAATGGTGATTTCACAGCTCGATACGATTCTCGGGGTGGGTTCGCCATGGACGAGATCGGCAGGTGCGCCGCTGACGCAGTTGTATCGCGTACTCGGCCGCGTGGGCGATTTGCAAATTGCGCCTCTCGTGCTCGGAATTTTGGTAATTGCGGCTGCGATGCTATCGGCGCGATGGTCCCCGCGTTTGCCGGCGCCGCTGATCGGCGTGGGAGTGGCGGTGCTGGTGGCGAATTTTTTCAGGCTGCATGAGAAGCAGGTCGGCCAGTTACCACTGACGATGCCGGCCTACGCGGGATTTTCGTGGCAGCGTTCGGATTTCACTACGCTGCTGCCTTCGGCGCTCGGATTGGCGTTCGTCAGCGCCGTGAATATTTTGATTACGTCGCGCGTGGTGGAGCATTTTCGAGGCTGGCATCGGCATGCGAAGAAGACGGACGCGGATCAGGAACTCGGCGCTTATGGTTTAGCGAACATTTGCGCCGGACTGTTCGGCGCTCCCATGAGCGTTGGGATTCCGGCGCGCAGTCTGGCGAGTGTCCGGTGCGGCGCAACCACGCGCGTGTCCAATATTCTGCATGCGGTGTTTCTGATCGCGTTTTTAGTGATGGGATCGAAGTTCGTGGCCCAGATTCCGATTCCGGCGCTGGCGGGCGTCACGGCGTGGATGGGCATCTGCCTGCTCGAATGGAGCACTTGGCGGCGCTTGCCTAAGATGCGGAAACTGGATGCCGCCGCGTTCCTTGCGACCGCTTTTGCAGTGTTAGTGACGAACGCCGTCGCGGCGGTCGCTATCGGCTGCTCGTTGTATGTATTGCATCATTTTTATTACCGATTCAACTCTTCGCCGGCCATGGGGAACCTACACGCATCCCCCGGTGTAGAGTCCGCCGAATAGCGGCCGGCATTGTTCTTCCGGTGACACTGGTCGCGGGTGGTAAAAAAGCTTAATCAAAAAAAGCTTGAACCGTTTTTGATCCGCGTGTTATCTTGTTTCAACACCCCTTTCTCTTTGTAAGGGGATCTCTATCTCAAGTGAAAGGAGGCAGCCTGTTGAACGCTAACACTAGCGATGATCGAGTTCGATCGCTTCGCCGAGCAGCGCGTACTGGCTGGCCTCCGGTAGTTCTTCCAGCCGTCTACTAGTTCCCAGTACAGCCCTGAAGCGTTTTGCGGTGCGACATGGTCGCCCGTCGCATTGCATTGCTGTTCCATTCAGCAGTCTCAATCAGGAAGGGGATATGAATCACTTCAAAATATTTCACGGTACCCGATCGGTGGAGGCGCCGCGCCTGTGCGACTCCTGTTCCAACGGCGTTGTCCTGCGGGGCGCCGCCGACAGCGAGGAGTACGTGTACTGCTCGCTGGTAGAAAAACCGATCGGCATCCGCGTGACGGAATGCAATCGTTACACGGATCGGACGCATGCGCCGCTTTGGGCCATGAAGGAAATCGCCTGGGTATTGCAGGTGGATTCCAAGCGCCAGAAGATCGGCTTCATGAACGCCAAGGAATGGCAGCGCATGAACGAGGACGAAAATGTGGTTCCCGGTCATCTGGGTTGATCAATCTGTTGATCCGGAATCGTCAACAAGAAACTAAAGGTGCGGGTCGCAAGCGCTCACAAATTATCCGCGCCAAATTTATACGACTGACTTTTTATACGAAAGGAGGAGGACATATGACGTACTTCGAGAATCAGACAGAGCAGCTCGAAATGACCTTCGTGCCGGCCAGCTACTGGCTGCGCCTGGCGCGTTTCCTCAACTTTGGAAGCGAGGACGGAACCTACTCCGCGCCGGCTCGCGCGCTGAAGATCGAGGATGTCCCCGCAACGCTGGTGTGTCTGAAAGTGGATGGG
>DATGIH010000158.1:0-19504 GCA_035295865.1 Bryobacteraceae bacterium
CTCAACTACAACCCAAATCTCCCCTGGCTCGTCGGATTCCCCCTGCGCGAGACCATCGCAAGCGCGCTCGGCATGAACGTAACACTCGAGGTCGATTCCAACGCCTCCGTCTTAGGCGAATATCGATTCGGAAGCGGCCGAGGCTCCGCGCGGTTTCTGTGCCTGGTCTCGGGTACCGGCCTCGGCGTTGGCGTAGTAATCGACGGTGCGCTAGTCCGCTTCATGGGCGAATGCGTCGGCGACGCCGGACATGTTGTCGTAGATCCCAATGGACCCGAGTGCCCTTGCGGCGGCCGCGGCTGCGCCGAGGCGGTGGTCTCCGAACGCACTATCGTGACCAACGCGCAAAGCGGCGCAACACTCCGCGACGTCATCGAAACCGCCCGCCAAGGAAATCCCCGCGCGACAGCGGCGTTAGCCACCGCCGGCCGCGCCCTAGGCGTCGCGATGGCGTCGCTCTCTCAAATCTTTTTCCCGGATCGCATCGCCCTAGCCGGCGGCTTGGCTGAAGCCGACGACTTCGTGCTCCCCGCCGCGGAATCCGAATTCCGCCGCACCGTAAACTCCGAAGCCCGTGCCCAAGTAAAGGTCGTGAAAGCCGAGCTAGGCTGGCGAGCCACAGTAGTCGGGGCCGCCGCCCCCTGTTTCTCCTAAACCGAACCGCGACCGCAAGGGAGCGCTACCACGATAGAATCAACGGATGCCTAAAATGGCCCGCATTGCAGGAATCTTAGCTCTCCTGATCGGGGTATTCGTGACAATAAGCGGTTACCTTGAGAACCCAATCTTAATTCCTCTGGCCTTAATTCCTCTGATCGCCGGAATCGGAATCCTGCGCAAAAGAGCGTGGAGCGCTTACGGCTACTCTCTGTATTGTTTCGCCCAACTTTTAGTTGTACCGATCGTCGCGTTTAGATCCGGGAACTACCAACCACTGCCCCCGGGTTCGATTGCTACCGTTGTCCTGATCCTAATCATGATTCCGATCTTCTTTTTTGCGGGCAAATCGCTCGCCGCCCTAGAAACGGAAAGTGGTTCGCCAATCCCGTGGATCATCCTCTCTGCTTTATCGATCCTGCCGATCATATTCGTGCAAGCTTTCGTCATTCCCAATGGCTCAATGGAAAACGCGCTTCTCAACGGCGACCGCATTCTGGTCCAGCGTTTTCCGAAACCCCAGCCCAAGCTCGGGGACATCATTGTTTTCCGCTACCCAGTCGACCGGCGCCAAACCTTCGTGAAGCGGGTGATTGGCGTTCCGGGAGATCGCCTAAAACTTTCCGACAAGATCGTCTATCGGAACGGCATCGCGCTCAGCGAGCCTTACGCCACACACCTCGCACCCTATCCGGATTCTTATCGGGATAATTTTCCAAACACATCCAATCTGAGCATGGGCCTGTTTCCAGCCGCACAGGAAATGCTCCAGAAGAACGTCGTGAATGGAGAAGTGGTCGTGCCTGTTGGAAAGTATTTCGTTTTGGGCGACAATCGCGACAACTCTTTGGACAGCCGCTATTGGGGGTTTGTTGACATCACGGATTATCTTGGTAAGCCCTTGGTGATTTATGAATCCGAAGATCGTCCCACCGAATTAACTCCAACCGAACAGCGCCATCTTCGCCGCATCCGCTGGGAACGCTTCTTCAAGTTGATTTAAACCGAACCGCGACCGCAAGGGAGCGCTACCACGGATCGCGCTAATTCCGTACTCTCTCCCTCACCTGCTCCAACTCCTTCCGGCACTCCCCGCCTCCGGCGCCAGCTTACAAGCGATCTCCAAATGCGCCCGCGCTTCCTTCCACAACCGCAACCGCTCATCCGCGATTCCCAGCTCATACTGCGACACGTAATCGTCCGGCACAACCGCCGCGACGCGCGCAAGCTGAGCCCGCGCCGCCCGATACTCGCGCTCTTCCAGATAACAATCGCCCAAATCCCGCCGAGCCAAAGTATTCTTCGGATCGCCCACCAATATCCGCCGCAATACCGCGATCGCCGCGCTCACGTGCCGCTCGTACAGCAGCACCATCGCGCGCTCATAAAGCTGGAACTCCGCCAACCGATCCTTCGGATCCGCGCCCGTCCCCGCAACCTTCACTCCCGGACCCGGCGCAAGATAACCGAGCGATCCGAGCAGTGCCCGCGTCTCGGGCGACACGTTTCCGTTCGCCGCCGGCCGTGCAGCATAACGTGCCAGCATCTTTCCCAGCTCTCCCCGCAGCCGCCGCGCCTCATCCGGATTCTTCGCCGCCAGATTCACCTTCTCCGCCGGATCCTCCCGCAAGTTGTAAAGCTCCGCCTTCGGCGCTTCGATATATTTCAAATCGCCCACGCGCAAACTCCGCAGCGGCGCCCACCCGAACGAATCGTGGGCATGCACGCTCTCCGCATAAATCGGATGCTCCACACCCCGCAACAAACTAGCGCCTTCGAACGACTCGGGCGCCGTCAAGTGCAGAAAATCTAAAATCGTCGGAGCCACATCCACCAGCCCCGCCGCCTGCTCCACTCGGGAACCCAGCGGCCTCGCGCCTTCCGGCCAGTGGAAAATCAGCGGCACCGCCAACGTACTTTCGTAAATGAAATAGCCATGGCTCGCCTCGCCGTGCTCGCCCAAGCTCTCACCGTGATCCGCGAGCAGAACAACCAGAGCCCGATCCCACCAACCGGCGGCCTCTAAACCTTTCCGCAGCCCTCCCAAAACTTCATCCGTATAGCGAAGCTCCGCGTCATAGCTTCCGCGCTTGTACGGTTTGTGCAGATCGTAGAGATGCACGAAACAAAACACCGGCTGTCCGCGATTCTGCGACAGCCATTCCAACGCCGCATGTACCGCCAGCGCCCCGTCCCGCCGGTCTCTCGCTCCAAATCGCGTCGCCCCGCTAAAAAACATCGATCCCGACAGCGGCGAAAACGCCTCGAATTGAAAAGGACTGTCATAGAAATCGAACCCCTGATCCAGCCCCATCTCGCGCTCAAGAAAGACGCTGCTCACAAACGCGGCCGTCTTGTAACCGTGGGATCGCAATACCGCCGCCAGCGTCACCGCCCCCGGCCCCACCCGCTCCGCATTCTCCTCAATCCGGTTCTGAAATGGATAAGTGGACGTAAACAGCGCATCGTGCGACGGCAGCGTCAGCGGAATCTGCGAATCCGCATGCACAAAAATCGTCCCCTGATCCGCAAAAGCAACCACATTCGGCGTCGCATCGGCCCGATAGCCATATACCCAACGCGATCTGCACGAAACGTATCGATCGAAACGGGAATCACAGAAGTAGGCACCCCAGCAGCGGCGCTTCCGCCCGCCAGCGCGGCGATGAAAGCTGCTATTCTGATCGGCCATAGAGCGCGCCGGAGAATCGATGCAACCCTGGAATCATCTGAAACCTGCGGAGCCTTTCCGTCCGTCTAAAATAGGTTGTACCTTCCTGACTAATTTGGACATGCCACCGATTCCGGCCGGCGCCTCGCCGCGCCGCTCTCTTCTGGACCTGCGATGAACCATTTCGGCCGGCTGATTCTAGTCACAGCGCTCGCGTGGCTGCTCGCCTCCTGCCGCCCGGCCAGCGAAACAAAAGACGAGACCAAAGCAGCCTCCAACTCCGGCGCAGCCGCTCCGCAACCGGGACTCTTCACCATCGCCAAGGATCAGCTTCCGCACCTGCGCATTACTCCTGTTGCCACCTCCAACTGGTCCATCACCATCCACACCACCGGCACCGTGGATTGGGATGCCGACCACACCACGCAAGCCATCACGCAGGTGAACGGACCCATCACGCGCATCCTGGTCGACACCGGCGCGCATGTGAAACAGGGCGATCCGTTGCTCTACGTATCCAGCCCCGATGTTTCGAACGCCATCTCCACTTACCGGAAAGCGCGCAACCAAGAAGAGCTGGCCCAGCGCACTCTGTCCCGTACGCGCGAACTGCTTGAGCACGGCGCCGCGGCGCAAAAAGATTTGGAAGCAGCCGAGGCGGATTTTAACGACACCACTACCGACGTCCAGAATAGTTTGCAAGCGCTCAAAATCTTCGGCGTCACCAAGGACGAAATCGATCAGGCGGAACACCAGAACGTCGCCATACGGCCGGAGCTCGCCGTCTATTCGCCCATCAGCGGAATCGTGGTCCAGAAGCTCGTATCCCCAGGGCAGCTCATTCAAGCCGGTCAAACCACCTGCTTCATGATCAGCGACGTCTCCACCGTCTGGGTGCAGGGCCACATCTTCGATCGCGACCTTCCCTCCGTCCACATCGGCGACAGCGTCGAAGAAAGTAATCCGGCCTTCACCCAAAAGTTTCACGGCGTCGTTTCCTACATCGGATCCATGGTGGATGCGGCCACGCGCACCACGCCAGTCCGCATCGTTACCCAAAATCCCGGCGGTCTACTGAAAAAAGACAGCTTTATCGACGCCGTCATCCACACCCGCACGCAGCACAACGTCCTCACCGTGCCCGTTTCCGCCGTGCTGCACAACGAACAAAATGAGCCTTTCGTGTATGTAGAGGTGCAGCCGGACAAATTCGCGCAGCGCCTTATCACCGCCGGGGCCCAGCAGAACGATCAGCAGGAAATTTTAAGTGGACTCAAAGCAGGCGAAAACGTCGTCGCCGAAGGGAGCGTGTTCCTGCAGTTCGCGAGCAGCTACCAGTAGACGTTCATGATCGCCCGCATCGTTTCTTTCGCCCTGTCCCAGCGCTTCCTGGTCGTAGCCGGATCCATCATGCTGATGGTCTGGGGCGTCATTTCA
This sequence comes from Bryobacteraceae bacterium, assembly GCA_035295865.1. GTDB lineage: Bacteria > Acidobacteriota > Terriglobia > Bryobacterales > Bryobacteraceae > Palsa-89. The sequence goes on from DATGIH010000158.1 coordinate 4,766, forward strand.
TTCCGCAAACTTCCCATCGACGCGTACCCGGATCTCTCCCCGCCACACGTCGAAATCATCACGCAATGGCCAGGACATGCTGCCGAAGAAGTAGAGCGCCTCGTCACCATCCCCATCGAGCTCGAAATGAACGGTATCCCGAAGCTCGACGCGCTGCGCTCCATCTCGCTTTACGGACTCTCCTCCGTACAGATGAATTTCGAATACAGTACCGATCCCTACTTCGTCCGCGAGCAAGCCTTCGAACGGGTCGCCGATGCCACCATGCCCCAGGGCGTCACGCCTTCGCTCTCGCCGCTCTTCAGCCCTAGCGGACTCATCTACCGCTACGTTCTGCAAAGCACCGATCGGCCGCCGCAGGAACTGAAGACCATTGAGGACTGGGTCCTCCAGCGCCGCTACCGCTCCATCCAAGGCGTAGCGGATGACTCGGGACTCGGCGGCACCACCATGCAATACCAGGTGCTGCTCGATCCGAACAAGCTTTTCTCCTACAACATTCCGATTTCGCAAGTCGTCCAGCAGCTTTCCAACAACAACGCCAACGCCGGCGGCGGATTCTATTCGCAAGGCGGCCAGTTCTACTACATTCGCGGACTCGGCTTGGTGCGAAATACTTCTGACATCGAAAATATCGTGCTCAGCACGCACAACGGAATCCCGGTTTTTGTCAAGGATGTCGCCAAAGTCGAAATCGGCCACGCCGTCCGCCTCGGCCAATTTGGATTCATGAAGCAGGACGACGCGGTGGAAGGAGTCATACTGATGCGCGTCGGCGAACAGGCTCAGGTGATTCTCAACAAGGTCGAGAAAATGACCGATGAGCTGAACCACCATGTCCTCCCGCCCGACGTAAAGGTGGTTCCTTACTACGATCGCCAGTATCTAATCGAAGAAACCACGCGCACCGTCGAACGCAATCTGATGCGTGGCATGGTCGTCGTCTTAGTCATCCTCGGACTCCTGCTCTTCAGCGTCCGCACTGCACTGATCGTCGCCGCGACAATTCCGTTTTCGCTACTTTTCGCCTTCATCTGCCTCGATTGGCGTCACATCCCCGCCAATCTCCTCTCCATCGGGGCCATCGATTTCGGAATCATCGTCGACGGCTCCGTAGTCATGGTCGAAAATATCTTCCGCGAACTTGCCGCGCGCGAGGGTGAGGATTACAACTTGATCGGCGTCATTCGCGCCGCCGCGCACGACGTGGAGCGTCCCATCTTCTACGCCGTCGCCGTGATCATCGCCGGATATCTGCCTATCTACGTCTTAAGCGGACCCTCCGGCCGCCTCTTCCAGCCGATGGCCGACACCATGTCTTTCGCCCTCGTCGGCGCGCTGCTCTGCGCCCTCACGCTGCTTCCCGTTTTGTGCGCGTATTTTCTGAGCAAACGCGTGCACGAACCCGAAGTTCGCATCTTCGAACACCTCCGTTCCGGTTACGGAAAAATGCTCGGATGGTGCCTGCGCAATCGTGCGATCACCGTCGTCTTATGCCTCGGGATTTTCGGCGCGTCGCTCCTGTTGATCCCTTCCATCGGCGGCGAATTCATGCCGCATCTGGATGAAGGCGCGCTTTGGGTGCGCGCCACCATGCCCTACACCGTCTCGTTCGATGAAGCATCCGCGCTCTCCCCGCAAATTCGAAATATCCTGATGAGCTTCCCGCAAGTCACCACCGTCGCGAACGAATTGGGGCGTCCCGATGATGGCACTGACCCAACTGGCTTTTACAACAACGAGTTTTACGTCGGCCTCAAACCCTACTACGATCATGTCTGGGGCGGGAGCATTCCCAATAAGCCCAAGCTCATCGAAGCCATCAACAAAAAGCTCACCGCTTTCCCCGGAATCATTTTCAACTACACGCAGCCCGCCGAAGACGCCGTCGATGAAGCCGAAACCGGATTGAAAAGCGCCCTCGCCGTCAAAATCTTCGGCTCCGATCTCAACATCCTCGAAGACAAAGCTAAGCAGGTGAAGGACGTCATCTCGAAAGTCCCGGGCATCGGCCACGTCGTTCTCGTGCGCGAGCTCGGCCAGCCCAGCCTTATCATCTCCCCGGACCGCGCCAAAATCGCCCGCTTCGGCCTGAATGTCGCCGACGTCAACACCCTGATCGAAACCGGACTCGGAGGCACTGCGGCAACGCAAGTCATCCAAGGCGAACGCCAGTTCGACCTTGTGGTCCGCATGCAGGAGCCATATCGCAAGAACATCGACGCCATCAAAAACTTGCTGATCGCCACGCCCGACGGCCAATTCCTCCCCTTGAGCCAATTCGCCGACGTCAAAGTGGAAAACGGCGCGTCGTTCATCTATCGAGAATCGAACTCCCGCTACATCGGAATCCAGTTCGCCGTCGACGGCCGCGATCTCGCGAGCGCCGTCGGTGAAGCCCGCAAAAAAGTCGCCGACGCTGTGAAGCTCCCCATCGGCTACACGTTCGATTGGGGCGGCGAATACAAAGACTACCTCGCATCCGTCGAGCAGATGAAAATTATCCTGCCGCTCACCATTCTGCTGATCCTGCTCATCCTCTTCGCACTCTACGGAAATCTCAAATTCCCGCTCATTATTCTTTTAAGCGTCCTGATGACCGAACCCGTCGGCGGCCTGCTCGCCCTCTGGTGGACGCGCACCAACTTCAGCGTCTCATCCATGCTCGGCTTCGTCGCCCTCATGGGCGTGGCCGTACAAACGAGTGTCATTCTCTATTCGTTCATCAACAAACTGCGCCAGGAAGGCCGCGATATCGCCAGCGCCACGCTCGATGCCTCCGTCCTCCGCCTGCGCCCCATCATGATGACTGCGCTCGTCGCCTGCTTCGGCCTGCTGCCTGCCGCGCTCTCCACCGGCATCGGCAGCGATTCGCAAAAACCCTTCGCCATCGTCATCGTCGGCGGATTGCTCTCGCGCCTGCTCCTCTCGATCTTCCTCGCTCCCGTCCTCTACTCTCTCGCCGCGCGCGATGGCGACGTCGTCCAGGTCTAATTTCCGCCGTCATCGGACGGGAACGCTTCGTTCCAATTTTGTTGAATCGTCTGCGCTGGTCCGGTGATAAAGAAATTCTGTAGATCCTGAGCCAGCTGCTGCGCCTGACTTCCCGGAGGTCCCACTTGCTGGACGGTCGACGATACGCCGTTATACGTACCAACTGTTTGGTCATGAATCGCCTGTTGCGCCGACACGTACCAAGGGATGTTTGGCGGTGTTGTGTACAACGCGGTTATGCTGACCAATGCGCCGGTCTGATCGTAAATGTACAGGTTCTGTGTTAGCGCGTCGACATAGGTGTAGTTCGACGGATACGGGCCGTACAGATTTCCGTTCGGAGCTTGGATGTACCAGCTTGTGGGCGTCGTTGCAATCTGATATCCGGCGCTATTTAACAGCGGAAGGTGCCCCTGAAGATTCGGCACGCATTGCAGCCCGGACGGATCCCGATATAAGAGCGGATTGTTCACCGCATAGCTGTAGGCGTTTAACCGCTGTGGCGCGTTCTCCAACTTTAACGTGCTCGTCTGACCATACTGCGCGTTCAATAACCGTCCTGTCAGATTCAAAGGATCCTGCGTAATGAACCGCCCGGTCCCCGGATCGTAGTAACGCGCGCGCATCGCATACAGCCCGGATTCCGCGTCCAATTCGCGCCCCGTGAATGCAAACGGATTCGCAACCGCCGTGCACGTCGAGGTGTTGCCGAAAGAGTCATAAGTGTAACTGCAAACGTCCTTGCCGGTTGAATCCGTCAACGCCGCCACCGATCCAAGCCGATCGATCTGATAGAAGTAGGTCTTGCCTTGCGTCTCCATGGTCAACATTTGATCCACCGCAAAACCATGCGTGTAGCGCGCGAGCATTTTTCCGGTATGATCCAGTTCCAGCAGGATGTGCGAACCCTCGTAGAGATAATTCGTCACCATTCCTTTGACGTTCTTCTGGATGCGCCGTCCCATCGCGTCGTACTCATACGCCACATTGCTTCCATCGGGAAGCGAAATCCCCGTCAACTGGTTTTCGAAATCGTACGTGTACTTCGTCTCGCCTTTGCTGTTCGTTTTCGAAATCAGATTCCCGTTGTTGTCGTACGCATAGGTGAATCCTTCCGCTTTTATCAACCTGCCGTTCTGGTCGTAGGTGTAATTTGAATCCGTCCCCGAGCTCAAACGGTTCCCCGCGCCATCGTACGTATAGTGCTCCACGCGCAATTTTGGATGCGAACCCGATGTCAGCTGGTTCAGATGATCCACCTGATACGTGCTCTTGCCGCTCAAATCCGACACCGACGCCGGATTCCCATTCGCGTCGTACGTATAATCGAACTCCGGACCCTTCGTGGAACTGCTGCCGCCGCTGTAGATAAGAGAGGTCAACCGGCTTCCGGCATCGTATTGATATGCGGCCGTGACGCCGTTTGAGTATTTCATCACGGATAAGCGATTGTCCGCGTCATAAACGAAATGCACGCTCGCGCCCGCTGGATCGGCAATCGACATGGGATTGCCGGCTGCATCGTATGTATAGTTCGTGACACCGCCCTCGGGATCCTTGACCACGGTCCGCCGGCCATTGGCGTTGTATCCGTACTGAATGCTCTGTCCGAACCGCGAATCCGCCGTGCTGGTGACACGATTCAGCGCATCATAGGCGAACGTCACCGATGTATTGAAATTGCTCGCGCGCGTGAGATTCCCGTTGGCGTCGTATGCGAATGTGGTTTTCGAACCGTCGGGAAAATCCTTTTCAATCAACCGCCGCCGTCCGTCATATTGATATTCAATCGTGTTCCCGTTCGCGTCCGTTTTGCGGATCAAATCGCCCCGGCCGTCATACACGAATGTGGTCACGTTGCCCGCGGCATCGGCCGCTTGCGTCATGCGCTCGTTGAAGTCGTACGCGTGCGTCTGCGTCACGTTTGCTGCATCCTTGAAAGTGATTAGGTCCGCATTAGCGGAGCATCCGCAGTCCGGTGTCGCGTATCCATATTCCGTGGTCTTGCCCTGTGGATCCGTCACTTGCGCCAAGTGATCCAATGCGTCGTAACTGTACTTTGTCACGTTGCCGTTGGCATCCTTGCTTTGCGCCAGATTTCCATTCGCATCGTAAGTAACCGCGATCGTCGAATGCACTGGACTCACTACGCTCGTCAACCGGCTAAGAACGTCGCGCTGCCCGCTGGATTTGTTCCCCAGCGCATCCATCATCTCCGTCACCCTGCCCAATGGATCGAACTGAAACTGCGTTTTGTGACCGAGGGGATCGGTGAACGTTTGCGGATTGCCGATCGAGTCGTAACCCAAGGCGGACTGGTTGCCCGCGCCATCCGTCATCGAGAGCAAATTGCCGGACCCGTCGAACGTGGATTCAACCGTGATCCCCAGCGGAAGCGTGGTTTTCGTGCGATTCCCATGCGCGTCATACGCGAACGTCGTTACCTCTTTATTGGGAGCCGTGATCGATGCCACCTGGCTGAAATTTGGCTCGTATGTCAGCGCCGTCACGTTGCCCAGCGGATCCGTGACCGTAAGCGGATTTCCCTGCGCATCGTAGGTATAACTGGACGTGTACCCGTCTTCATCCGTTACCGATGCAAGCTTTGCGTCCGGCGTGAAAGTATAATTCACCGCGTTGCCGTCCGCCTTGATCATCTGCGTCACGTTTCCCAGCGCGTTGTAGTAATAACTCCAGGTAAAACCGCGGGGATCCACAAACATCGTCTCGTTGTGCAGCGGCAGATAAAAGAAACGCATGTTGCGCCCCGCCGAATCGCTCACGCGTGCCGCTTGTTGATTGGCGAAATACTCAAAACTCGTCCAATTGCCGGCAGGTTTCGTGACCTTCTGCAATAGATGCAGGAAAGGCGGCGCCGCATAGTACGCGTAATCCGTTCGGTTGTTCGCCGGATCGGAAACCGAAATCAGATTGCCCGCTGCGTCGTATGCGTAAATGATTTTTCGCCCGGTGAAATCCACGATCTCGGTGATGTGATTCGACCCGTCATACCCCAGCGTCACCACGCGTCCCATCGCATCCGTGATCTTCGCCAAATGCCCCTCCGTGTCATACGACAGCTGCGTTGCGTTCTGATTCCGGTCCGTAATGCTCTGCAGCACGCCATGCAGGTCGAATCGCCACTGAGTTCCGTATGGATTCTTGAGCGTGTAGCCTTGCCCATCTTTCGTCAGCGTCAAATTCAAACCCGGTGGCGATGCATACGAGCCGCTCTGCGCGCCAAACGTGTAAATTCCGCCGGTTTCATTCACAAATGTCACCGAAGTCTGATTGTCCTTGAGCGACATCGCGTAGTTGTGAGTCCAGCCGAATCCCAACGGCCCGTTCGCCCCCGCCGACAAACTGTTATAAGTTCGTTGAATCGAAATCACCGGTCCCCGTCCGGCAATCAGCAAATCCCGCTCCTGACGGAACATGTTCCCGTTGCTCACGTTTACCGGATCCGAACAATTCGTGCCGTTGGTTTGCTGATTGTTCCCGGTCGGCCCCGGCCCCGGACCTTGTGGCTGCGCCGGATTTCCTCCATCCGTTCCGCCGTTCGCGGCGTTGGTTTGAAAAATGATGTAACTGAATCCACCGGGAGTTTCCGCAATCCAACCAAATCCTGTCCACACTCCAAAAATCACCGGCTTCTGAGAAATCGTGATGGTGGCGCCCGCTTCCAGACTCTGCGCCAGATCCTGCAGCATCGCTTTCGGGCCTTGAATCGTTTGTAGCAACGCGCGAGCATTGCTCAGATTCAAAACCACCTGTGGAATCTGATCCTGACTTGCCGTCTGCAGAGCCTTGATCGTCGAGATCGAAGGCACCAGGACCAGCTCCTCCCACAACTCGTTTTCGAGTCCCGAACTCGCCGCCTCAAGCGCTCGCGAGGGATCCAGATCCGCCGCGACACTCAGCGCCTCTGTGGCGCCTGCGTTGAGATCGAACCCCCGCGCCGCCGTTGCTGTTGCGTCGATTGTGTTTTCTCCCGGTGTGGCAAGAAATGGACGATCGAAGAGGTTCGTAATCTTCAAGCTCGCATAGGTCGCGCACTCTTCGGGAAACGGAAGCAGCGGCGCAATCTGCAGCGGCACGAATACCCGCGCTTTCTCGATCTCCACCCGCTGGAAGTAGCGCAGCCCCGCCAGGCTCAAGATCTCTCGCGACACAACCTCGGGAGCCGCGCTGGAAATCTCTCCTTCGATCCGATCCACACGCGCTGCAATCAACGGTTCCGAAATCTGGTTATACCCAAGCGTGAATCCGGCGTCTTCACCCGCCGTGATCGCGTGCGCATAGGTGCTCGAACTCGTCGCAAAGGGTTCGGTGTGGGACACGGTCAGCCCCAAAACTCCTCCGTAGGAGACTTGGCTGCCCGTCGTCATCACCACCCCATCCAGCATGAGCTGGGGCAGAAGGTTCACCATTCCCACTGGAGTGTTCGCTAATCCGCCGAAACTATCGATGATCTGCTGATCGTGCTGGCTCGCCGCCGCGAATCCCATGGTCACCGCGGTCAGGCTGACTTCTGGCATGTTCAACGTCGCGTTCAACAACGTCGTCTTTCCGCTCGTCAGCGTTATCCTCATTGTGTGTTCTGGCAGTGACGGCGCGCGCATATTGATCGATGTCGGCGTGTACGGAAATGCGGGCAGCACGCTGCCCGAAATCGGCGTGACGCGGCCAGCATTTGGGAGCTCGCTGAAATCATGCCCGGGATACGCCTTCTGAAATGCCGCCACCAGCTGCTCCGCATAGAGTTCAGAAGCGAGCTGCGGTTTCAGCGAGCTCAAGAATCCCGTTCGATCGAAAACCGGCCGCCCCAACGTTAGCCCCGCTTGAAACGTTTGGCGCTTGATGCTTGGCGTCATCGGAATCCAAGCATTCCCCGACGGCGTCGGCAGCCACGCCTCCACCCAAACATGGACCACATCGAAGCCGGTCCCTTGATTCGTCGCCACCGTATTCAGATTCAGAAATACCGTCGCGCCGGCAGCATCCTTCGCGCCCATCCAATTGATCGCGTCCGCCGTCGGAACTGGAATGTGGCCCATCACATAACGCGCGGGAATTCCCGAGGCCCGCAGTAAAGCAATCAGCAGTGTCGCCTGATCCGCGTCGTTTCCCTTCCCGGACCACAACACCGACTCCGAATTCTGCACCAGCATGTAATAAGGCACAAACTGGATTTCGTTGTACACGAGCGCAAACAATGCGCTAGCCGATTTGCCGTAAGCCGCCGCCTTCGCCACGATGTCTGGCGCCAGCACAACAGTCTTCGTCTCCGCCAGATCGTCCGCTGTCGGTGGATCAGTTGCTAGGTTCGGGGCTGCGACTGGCGGCGCAACTCTCCGCGTCAATGGAGCCGGAGCATCGGCGATCCGGCTCGGGCGCTGCTGCACCGCATCGGTGCCCAACAATTCTCTGAGCTTCCGAATGTCATCCGCACCAGCCGCCGTACGGCTCGCGCGATCAAACCCGCCCAACGCCTTGGCCATTCGCTCTCGATAATTGGCGGTGAATCCACGCCACATCTTTAGCTTTTCCGCGGCCACATCCGCCGGAAGACCCGCAGCCTTCACTCGGGTTTCTATCCGCGCGAACTCGGTTGCAAATGCCTCATCCAGCACCGCCAACTTCTGCCGCTCCTCGCGCAAAGTTCCCACCACATCCACGAAGGCGTCTCCAGCCGCCAACCGATTCGCAAGCCAATCCAACCGTGCCTGGGTCTGCGCCAAAGCCTGCCCCAAACGCTCCCCTGTGCTCGGAACCCGATTGCCCGCGAGTCGCGCCTGAACCATTCGGCTTAATTCCGCCAAGCGGTTATCCTGAGCCGGTGCCAAAGCTGCCAAAAAGGCGAATAAAACGAGAATCTTCACTCGGATGTCACTCCTTGCCTTCAAAGGCGCAAAACAGGCCCAAACACCCTCACGGAAAAACTCGTGCATCCTATATAAAGTGACCAGCACCACCCCAGGCGTCGCGCTCCAGCTGCAGCGTGTACGCAAAGTTTTCGACAAGCGCCCCGTCATCGCCGGCATGGATCTCCAAATCGATCCCGGCGAATTTCTAGCCGTGCTGGGACCCTCCGGCTGCGGCAAATCCACGCTGCTTCGCATCATTGCCCGCCTCGCCCAACCGGACTCCGGCCAAATCCACATGCAGCCGGACGGGGAGCCGTTCCAAACCGCCTTCGTTTTTCAGGACGCACACCTGTTGCCCTGGCGCGACGTTCTCTCGAACGCAGCCCTGCCGCTCGAACTCATGGGCGAATCGAAAGCCGCGCGCGAGCAAAAAGCCCGCGGCGCGCTCGATCAAGTCGGCTTACTCGACGCTCTGGACCGCTATCCCGCTGAGCTCTCCGGCGGCATGCGCATGCGCGTCTCTCTCGCCCGCGCTCTCGTCACCGAACCGCGGCTCTTGCTCTTGGACGAACCCTTCGCCGCGCTCGACGAAATCACTCGCTTCCACTTGGATGTCCAACTGCGCGAACTGTGGCAGCGCCGGGCCATGACCGTCGTCTTCGTCACTCACTCGGTTTCGGAAGCCGCATTCCTGGCCAATCGTGCCGTCGTTCTCGGAAGACACGGCGCAGCCATCCGGCTGGACCGTCGCTTGGAACTCCCCGACATCCGCAACAACCAACTGCGCGGAGATCCCCGGCTAGGACAAGAGATGCAGCGCTTACTTGGAGCGATTGAAGAGTGAAGAAAACCTTTCTCGCGCCGCTCGTCCCCCTTGTGCTGCTGACCGCCCTCACCGAATTCCTGGTGCGCGCCGGATTCGTCCGTGCCTATCTCATTCCCGCGCCCTCCGTCGTTTTCCGCGCCATGCTGGACAGCCGCGTGGAACTCTTCGAAGCCTTGCTCTCCACTTCCCTCGGCTCCTTTGCCGGATTCGTCCTGAGCGCGCTCACCGGAATCGCCGCCGCCGTTTTCCTTTCCTCCTCCCGCAGCATACAGCGCGCATTTTATCCCTACGCGATCTTCTTCCAAACGGTCCCGCTCATCGCCGTCGCGCCTCTGCTGGTCATCTGGTTCGGATTCGGAATCCAAACCGTCATCGCCTCCGCCTTCGTCGCGTCGGTCTTCCCGGTCATTGCGAATACGCTCAGCGGGATTCTCTCCACCGACCCCGCCCTGCGCGATCTCTTCAAGCTCTACGGCGCTTCACGACTCGTCACACTATTCAAACTGCGCCTGCCCGCCGCACTTCCCCAAATATTCACCGGACTCCGCGTCTCCGCCGGACTCGCTGTCATCGGCGCCATCGTCGGCGAGTTCATCGCAGGCGGCGGACTCGGCGCCGTCGTCGAAACCGCCCGTACTCAACAACGCATCGACAAAGTTTTCGCAGCGGTTCTCCTCGCCAGCCTGCTGGGCCTTGCCCTGTTCGGCCTAATCAACCTGCTCAGTCACCTGACCCTCCGCCGCTGGCACGCCTCGGAAATGTAGCGCACGCACCCCTGCGTGCAGCGTCCGCACTCTTGCGAACGCCATCAAACAAGCGACAATCAAAAAATGCTCCGCCGCACCTTCCTAAAAACCGCCCCCGCTCTGACAATCCTCACCGCTTGCACGAAATCCCAAAATCTAAAACTCGCCCTCAACTGGAAACCCGAACCCGAATTCGGCGGCTTCTACGCAGCTCCTTACTCCAAGCACGGACTCACGGTCGACATCCTCCCTGGCGGCTCCGGCACCCCCACCGTTCAAATGATCGGCGCAGGCTCCGTCGATTTCGGAATCGTCTCCGCCGACGAAGTCATCCTCGCTCGAAGCCACGGCAACGATGTCGTCGCCCTTTTCGCCGTCTTTCAGGACAGCCCCACCGGAATCATGGCGCACGCCTCGCGCAATCTCAAAACCATCGCCGATGTTTTGAAAGACGGCACGCTCGCCATCGAAAGCGGTCTCCCCTTCGCCCGCCTCATGCAGCGGAAGTACGGATTCGACCACGTGAAAATCGTGCCTTCGCCCAGCGGCGATATCACATCGTTCCTGCATGATGAAAAATTCGCGCAGCAGTGCTATCTGACCTCCGAACCGTTGGTCGCCGGCCACAAAGGCGCCGATGTTAAAGTCTTCGCGGTCGCCGAAATCGGCTACGATCCGTACACCACGGTGCTCGCTGTCAGCGGCGAATCGCTCCGCAAAAATCCGGATCGCTCGAAATCCATGGTCACTGCCGTGCGCGAAGGCTGGCAGTCCTATTTAGCCGATCCCAAACCCGTCGACGAAAAGATGCATCAACTGAACCCAACCATGGATCTCGCCACCTTCGCCGAAGTCGCCGAAGCCCAAAAACAATTCATCGGACCCACCAACACTCTCGGAACCATGACCCGCGAACGCTGGCAAACCTTGATCGATCAGTTTAAAGAGCTAGGCGACATCTCGCAGACCATCTCCCCCGGCGACTGTTTCCGGAACCTATAAAGGAAATATGGTGACAGGCTCGGATTTCCGCGAGCACCATATCCCGTCAACGCGAGACTGCCGACCGCGGAAATCCGTGCCTGTCACCATATTTTCAGCGCAAGGTAAGTTCTGCCACAGCCTGCGAAATCGCTTGACCCGTTTTGAGCATTCCCTCCGCTTCTTAGGTAGGATATTTTTATCCCGAGGAGGCTCCAATCTTTTATGAAACGTTTGGTTTCTCTACTCGCCGTCTTTTGCATTTCACCGGCGGCGTTCGCCCAAATCGGCTCCGTCACCAACGTCGGACCCACCGTAAAAGCGATGGACGCGATCGCCTTCAAGAATGACGGCACGCTCTACGGTGGAACCAGCGGCGCCGGAGCCCTCTACACCATCAATCCAGCCAACGGCGCCGTTACGCTGATTCACGCCTTGGTCGGCGCCACTAACTCTGCTCTGACGTACGGCGTCCTCGGACTTGCGTTTCAACCCGGCACCGGCACGCTCTACGCCGTCACCAGCCCCGACTCTCCGAATTCCGGTAACAGCCTTGTCACCATCAACCCCGCGACCGGTCAGGTGACTGTCATCGGTCCTTCCGGCGACAACCATCCCTACACCGATATCGGATTCGCTCCCGATGGCAAACTCTACGGCTGGCTCATCGATTCCACCGGGAACACCGCCCGGCTCGCGACGATCGATCTCACCACCGGGGCAGGCACTTCGCTCGGAAATTCGCAGCCCAATCCCGGTACCCAGTGGGCCGGCCTCGCCGTCGACGCAAGCGGCGTCATTTACGTCGCGGCCAATGGACACGCCGGCGCCCCGTGTGGCCCGCAAGATTGCGATGGCGCGCTCTGGACCATGGATCCCAACACCGGCGCGCCCACCACCATCGGGACCATCAAAGGCGGCCCGGGCGTCGCGCCCACGTTTACCGCGCTGGCCTTCGCTCCCAGCGGCATCCTCTACGCAATTGAAGGCGGCTTCGGCGGTACGAACTGGAATCTGGTCACCATCTCTCTTACCGCGACCGGCGCGAATGTTCCCACCCTCAGCAGCCTCACCAACGCCGCCAGCAACATCACTCCCGGATTGCCCAACGCCGGAATCGCACCAGGCGCAATCTTCGTCGTATATGGAACGAATCTCGGTCCAAGCAAAATCGACTACTCGCCACAACCTTTCCAGAGCACCACGCTGAGTGGCACGTCAATTTCAATCACCGTGGGCGGCGTCCGAAAAGACGCCTTGATGTTATACACTTCCGCCAATCAAGTTGCCGCACTGCTTCCCTCCGATACTCCCCCCGGACCCGGCGGCGCAACCGTCACCTATAACGGCATCACCAGCGCTCCCTTCGGCATCAGCGTCGTTCCGCACAACGTGGGTCTCTTCACCATCGATTCCAGCGGCGCTGGACCCGGTGTCGCGATGTATCCCGATTACAGCCTCGTCACGGCGACAAAATCCGCGAATTGCGGTGGCGCCAATACCGATTGCGGCGCGGCTAATCCAGGCGATGCACTCATCCTTTGGGCCACCGGATTGGGGCCCATCCAAGGCAGCGACGCGGCCGGCGCAGGCTTGGGCGTGAACATGCCCAACATCCCCGTAAAAGTCTGGCTGGGCGGCGTCCCAGCCAAAGTGCAGTACCAAGGCCGCTCCGGCTGCTGCATTGGCGAAGACCAAATTGTCATTACCGTTCCCGACGACGCTCCCACCGGCTGTGCAGTGCCGCTCGCGGTTCAGATCGGCAGCGCGGTGAGCAACAATGTTTTGATCCCGGTGGCCAAAGGCAGCCGCACTTGCCAACTCGTCAGAACGGACCTTTCCCCTTTGGGCACGGAAGCGATCGAACAAAAAGTTAGTGCCGGGTCCGTTACCGCAAGCTCGCTGCGGCTGGACCGTTTTTCCGACGGCGGCGGGCACTTCGAAGACGACGAAAGAGCCCAGTTCTTCAAGATAACCAGCTTTCTGCCGGGCTCGCAGCCCTTCTTCGCCACCTGGCTGGATGACTCGCCGCCGGGCACCTGCGTTGTATACAGCAATGTCAATCAAAAAATAGGTAGTCCCATCACCGGCGGCTCCAATCTCGACGCTGGGGCCAGTTTTACCGTGATGGGACCCGCCGGAAGTATGAATTTCCCCAGTGCCAACCAGAAGCTTCACGCATTCGACATGACAGGAACGTTTCTGGTCCCTGGCGATTACACCTTCAGCGGATCCGGCGGAGCCGATGTCGGCCCGTTCAATGCAAAAGTCACCATTCCCGAGAACGCTGTGCTGGTCAGTCCGGTGAACAACGGTTCGGCTACTCGCGCCAACCCACTAAAAGTCAGCTGGACAGGAGGCAGCGGCAATCTTCAGATCGACATCTTTAGCTGTGTCGATATCGGATGCAACGTGGGAGCCTCGGCCTCCTGCAAAGTGCCCGCCAGCCTGAACTCTTTCACCATCCCTTCCTATATTTTGGAAGCGCTCCCCGCCAGCACCTCCGCCGGCTTCGTTCTCTCCTCCTACGCCGAATCCGCCTTCACGGCATCAGGTCTCGATTCGGGCGAGATCACCACCTTCAACAATATGGCAGGCTTCGGCGTCGGCTGGGCCTCCGGCAGCTTCACGTTGAAGTAGCGTAGGCACTCTATTGGGAGGGTTAGTCTTTCTCACGTGCGACCCATAAATATGGGACAATCGGCTTTGAGATGAAAACCACCCTCGAAATCCCGGATGCGCTCTTTCGCCGAGCCAAATCGGCGGCTGCGGAAAGGGGAATCGCATTCCGTGAATTGGTCTCCCAAGCCTTGTCAGAAAAACTGCGCCCCCAGGGATGCACGGACAAGCCTTGGATGAAATCGTTCGGCAAGCTTCGTCATCTCCGCAAAGAATCCGCAACCATTCGCCGGACCATCGAACGGGAGTTCGGCCAAGTTGAACTCAGGGATTGGCAGTGATCCTTGACACGAACGCTCTCTCAGCCATGGCCGATGGCGACATAAAATTGACGCCTCTGCTTCAAGCCGCTTCGGACCTGGCCGTACCCGTAATTGTCCTCGGCGAATTTATTTATGGCATCCAATCCTCGCGGTATCGCGTTCGCTACGAATCTTGGCTTAAAGCGCTCCTCCCCGATTGCAGAGTCCTGACCGTCAACGAAAGTACGGCCGGCATTTACGCAGGGATACGCCATGAACTCAAACGGACCGGCCACCCCATTCCGGAAAATGACATCTGGATCGCAGCACTTTCCCGCCAGCATGACGCTCCACTTCTTTCACGCGACCAACACTTCGATGTCATCCCCAACCTAACCCGCATG
>DATGIH010000159.1:0-4687 GCA_035295865.1 Bryobacteraceae bacterium
GGCGTCGAAGCCTCGCCCTATTACAACGAGATTCGGAACGGCCTGGGTGCGCTGCTGATCAACAGCCAGCGCGAAGCGGAACCGATTGCTATTCACTATTCGCAAGCCAGCTTCCGGACCGACTGGATGCTGCGCCGACAGCCGAACGGAGACGCTTGGGTCAGCCGATCGCCAAGCCAGGAGCGTTCGGACAACGATTTCCTGCGACTGCGCGAATCGTATTGCAGACTGCTCGAAGATTTGGGGCTGCAATATCGATTTGTCTCGTATTCGCAGGTGGAAGAAGGCGAGCTGTCCCGCGGCGCCTACCGCGTTCTGATTTTGCCGGACTCTCTGGCGTTATCCGTGAAAGAAGCTGCCGAGATTAGCGATTTCGCCGCACGAGGTGGAACTGTGATCGCGAGCGGCGAAGCCGGCACCTTCGATGAACATAGCCGCAAGCTCTCCGGCTCACAACTCAGAGCTATCGAAAAACAATTCGTGCGATTACCCGGCGACGTTCTCAACTATCATCGTGATCGATTGCTTGGCAAGGAAGGCCCAGTATTGGAAGCGGCTAGGAAGACGCTCGACTCGGCGGGCCTGAAACCGAACTACCGCGTGACAGACCAGCAAGGCGCGGCAGTGGTTGGCGTAGAAACACACGTGTTCCACAACGGCGGCGCGACCATCGTGGGATTGCTGAGTAATCCGCAACTGCGCGTGGATGAACTGGGGCCGCCCGAATTCAAATCGAATGAGCGCTTCGAAAAAGTGCGGCAGTTGCGGCTCAGCGCTCCTAATGAGTGGTATGTGTACGACGCCCGAAAAGGTGTTTTGCTGGGAAAACGAAAAGAAGTGGAGTTGACATTGGATCCATATGAGCCTGCGATCTTCGCATTTTTGCCGATTGCTGCCGGCAGCGCCCGCTTAGAGATGTCCAGGACCGTGGAGCGGGGAAGCACGCTGGATGTTGGCTTCGCGGCCGACTCTACGGCGGCAGCCGGCGTATTCCATGTGGACGTAACGGATGCTGCGGGCAAAAGTGTGCAACATTACTCAGGCAATTTCTTCGGCGTGGAGGGTCGCTCCGGCATGCGGATTCCGTTCGCGATGAACGACACTCCAGGGACATGGCAAGTGCAGGTGCGCGAGCTTCTCACGGGCAGTACAGCGCGCGGTTCAATTGAAGTTCGATAACAAAGGGAGAACAGAATGAATAATCGACGAGAGTTTTTGACGAAGGCCGCCGCCGGAGTGACGGCTTTGAGCGCCAGCCGCGTGATGGGCGCGAATGACCGGCTTACGGGCGGATTCATCGGCGTGGGAACGATGGGATCGGAAAACTTGAGCGTCGCCCTGAAGCAAGGCGTGCGCGTAGGCGCGGTGTGCGATGTCTATCAGCCGCACTTGGAACGTGCCGGCGCATTAGCGCGGCGCGAGGGAAGTACGCCGAAAGAGGTCGCCGATTTCCGGGAGATCCTCGCGGATCGATCCATCGACTTCGTCATGATCGCGACGCCCGATCATTGGCATCCATACATGGCGGTGGAAGCGTGCAAAGCGGGCAAGGACGTCTACGTGGAAAAACCGGCATGCGTCGCCGTGGAAGAAGGTCAAAAAATGATCGCCGCCGCGCGCAAATACAATCGCGTGGTGCAGGCGGGAACCTGGCAGCGATCTGGCGATCATTTTCAGCAAGCCGCCGAAATCGTGCGCAGCGGCGCGCTGGGCAAAGTTGCGACGTGCAAAACCTGGATGTTTCAGAATCTGCCGCAGGCCGGCATCGGAAATCCACCGGAAAGCAAACCGCCCGCCGGTCTCGATTGGAATTTGTGGCTTGGCCCAGCGCCGGAGCGCCAATTTCAACCCAACCGCTTTGGGGTTTATCCAAACGCATATTCCTACTTTCGGTTCTTCTGGGATTACGCCGGCGGAATTCTCACCGACTCCGGAATACATATGATCGATTACGCGCACATGGCGCTTGGCGAACCGATGCCCAGCGCACTGGCAGCGTTCGGCGGCAAGCTCTGGCTGCAGGACGACAGCGAAACTCCCGACACCGAGATGGTCGCCTATGAATATCCTGGCTTCCTCTGTTCGTGGGAGCATCGCACCAACAACATGGGCGATGGTAATCGCGTGATGGCGGTGACGTTCTACGGCGAGAAGGGAACGCTGTATGTGGATCGCGCTGTGTTTCGGCTGACGCCGGAGAAAGGCTCTCCGCTGCAAGCCATGGAAGTGAAGCGCGGCATCGACGGACATCCCGCGCATTGGACCAATTTCCTGGAGTGCGTGAAGTCGCGCAAGAAACCGAACAGCGAAATTGAGACGTGCGTGCGATCCACCACCGCGTGTCTGCTGGGCAATATCTCGCTGCGCACCAAACTGCGGATCGATTGGGATGATGCAGCGAAAACCGTTCAGCAACCGGCGGCGGTTCCGTTTTTGAAACGCGAATACCGCGCACCCTGGAAATTGGAAGTCTAACGTAGCGCACGCTGAGAGCGCGCGCTACACCTTCGCGGGAACCGTAAACGGCGCTCGATACGTGCCGGTCATCATCGCATTGGCTTCCTCATCGCCGATGAACTTCTGCTGCGCCGGATCGAACCGCAGCTCCCGCTTTAAGCGATAAGAAATGTTTCCCAGATGCGTAATGGCCGTGGACGTGTAGGTCTCGTTGATCTCGGCAGTCAGCATGTCGCGCTTGTTCGCCCGGATTGCATCGAAGAAGTTGTGGAAGTGCGACAACTGATCTTCGCTATAGCGATCTACATCCACTAGTTTCGCCAGCGCCGGCTCTGGCTTTTCTGAACCGCCCAGATAAACTTCCACTTTGTCGTCCGTGAGACGACATTCCATGTAGCCTTTTGAGCCGTAGAAGATCACGCCGGAATGGATGCTGTCTTCGGTATTGGTATAGCGGCCCCGAATTTCCACCACTAACTCGGTCCCATCCGGATATTCGCACGAAGTCAGTTGCGTGTTCGGTGTTTGTCCCTGATCTTTGTAACCGAATCGTCCGCCGGTGGAGTGAATGCGCGTCGGCAATCCTTTATTCAAGCCCCACCGTGCGACATCGATGTAATGGATTCCGTTGTTCGCGAGCTCGCCGTTTCCAAAATCCCAGAACCAATGCCAGTTGTAGTGAACCAGGTTTCGGTGAAACGGCTGCATGGGACCCGGCCCCACCCACACATCCCAATTGAGCGTGGACGGCGGAGGCTCCGGGGCTTTGAAACCCAGCGAGTCGCGAAGCTGGTAATGAATACAGCGCGCCATGTACACATCGCCGATCAGCCCTTCGCGCAAAGCCTGCACCGCTGCGCGGAAATATCCGTTGGATCGCCGCTGCGTCCCGCCTTGCATCAGACGATTGTATTTTCGCGAAGCCGCGATCATCTGGCGCCCTTCGAAAAGATCGTGGCAGACCGGCTTCTCCACGTAGACGTGTTTGCCCGCCTGGCAAGCCCAGATCGCGGCAAGCGCGTGCCAGTGATTGCACGTAGCGATGGTGACCGCGTCGATGCTTTTGTCTTCCATCACCCGCCGCAGATCCTGCTCGAACGCTGGCTTCTTCCCGGTGAGCTTTTCGAACTCCGCCCCGCGCTTCCGCAATTGCGTTTCGTCAGGATCGCAAAAGGTGGCCACTTCTACTCCGGGGATCTGCGCCGCCAGCTTTAAATGATCGCCTCCGCGGCCGCCGAGTCCGAGAATAGCGATGCGAATCTGATCATTGGCGCTTACCGCACGCCGGCTCGCCAACAGTGACGCGGCGCTCGCAGCAACTAAACTTCTACGCGTGATATCAGGCATGATGATTCCTTATTTGAAAATTTCTTCAAGAACTGGATTGACTGGCTCGTCGCGGCCCGGACCGCGCGTGGCGTAAACCTGAGCCTTGCTGTAAACCGCGTGAACTTCGGGCGCCGAAAGCACCTGGCCCAGCGGATTTACGGCATTGATGATCGAAATCGGACGCGGCGCGAAAGAGTTCGCGAGATCCGGCAAATCGTAAAACTTGAGTGCCGACGGAACAATCTGCTCAAACATCTGACGGTGAATGCGATGGGTCACGATTGCGTCATAACTCAACAGCATCCCTTCGAGGACCAGTTTCTTAATGCGCGGATCGAGCGCCGCGGCATGCAGCATCGCGGTAGCGGCGGACCGCCGGCCAAATCCCGAAATATTCGCCCCATCTACATCGGCGCGAGCTGTGAGAACATCCACGCCCCGCGCAATATCCGCCGCGCGCATGCCAACCAGCGATTTCCCTAAAAGAATCGCAGTCTCGGCGTTTTCGTAGTCGGCGAAGTAGCGGAAGAAATGATCCCGCTCATCCAGCACCGGGCGTGTTTCACCGAGCCCACGTGCGTCGATCGCCAGCACGATGTTTCCCTTTTTTACCAGCAGCTCGGCCGCCTCGAGAACAGCTTGCTTTCCTTCGCCATCGGCATAAATAATTGCAGGCGATTTCGCGTCGTGATTTTCCGGTATGTACAACACTGCCGGGATCAGGATACCCTGCTCGCTCTCATATGTGAGCTTTTCAATGCGGTAACCGCTCCGCTGGAGGGTGCCATACGTCGCGATGTTCAGCGGGCCGGTTGCGGGATTGAATCCCGCTGTTTCGCGCACTTTCGCAAGAGAAAAAGCCGGACGATTCGCTCTCACCGCGGCGTATCGTTTGAGATTG
>DATGIH010000160.1:0-20192 GCA_035295865.1 Bryobacteraceae bacterium
AACGAATAAAGCGTCATTGCGGCCGGCAGCCCGAGCGCCTGCCCGAGCATCTGCGCCCGTTGCGACTTTGCGTAGCGCGTGAAATCCGGGATGTTGAGCGCGACGGTGGCCCAAAATCCGACCATCGCGGTAAGAGAAGGAATGAAAAACTTCACGAATTCGCCGGTGGTTTTGAATTTACTCGGCGAACTCAGCACTGGGCCGAATCCTCCGGCTTTGCTCGTGATCCACCAGAGCAAAAGCAGTCCCACACCGAGCATGAAGGGAGCCGCGATGCCTTCCAGAAACTTGATGGTTTCGATGCCGCGGTAGATCACGTACATGTTCAGCGCCCAGAATGCAAAGAAGCAGATCCACATTCCGGCGGGAAACGCGGCGGCGCCTGGCCACAAGATTTGCAGCATGGAATAGATCGCCTGCCCGCCGATCCAGGCTTGGATGCCGAACCATCCGCACGCCACCAACGCGCGCAAAACCGCCGGAACGTTCGCGCCCTTCACGCCAAACGACGCGCGCACGAAAACGGGAAACGGGATGCCATAGCGCGTTCCCGCATGCGCGTTGAGCAGCATCGGAATCAGCACGATCAGATTCCCGAGCAAAATCGTCAGAATCGCCTGCCACCAGCTCATCCCGCCCGCGATTAATCCAGAAGCCAGCATGTAGGTTGGAATGCAGACCGACATCGCGACCCACAGCGACGCGTAGTTGTAGAGTCCCCAGGTGCGGCGCTCCATCGGGATGGGCGCGAGATCTTCGTTGAACAGCGTTGGGTCGTGCGATAGCGGCACTATCTCAGGATAATGACATAGAAGCGCCTTGTTCACACTTTCTCAACCGACGGATCTCGAGCTTCTGGCGCTGATTGAGAAGAACAAAGACGCACCGTTTTCTTATTCGCTGCTCGACGGATATCGCATGGATAGCAATCGTATCCGGCTTGGCGAAGGCCGCGCCGTTTTCGAAAGGGCGTTGCGCGCTCTGCGCTCCTGGAGAATGTTCGACCTCGGCTGGGTC
This sequence comes from Bryobacteraceae bacterium, assembly GCA_035295865.1. Taxonomy (GTDB): domain Bacteria; phylum Acidobacteriota; class Terriglobia; order Bryobacterales; family Bryobacteraceae; genus Palsa-89. The sequence goes on from DATGIH010000160.1 coordinate 1,018, forward strand.
CGCATCTTTCCGAGCGACGCTGAAATCCGGCCGGGCGTGGTGGTGGCCGTAGTGGTTTCCCATTTCGGATTCTGGTCCGTGAATCTCGCGCGGATCGTGTCCGCCGAGGATCCCGGCAGTTTCACCTACGGCACTCTCGGCGAACATGCCGCGTCCGGAGAGGAACGATTCACCGTCCGGCACGACGTGCGTGACGACTCCGTTTGGTACGAAATCCAGGCGTTCTCCCGACCGAACCATTGGCTCGCGAAAGCCGGCTACCCGCTTGCCAGAATGCTGCAGAAACGCTTCGCACGGGATTCGATGGCCGCGATGCGGCGTTGTTGATGCGGCGCACGCATTCTTGCGAACACATCTTTTAATGGCGTTCACACGAGTGTGAACGCTGCACGCGGAGCGCGTGCGCCACAACGTCTATTGAATCTTGACGAAGCTTCGCGTGTAAGCCATCTCCGAAAAAGTCGTGGTCACATCGAGTCCACTGGCCGTGAACGACGGACCGTAGATCGTTTCAAACACTTCGATCGTGCCTTGCGGATTGCCGTTCGCGTCCGTGAAGCTGGGCGGCAGCGCCGACAGCAGCGCGGCTGGAATGGTGAACGTTCCGGCCGATCCGTCCGCGTAGCAGAAAATGACAGAGCCGATGCTTCCATTTGGCCCTGGTGCAAGCGATGAAACAACGGACATGGTCACCGTGCTCCCGGACGTTCCCCCCGTCCACTTGATAGTCAACGGTTGGCTGCGGTCAATCGAACTGACCGATTGGTCCCAGAAAAACGTTTTTACGAAATTGAGCGACGCCGTGAAAGCGCCAACGTCGGCGCCGCCCGTGCCCGTGAAATTGTAGGTTCCCGCGCTCAGCGTCGTGCCATCCGTGATGATGCCCGGAATACTGGTGGGGCTCGGGAGGAAGCTCAGTGAGTAGGACCCTTTGCTCGCTTCCACAAGATCGTAGGAACCGGGCGGCCCATTGAACGAGACCTTTCCTGCGTCCAGATAAGAGTTCAGCCCGGCGAGAGCGATGGGGAATTGGATCTCCGAGCAACTACCCTTCGGCACCACCGCGCCATAGCCGGCCAGAGCCGACAAGGGGGTTTTCGCAAAAACGGCGCCCACGCCGTCGGAAACCTGACGGTGTTTCGGCGTCAGCCCGTCATAGTGCGCGATATTCAACGTTCCGCTGCGGATTCCGCCGTTCTTCTCCGCCGTCGCAATCTGAGCGGGCGTCAGAGCGCCGGGATCGGTGCACTGCGCGCCGTTGTTGCCAATTGCCATCGTGACGAAATTGCTGATGGTGTTGTCGATCTGTACGAACACCGGAACCGCGCAGCCTTCCACGCCCGCCGGAACCACAAAGACGATCTGATCGTCGCCAGTACAGCATCCGGACCGTCCGCGATATTGGATCACCGCGTCTTTGCCGCCCACCCACACGTGCACGTTCAAACTCGACAAGTCGCCAGGCAGTGGACCGGCGGTTTCATCGCCGTTCACAGGGCCGAGTCCCGTTCCCCACAGGATGATGACTTCGCCCGGTTGCGCGGATGCCGTTGCGCTATTGAACGGCCGATCGGATTGCGAAAGCACGTTCTGAAGCACACCCTGGCCCGTTCCCGATTGGTTCACCGCAAAAATCCCGAAGCTGCTCTTGACCACGGTGATCGGGGCCGGAGCGCTGGTTTGTCCGTTGTACGTGACGGTCAACGTGCCGGTGCCAATCGGTGTGGTCGATGGAAGCACGGCGGCCACTTGCGTGGCCAGCGTGTAAAGCATGATCGCATCCACCTTTGTGCCGTTGATTGTGACCTGAATCGATGTCCCCGACAACCCTTGCGACGTCGGCAGCGGGAAGCTGGAAACCTGGACAATCTTTGCCGGTCCCAGATTTTGGCCGAAGACCAGGAACAGCGAACCTTGCGCGATGCCGGAATTCGGCAGACCAGGCAGCGTATAACCGGCGCTGTTGCGAACGCCCAGGTTCGCAATCGTGGGGGTTTGGGCAAAGGCAGAGATCGCGGTCAGAGCGAACGCCGCGGTAAACAACGACAGCAACGGTTTCATCGGAACTATATGCGAAGCCCCGCGAAAGAAGTGCGAAAATTCTCTGCAAGACCGCTGTGGTAATCTCGAATCTCTATGGTTTTGTCCGACGTGGACATCAAGCGCTACATTGAGCAGGGAAAGATCAAGATTTCACCGGCTCTGCCGCCGGATCAGTTTGGAAGCTGCTCGGTGGACTTCCGTTTGGGCAACGAATTCAGCATCTTCGAGCACTCTCGCCATGCTTTCATCGATCTGCGCGACAAACGCGGCATCGAAGAAATTATGAAAAGCGTGGTGGTGCCCGCTGGCGAATCGTTCATCCTGCAGCCCCGCGAATTTGTGCTGGCCATTACTGAAGAAACTTTGGAATTGGATGCGGATGTGCTGGGCCGCCTGGAAGGCCGCTCAAGCCTGGGACGAATCGGAATCATCGTGCACGGTACCGCTGGTTTATTCGATCCCGGCTGGGCCGGCAAAGCAACGCTCGAGCTCAGCAATCTAAGCCGGATGCCGGTCGCCCTGTATCCAGGGATGAGAATCTGCTCGTTCACGTTTGAACAGCTATCTTCGCCTTCCTCGATGCCTTACAGCAAGAAGGCCGGGAATAAGTACGCCGGACAAACGAGGCCGCTGGCGAGTAAGATGGCGGGGGAATTTAAGGGATAGTTTACCGTCCCGACGACCCAAACCCTCCCGCTCCTCGGACCGATTCGTTGAGATCGCCTTCCTCCCATTCCACAGGTTCGTAGCGCGCCACGATGAGTTGGGCGATGCGGTCGCCTTTCTCGATTTTGTAGTCGGCCTTTCCGGCGTTCACCAGAATCACGCGGATCTCGCCGCGATATCCAGGGTCGATCGTGCCCGGTGCGTTGGCTACCAGGATCGCGTGCTTCAAGGCCAGGCCGCTGCGCGGGCGGACTTGTCCTTCGTAGCCGGACGGAATTTCAATGGAAAGGCCCGTGGGAACGGCTTGCGGAACGCCCGGCTCGAGCACCACGGAGACGATGGAACGCAGGTCCATGCCGGCGTCTTCAGCGGGACCATGCGCGTATTCGGGGAGCACTGCGTCGGGCGAGAGCTTCTTCAATCGAATTTTCATGAATTCGCTATCATAGCGTTTCATGGCCCAGCGCGTCCTCACTGTTTCGCCCATGCCGCCCGAGAAGTGCGCGTACGCGCTCGCGCGCTACAGCCGGTCGCCCGATTCGATTCGCGATTCCATCGAATGGGTGCGCACGCACGATTCGCAGAAGTTTCTCGAGAGCTTCTACTTTCAGTACGGGCACGCGTCCATCGCCGATCTTGGGCACGTGGTGTTGTGCTTTGAGGGGGTCTCGGAGCTGGCTGCGACCGAAATCGAAGACGAACAGTTGTGGGACGGGCAGGCGCGCTCTTCACGCTATCAGGATTTTTCCAAATCCGGATTCATCACTCCGCCAGAGTTCGACGCCGCGCAAGCGGCCCGATATCGGGAATCAGCCGCGCAGCTGTTGTCCGGATACGAGCAGCTTCATGCGAAAGTTACGGCTTACCTGACGGACCTGCTGCCGCGTCCGGACGCGATGAAACCGGAAGCTTACCAGCGCAATATCGCGGCGCGCGCTTTCGATGTCGCCCGGTATCTGTTGTGCTTCGGAATTCCGACCGGGGTAGGACAAGTCACAAGCATTCGAACATTGGAGCGCCAAATCCGGCGGCTCAAGAGTTCCGAGTATGCTGAGATTCGGGAGTTGGCGGACGAAATCGCGGAAGCCTGTTCGGCGCCGCCGCAATGTTCCTGGGATCAGAATACGGCGCAGGAGCCGCTCGCTCCCACACTCGCGCGCCACGTGGATCCGGACGAGCACCTGTCACGCAGCAGCGAGAATCTACGTCTGTGGGCACGGCAGAATCTTCCACCCGCGGATCGGAAGTGTCCCGAGGCCGTGGATCTGTTGAAGCCTACCGAAGTCGCTGCAGATTTAGTTGCGACGCTGCTCTATCCGGTGACGGATCGCCCGTATCGCGAGCTGTATCAACTCGCAGCTTCCTGGAGCGCCGCGCAGCGCACCGAAGTCATCGAAACCGCGCTCCAATCCAGAACGCGGCGCGACGATCTACTACGGAATTTCCGCAATGCGCCCTATGTCTTCGATATCGTGATGGACATCGGCGCCTATCGCGATTTGCACCGCCATCGCCGCTGCCAGCAGTTCCGGCAGCAGTACTCCACGCACTTGGGTTTTGAGACCCCGGACGCCGTGGAAAAAGCGGGAGCAAGCGACGTCTACGCCTCCTCTATCACACAAGCCTTCGAAACGGCGACTGCTTTGCCCGCGCCGGGAGCCCATTACATCCTTCCGCTCGCAACGCGCTCTCGATTCCTATTTAAAATGGACTTCGCAGAAGCCGAATACATTTCACGACTTCGCTCCGGCGTGAAGGGGCATTTCAGCTATCGAAAAGTGGCGTGGGAAATGAAACAGAAGATGGTGGCTTTGGAGCCGGAACTCGCACATCTGCTGGAAGCCACGCCGCCTTGGGTGGAAGATCCCCTGCAGCGCTAGAATTCGTCACTACGTGACAACCGGGCGACACGGAATTCCCTAACCAGTAAACTTTTCCTGTTCCTAGACGCGCGGCAAAGCGCAATCTCCTTAGACTAGAGCAATTTCCAGGTTTGGCAGGCAAGCTGCCAACACACAACCCGTGAACCGGTTGCGACGGTGTCCGAAATGCAGCCGTGGAATTTTTAACCAAGGAGTCAAACCATGAAGCAATTAGTTCTCGCAGTTGCATCCATAGGGTTGCTGGGAGTTGCGATCGCACCGAGTGCCCGAGCGGATCAGTGGAACAAGAAAACCATTCTGACCGTAAACGAAACCATTCAAGTTCCGAACAAAGTGCTGCCCCCGGGCAAGTACGTAATTAAGTTGTTGGATTCGCCCTCAAATCGGCACGTCGTGCAGATCTTCAACGGTGACGAAAGCCAACTGTTGACCACCATCCTCGCCATTCCGAATTATCGGCTGCAGCCGACGGGGAAAACCGTGTTTGGATTTTGGGAAACGCCTCCCGGACAGCCCAAGGCTCTCCGCGCGTGGTTCTATCCCGGTGACAACTTCGGGCAGGAATTCGCTTATCCGAAATCCGCCGCTGTTCAGATAGCCGCCGCCGCTCATGCTCCGGTCCCGACCACCGAAGTGACCGAGCCGGCGCAGATGTCGACTGCTGAAGTGACGACCACTCCGGCTCCGCAAGAAGAAACCGCGCAGGCTGCTCCGGCTCCGGCCCCGGCTCCCGAGCCGCAACCGGAAGCGCAGGCTCCTGCCCCGGCACCGGCCCCCGCGCCAACTCCTGCTCCTCAGGAACTGCCTAAGACTGCCAGCCCGTATCCGCTGTTTGGATTGGCGGGAATGTTGTCGCTCGCGATCTTCCTAGTATTGCGAGTTGTCCGTACGTCGTAAAATTGGCTCCAGGCCAGACGGCGTAAGCCAGATTGGTAAAGAGCTATGACGAATAGGCGCGAAGTATTCCGGGGAGTGCTTGTCGTTGCCGCTTCCGTGCTGGGGAGGGACCTGATGGGTCAAGATCCTAAGCCGAAAGACGACCAAGACTTCACCATCCGGACGACTTCGCGCCTTGTTTTATTGGATGTGAGCGTAAAGGATTCAGCCGGAGGATTCGTCTCCGGTTTAACGAAAGACAACTTCAAGGTCTACGAAGAAGGCAAACCCCAGCAGATCACCCAATTCGGCGGCGCCGATCAGCCGGTCACCGTCGGAATCGTTGTGGATGAGAGCGGCAGTATGGGTCCGAAGCGCGCGGAGGTGATCGGAGCCGCGCTCGAATTCATCAGGGCCAGCAATCCGCATGATGAGGTGTTCGTCGTCAACTTCAATGAAAAAGCTCGACGCGGATTGCCCGATGCTGTTCCGTTCACCGACGATATCAAGGAATTAGGCAAGGCACTGTGGCGAGGGTTGCCGGAGGGTCGCACGGCTCTCTATGACGCCGTGGAGTTGGCTTTGCGGCAATTGCAAATGGGCCGGCGCGATCGCAAGGCAATGGTTTTGATCAGCGACGGCGGCGACAATGTCAGCACGCATAAGTGGCCGGAAGTGAATCGCGATGTTCTTGAATCGTTGGTGACAATTTATACCATCGGAATTTTCGACGAAGACGACACCGAGAAGGATCCGAAGGTTTTGGAACGGCTGGCTCATGCCAGCGGTGGCGCTGTCTATTTCCCGAAAACACTGCCGGAAGTGATCCCAACGTGCAAACAGATAGCTAAAGACATCCGCGAGCGATACACCATCGGTTACATCCCCAACACCGAGGGAAAACCGGTGCGGCACGTAAAGGTGGAAGCCTTCGCCGATCAAAAGAAGCTGGTCACCAGGACGCGAAGCAGTTACCTTTTTGAAGCCGCCACAGAAGCGGCCAACCGGAAATGAGCGATCCCGAAATGCAAGTGCATTTGGTTTGGAAAGACGACAAAGAGCGGCCGCGGCCTCATCGATGGGGCGCAGCGGAGTGGTTTTTTCTGCTGATCGGATTGGCTGCGTTAGATGTTTTCGTTTGGGTGAACACTAGCACGGTGATCCATCAGGCCTATGACGATTGGTCGTTCGATCAAACCATGCTTGGATTAAAGCCATCGCCGCGCGGGTTTGTTTCCGATGAACTTTCTTGGCTGTTCAAAGGACGGCCGAAGGTGGAGACTTCGAGCATACCGAGGAAGGTCCAACCGCTTCCTCCGGGACCTGTCCAACAGGAGGCTGCACCACTGCCGGATGCGCTGTTGGGACGGCTGCGGATCCCGCGTTTAAATGTTGCCGCGATGGTACGCGAAGGCGCGGATTCAGGAACATTGCGCAAGGCGATTGGACACATTCCCGGCACGGCCCTGCCGGGGAAGACGGGTAATGTGGCACTGGCCGGACACCGGGACACGTTCTTCCGGGCATTGCGCAACATTGAAAAGGATGACGCGATTGATTTTGAGACGGATACCGGAACATTTCGCTATGAGGTGGAATCCACCAAGATCGTAAGTCCGCGGGACGTGAGCGTTTTATCGGCATCGAATGGACGGACGTTGACCCTGGTCACTTGTTATCCGTTCTACTATGTCGGGTCGGCGCCCAAGCGCTTCATCGTTCGCGCCGTACAAGTGAACACAGGCGGACGCGAGCAGGCATCGGCCCGGACGGCTCCGCCATCCAGCTAATTGCCGCCCCCCACCGCAGCGCTCAACGCAACCAGGCTCTTCAGCTTGGCTGTGAGAGTGGTTCGCTTGAGCCCCAGCATTTCGGCAGCGAGCTTTTTATTCCCACGCGTTTTCCGGAGGGCCTGTTCCAGGATGTGGCGCTCGATGCCGCCCACCGTTTTCTCGAAATCCAGCCCATGATCGGGGACCGCAATAAAACCGCCATCCGTCGAGGCAATCGGATGCTTCCGCGGCGGCAGCGGGAAATCGCCGGCCACCAAAGTGGGACGGTCGCCGCTCAGCACAACTGCCTTTTCGACGGCATTCTCGAGCTGGCGAACGTTGCCCGGCCAATCGTGTCCGGCCAGGCGGTCTAAAGTCTCGCGCGAAATCTGTTTGAGAGGTATGTCTTCCTCGGTGCAGATTTTTTCAATAAAGTGCATCGCCAGAAAGCGAATATCCGTGGCGCGCTCACGCAGCGGTGGAACGTGGATCGGCACCACATTAAGGCGATAGAAGAGGTCCTCGCGGAACTTGCCTTGTTTGATCATCCCGGTCAGATCGGTGTGAGTGGCGGCGATCACACGCAGATCCACGCGAACCGTTTCCGAGCTGCCCAGGCGCTGGAACTCGCGCTCCTGCAGGACGCGCAGCAGCTTGGCTTGCAAGCTTAACGGAAGATCTCCGATTTCATCCAGAAAAATGGTGCCGTGATGCGCTTGTTCAAAGCGTCCGACCCGCTGATTGGTTGCCCCGGTGAACGCGCCTTTCACGTGGCCGAACAGCTCGGCTTCGAGCAACGTATCCGGAAGCGCGCTGCAGTTGACCGACACCATAGGAAGCCGGGCGCGGTCGCTCAAAGCATGAATGGATTGCGCGACGATTTCTTTACCCGTACCGGTTTCGCCGGTGATCAAAACCGTGGAGCGGCGCTTAGCCACCATTTGAATGGTTTCGCTCACTTGACGCATGAGCCGGCTCTCGCCGATCAGCGACCTGCGCCAGGGGGCCAGATCCGGTTCGTGTTCATTCGCAAGCGCAATCCCGGACCACTTGGAGTTAGCGGCCAGGTAGAGCACGCTATTGGCCTCACCATGCTGCAAAACATGAAAGGCACCCAAGCGCACCAGGCTCACCACTTCGGTCGCTCTGGCCTGCGGCGCGTGAATTACAACTGGCGTTGCGGGCTGCGCTTGCTGCAGTTCCTCCAAAAGCCCGGCGGCCGAATTCCAGTCCGGCAGCGGAAAGCTGGCCAGTACTACGTCGAAATCCTCGTTCTGGAGACAACGCACGCCATCCAGCGCGCAGGGCATATGGGTTAACGAAAACAGTTCCGGATTCAGGACTTCAGCGGGCTCGGCGGCGATCCATAGAATTTTCGGCGTCACGATAAAACTTGTACCTCGTCGATCATCCATCGGCGCGTAGCCACAAGGCTTTAAGCGAAAATGATCTTACTCCGTACCGATTGCGGGAACTATCCTGGAAGGGACAAGGGGGCCGGTAGCCATCCCAGTTCCGAACCTGTTACTCTGGAGACTCGACAGTCCCTCGGGGACAAAAGGAGAACCTCGTTTGGCAGAAGTCCATATTCAAGACGGTGAAACGCTCGAAAGCGCGCTTCGCCGCTTTAAGCGCAAGGTATTGCAGGAAGAGATTATTCGTGAGATCAAGCGGCATTCATCCTACTTGAAGCCGGGCGAAAAGAAGCGTGTCAAAGCCGCACTGGCGCGCAAGCGCAACCGAAAGAAACGCTCACGCGACAGCGCGGTTGAACCCAGCCGATAAACTATCGGCGGCCGGTTGTTGTAGTTGTACGCTTTTGGACGGGGTAATGCTCGCCCAGCCACTTCTCAATCTTCTCTTTTTGGGCGGCTAGCACAACACGCTGCCACTGCAGCACGCCGGTACGCTCGCTGTACTCAGCCATCAGGTAAGAACCTTCGTTGAGCACCTCAATAATACCGTCCGTCTTTGCCCGCTTGAAGTGGAACGAGGAAAGGGTAGGGTGGTGTTTTTGCATCTCACCTTAGGATACCAGATACCCCGGAATTCCAGCTGAAAACGGTTACCTGAGGCGTTTCGCGCCAAAACGCGGCGTACACTGGAGGGAGGTTCCTATGCCGGATGAACCCTTCGTCGACTATTATCAGTTATTGCAGGTCAGCGCATCCGCGGAGCCGGAGACCATCCAGCGAGTTTGCCGGGCCATGGCGAACTGGTATCATCCCGATAATCCAGACACCGGGGATGCGGCGCGTTACGCCCGAATCCTTCGAGCCAACGAAATCCTCTGCAGGCGCGAAACGCGCGCCGCTTACGACGCGGCCTATCAGGCGCACTCGGCGAAGCCGTTCCAGGTTTTCGAGCGAAAGGAATTTGCTCCAGGGATGGAAAACGAGCAAAACCGGCGCCTCGGGATTCTATGCCTGCTGTATAGCCGCAGGCGGGTGAATCCGGAATCGGCCGGGTTGTCGATTCTGGATTTGGAGAATCAAACGGGATACCCACGCGAGCATCTGCACTTCACGCTGTGGTGTTTGAAAGAGGCGGATTTGATCCGCCAAGTGGAATCCACGGACTTCGCGATCAGCGGCAGCGGCGTGGAACACGTCGAAAAGAATTTGCCGTCGAATGCAATCTTGTATGAGTTGGTGAAAGCCATGGAAACGGGCGATTCCGCGCGCAGTCCGGTTTCTCGGGCGGTTCACAATACCGTTTAAGTTCCAGTAAAGGAATCGCCGATTCTTGCCGATCAAAATTAGGTGAGAGTGCTCCAGGCGCTGCGCGGGGAAATGCTGACGGTGCAGATTTTCGTCTATCTGCAGCTGCTCGATTTTCTCACCACGCTGCTGGGTTTCCGCCTGGGCGCGTCCGAAGCCAGCCCGTTCATACGAACTCTGCTGTACTTCGGACCGGCCATGGGCGTGGCGATTTCGAAAGGCGTGGCGCTAGCGCTGGGCGCGTTCTGCATCTGGCGTAAAAAAGCCCGGGTGATCGGCTGGATCAACTATTGGTATGCCGGTCTGATCGTCTGGAACCTTTGCGTGATTCTGCGCGCGCTGATGGTTGCTCGCAACGGCCGCTAGTTGCTTCCTTAGCCCAAAGCCGGTAACTTTGTTCTGGCAATGAGTCTTCCGCCCGTCATTATCCAAATTGTTCTGGTGCTTGTGGTGGCGATCGCTGCGGTTTACGACATCCGTTTCCGGCGGATCCCCAACTGGCTGGTGCTGAGCGGTCTTGTTTTGGGGCTGGGAATTAACACTTTTCTTGCCCGCTGGGAGGGCGCACGGGCGTCGCTATTGGGCTTTATCCTGGCGTTCCTGGTGTACTTCCCGCTCTACCTGCTGCGCGGGATGGGCGCAGGCGACGTCAAATTGATGGCGGCGATCGGTGCGCTGGTGGGACCGGCCAATTGGTTCGGCATTTTCGTCCTTTCCGGATTGCTGGGCGGAGTGTTCGCGGTGCTGTTCCTGGTGGCGCGCGGCAAACTGAGGAACGCGCTCTGGAACGTGGGATTTTTGCTGCAGCGACTCTTCCATTTCAAAGCGCCCTACGCGCGCGAAGAGTTGGATTTGGCAAGTCCAAAATCCCTCAAAATGCCACATGGAGTGTCCATCGCCGCTGGCTCGTTGCTGTTTTTGGCCGCCGCGTGGGTTTGGGCGCCGAGGTGACTTAACGCGGTGTCCACCAGTGCGGCGTTGCGTCGACCTGTTGATTCGTGAGTCTTTCACCAGGCTGAACCACATGGGCGCAAAATTCTTTTGCGGCGTCGCAAGGCGCAAGCCGGTATAGCTGAATATCGTTGTTCGTCCACACGTATTCCGCGTTTTCCAAATTCAAAACATCGCTGATGCTTGTCATGACATACGAATTGCCCGGCCGCGCTCGCAAGCGAAATTGCGCTGTGGGCGGTTCGTAGTCTGCGAAATCGAAACAGCGTCCAATACAAACCCGGTCGATCAGATGCTGCAGAGCCGGAACTTCGATCCCTGCATCGGTCAGCGGGGCGACAACGCGCGCGCCTACCGGTAAACCCCCGATTGCCCGCGACATCTCCTGTTCCACAAAATTGATCGCGCGCTCGTCCGCGTAAAGGAATGAGAAAAAGAACACCAGCAGCGTCGCGCTAATCGCCTTCTCCGCCGGGTACATTTTGAGCCGCCCGACGACACCGCAGAAAAGAATCGCCGAAAACAACGACAGCCGTATCGCGATGTAAGTGAGACGAACGTGATACTGAGGAAACCAGATCCCATCGGGAAAGCAGAGGACGGCGACGGCGTTCAAAAACAACAATTGAAATGAAGAATCCTGCCAAATGTTCGAAGACGCTTCCAGACGCCGAATCAGCAGGAATACGCAAAGGCAGAACAGCGACGCGTCGATTAATTTATACTTGGGCCCATAAATCAGCGCTTGATTTGCTCCCAAGAGCGCACCGATATGCAGCCCCGGAGCCCAGCGCGATTGGATGTACACAGCCACAATTCGCGCGGCGCCTGCGATACTGAGCGCGCTGGCTGTCAGAAGCACGTAGCGGCCGGTGGCCCGGAGCCGCCGGGCGATGAGCAAATAACCGATTACGCCGATCGCCCAAATGCAGGCAATGGAGTGCGCCGTGTAAGCCAACACGAGTAGTGGAATCGCCAGCCACCGAAACCTCGGATGATTCCGCCAGACCAGCGCGATAGCCCAGGAGCAGAGTCCCACGGCCAGGTAGAAGTTGAAGAATCCCATGCGGAACACCGCGCCATACGCGGCGATCGCAAGGAACGGCGTAGCGTTCCAGGCCGGTCTGCCCGCCATCGCGGAAGCGAGCGCGAAGCAACCCCAAAAGAAAATCTCGACAGCCAGCAACACGGCGATCTTTTCGGCAATCAGCGGACCGCCGAGCCGCATCAAAAAGCTGAGCAGGTGATCGAAAAGGACGTTGGTGAACTGCGGAACGATGTAAAGGCCGGGCAACCGGCCGTCCGACACTTGATTTGCCAGCCAGGCGTTATACAGGTGGCTCGAAAGGTCGCCGGCTTGAATGTGGAGCTGCCAGACGCAGGGAATCCCGATCAGGAACGAGACAAGACCATACGCCCGGCGCATCCAGCATCTAGCGGAGCGTCCTGCGTTTCCGGCGCCGGATGAGATACAGCACCAGAATTACAAAAGCCGCAATCCACAGGATTGCCGAGATCGTTGTATTACTCATCAAAGTCTCCTCTCACTCTTGCACTCTTGGGTCAACCATTTTCTGTCGACCATCTTTTGTTAACCACGAAATTGACGCATCATCGGGAACAGGTACTTGAAGACCTGCAACAGCCCGGGTCCCGCAGCCACCAGCAGCATGGCGGGCATAATAAAGAAAAAGATCGGGAAGACAAGTTTAACACCAACTTTGCCCGCGCGTTCTTCGGCTTGTTGGCGGCGGCGCACGCGCAGGAAATCCGAATGAACGCGCAGCGACTCGGCCATGCTGGTTCCGAACTTGTCGGTCTGGATCAAGATTGCAATCAACTTTCGCAGTTCGGGTTCACCGGTGCGGTCCGCCAGATTGCGGAGCGCGTCACTGCGCCTTTTTCCCGCGCGCATTTCGAGATGCAGCAATCCAAATTCTTCGCTCAGATCTTTGTGCGTGACGGCGAGTTCGCGCGCGACGTATTGGATAGCCTGATCGAGCCCAAGACCCGCCTCTACGCTGACCACCATCAGATCAAGTGCGTCGGGCAAAGAATAGCGCAACTCCTCGCGGCGTTTATCGACCATGCGTTCCAAATAAAGGAACGGCCCAAAAAATCCAGCCAGGCCGGCCGCGATGACAATCACCACGCGCAGGACTGGATTCGATGTAAGCTCGGTGCGCAGCAAGAATGCCAAAACCACCAGAGCGACGAACAGCAAAATTCGGATGCCGTAAAGCGTGCTCACTGCCCGATCGCCGCGAAAGCCTGCCGCCACAAGCTCATGCTTGGCGTCGCCCGCGTCCTGGGGGGAAATTGGAATCTTATCGCCGATCTGCCGGATCAAGCTGACCACCAAGCCGGGGGCATCTTCCACAGCCTCGCCTAACAACGGGTCGCCGGCCACGGGACCCCCAAGCTGTTCGTAGACCCTGCCCGGTTTCGCGTAGCGGCGATATCCAAAGACGGTGATCGCGATCATCAGCGCCACAAAGAGCCCGAGAGAGATGAGTGCGGCCATGCGATTCTCCTAGATCTTGATCCGAATAATTTTCCGGATGAAGTAGTAGCCGAGCAACTGAGAAACGATCGCGGCCAGAATCATGTATTTGCCGTCCGGGTCGCGCACCATGCCTTGCAGATAACCGGGGGCGACGAACAACAACGCGATCACCATCACGACCGGCATGACAGTGAGAATCCCCGCGGTCAACCGGCCGTGAGCGCTGATGGCGCGGACCTGGCCCTTCAATCGAACGCGCTCGCGGATCACGTACGCCAGCCGCAGCAAAATTTCACTCAAGTTTCCGCCGGTCTGCTTCTGCAGCATTACTGAAGAAATGAAGAAGCGCACGTCCACCAAAGGAAAGCGGCGCTGCATGTTCGCGAAAGCCACCTCCAGCGGCGCGCCGAGATTCTGCTCGTTGAACAGTGTGCGGAACTCCTGCCCAAGAGGCTCCGGCGATTCCGAGCCCAGCATCTCCAGGCTCACCGAGAACGCATGTCCAGCGCGCATGGAACGCGCCAGAAAATCCAGGGCCTCGGGAAACTGTTCCTCGAAGGCCGTCATGCGGCGCTGCCGCTTGAATCGCACATAGGCGTACGGAAGCGATCCGAGGGCCAGGCCGAACACCAGGCAGCTCAGCGGCCAGAAGACAAAGATGTTGAGCCAGAATCCGAGAAGCACGCCCACCGCCGCGGCGATTCCCATTCCGGTGATCGTCTCATTCAGAGTCCAACTCAAGCCGGATTGCAGCAAGCTGTCTTCCAGCGTTTCGCGGATCTTGAGATTGGCCGCCAGCCGTTGCAGCGGATTGTCAGGATTCGGAGGATCGAGCAGGATGTTCGTCTCCTCTTCATCGCGTCCCTTGCCTTCGAGCGTACGCAGAATGCCCGTGACTTGCTTTTTCCGCTGTGACTCCAGGACGTGCAGGCCGAAGGCTGTCGCGACCAGCACGATGGCCAGGATGCAGAAAAACAGAAAAAACAGTAAGGGCGGCATGGGAACTCCTAAACGATGTCCACCAAGGTTTGAAAGGCCGAGGGCGACACATGCAGGCCGGCTGCCTTCAGCCGGTCGGAAAACTTGGGACGAATTCCGGTAGCGCGGAATCGGCCGGTGACCTTACCGGCCTCATTGACGCCGGTTTTTTCGAAGACGAAAATATCCTGCATGGTGATCTGTTCGCCTTCCATGCCTACGCACTCGGTAAAGGCGCTGATACGGCGGCTGCCGTCGCTGAAGCGGGCAATCTGAACGAAGACATCGATGGCGGAACTCACCTGCTGGCGAATGGACCGCACGCCCATGTTGGAATTCGCCATGCCAACCATCACTTCCAGGCGGCTGACCGCGTCGCGCGGTGAATTGGCGTGGATCGTGGTGAGCGATCCATCGTGACCGGTGTTCATGGCCTGCAACATATCCAGCGCTTCCTCGCCGCGAACCTCGCCCACGATGATGCGGTCGGGACGCATACGCAAAGCGTTAATCACTAATTGGCGGATGCGAATGGCGCCCGCGCCTTCGATATTGGGCGGACGAGTTTCCATGCGAGCGACGTGGATCTGATCGAGCTTCAATTCCGCCGCGTCTTCGATGGTGACGATACGCTCGTCTTCGGGAATGAACGCCGAGAGCGCGTTGAGCAGCGTGGTTTTGCCCGCGCCGGTTCCACCGGAGATCAAAATATTCAGCCGGGCTTTTACGCAGGCTTCCAGCAATTGCAGGATTCCGGGAGTGAGCGTGAGGTTCTCCACCAGGTCCTGGCCGCGCAACGGATCGCGGCCGAAGCGGCGGATAGAAAGCAATGGCCCATCGACGGCTACGGGAGGAATGGCCGCGTTGACGCGCGAGCCGTCGGGCAGCCGGGCGTCCACCAAAGGAGAAGATTCATCCACGCGGCGTCCCACGCGCGAGACGATTTTCTCGATGATGCGCAACAGGTGCGCGTTATCCTTGAACTCCACTGGTGTGCGATAGAGTTTGCCCGCGCGTTCGACGAAGACCAGCGCCGGAGTGGTGACCAGAATATCGGATATGGTGGGGTCGGCCAGCAGCGGTTCCAATGGTCCAAGACCGAAAACTTCATCCAGCACTTCTTCGATGACGCGATCTTTTTCGGTGATGCTAAGCGGAGCGCGTTCTTCTTCCACCAGGCGCGCGACCGCGGTTCGTACTTCATTGCGGACGCGTTCACTGGCTACCGAGGACAACGCTTCCAGGTTGATACGATCCAGCAGCTTGCGATGAAGCGCGAACTTCAGCTCCTGGTATTCGGGAGTATAGGATTGCGGGTCAAACAGACGGCCTACCCAGCCCGTCTCCTGACGCATTAATTGGACGGTTCTTGCAGTTGCCATAAATAGTATGAGTCCCTAACCAAACATGGAAAATTTCTTCTTATTCGGATCGCTGACGCCCGCGATGGTCATCGCAAGGCGGGTAAAATGTTTGCCCAGACCGCTGCCGCGATTGAGCAGCTTACCTTCCGAGTAACTTTCGTTCAGGGGGAGATAATCGTTCGGGATGGAGGTATAAACGGGCGCGCCCAGCATACTTTCGAGTTCCTGCAGCGTGACGTCGAAACGTTTGGGAGCACGATTCAATAAAAGGTGCAGGCGATTTCTGCCGTATCCGCTGTCCAAAAGTTTTTGCACAATCAGCTTGGCTTGATGCAACGCAGGCACTTCAAGCGTGGTAACCAGAAAAAGATCGTCCACTTCATCGATGGCGGGCAGCGAGGAAGCGCTGAGACCGCGGCCCAGATCGAGTACGATCCAGTCGTATTGCGTACGGACGAAGCTGATGACGAAACGAAGCTGCTCGGGCTTGAGCGCCTGCCGCGACGACGGCGCCGGAGCGTTGATAATTTCCAGACCGCTGATGCCGTTCGAGACCAGCGCTTTCCAATAGCTTTCGTCCAGGCGCTGCGTGTTGCGGACGGCATCCGAGATGGAGTATGGGGACTTGGTCTTAAACAGGAAGCCGACGATCCCGGCGTCGAAGTCGAGATCCGCGAGCAGCACCTTGCCTTTGCTTTGCGCCGGCAGTTCCACTGCCATGTGACAAGCGATGGTTGTAGCGCCACAGCCGCCTTTGGCGGACATGAATCCGAGCGTGTGACCCCCGCGACGAACCGATTGGGTAGCGTTCCGTCGCTCATTTCCGATACGTTCCAGCGCTGCGCGCAAAGGTTCGCCAAAAGGCGGGTACAGATATTCCGCCGCGCCGGCGCGCATGGCGTTTAGAATGATGTCGGTCCCCGCCACCGTGTTTAGCGTCAGCACGAAGGGCGACGGCGCGGTGGAACGGATGCCGCGAATGACCTGATCCAGCGGCTCGCGCAAGCCGGAGATATCGACGAACATCACTTCCGGGCGCATCCGGTCGATTTTTTCCAGCAATCCGCTTAATTGACCGACTTCAGACTGCTCCAACACGACGCGCACCGGTAGATCCTGCAGATGCGAATGCAGTTCGTCCCACAGTTCCTTGGTTTGAACGACGATGCCGGCGGTTAGCGGATACACTGCGTACTCCTTGCAAAAGTCCAAGGCGTTCGCATGAGTGCGAACGCGGCAAACACGAGTGTTCGCGCCACGCGTAGCGCACGCACTGTTGCGTGCCGCGTCGCCACTTTTGGCGACGCCAGGCGGCGCTGTCGGCGCTTTGTCACCGGTTCGACCCCTGCTGCGATTGCGATGACGACACCGGGGGCACCGTGGGCTGCGACGGCTGCGTGGTGGCAGGCTGCGTGGCAGGCTGAGGCGCCGGTGGCGTGAGCATCGGCACGAATTGAATCACTGGCGTCGACTGCGTGTTCGATGGCTGCGGCGGCCGCTGCAGTTGGATCAACTGCTCCACCGGAATCGTATCCTGCGGCGGATGCACGGGCACCGGACCGGTCACTTCCAATCCGGGCGTACGCGTCGGAGTTCCCGGAGTGGTCGCATCCATGAATTTCTTGGGGAAGTTGAGACTCGGCATCGGCTGGCCGGCCGGAAGTGGCCGCACGATTTCCGGCGTCACGATCACGAGCAGCTCCGAGTTCGATTTTTGCAGATTGCGCGAGCGGAAGAGCCGGCCGAAAAAGGGGATGTCGCCAAGTCCAGGAATTTTGCTGAGCTGTTCGGTCACTCGGTTGTCCAGTAATCCGCCGATGGCGAAACTCTGCCCGGATTCCAGCTCAATTTCGGTTTGCACGCGGCGCGTGGAGAGTCCCGGGATGGTGGTGCCCTGGAAGGTCAAGCCGTTCGTAAAATCGAGCGAGCTGACTTCGGGCGTCACGTTCAGCCGGATGGTCCCGCGCGGCGTAACGGTCGGGGTGAAATTGATGCGCACGCCAAACTCGCGGAATTGGATCGTCACCGCGCCTAAGCCCGCGCCTCCGCCTTGCAGTGTTGGAAATGGGAATTCGCCGCCGGCCAGGAAGCTCGCGCTGTGATTATTCAGCGTGAGCACGTTCGGCTCAGCCAGGATTTGCAGCCAGCTTTGCGCCTGCAACGCTTCAATGGTCGCACCCAAATCCAGATCGGGGCGGAAGAAGAAAATGTTGAGCGCGTTCGTCAGGCTGAAAGTGGATTGTCCCGCCGTGGTGGTTGTCCCATTGCTGTTGGTGCCGCCGAGACTGTTCGATTGCACTTGCGGTGGAGTGAACTGTCCAGTGGTCACCGATCCGATGGTTCGTGCGGCGCCATTCGAGAAGAAATTCAACCCCAGTTGCTGGGAGTAAGTACGGTCCACGTCGGCGAAACGGACCTTGATCAGGATCTGCGCTTCCACTGGTGGAACTTTGACGCGGAGCAGATTCACCGGCTTGCCGAGAGCGCTTGCGATCATCACAGCGCGGTCCGCGTTCAGCAGATCGTTCACCGTCCCGCGCAGGAACGGAACGCCGTCCTCCATGGAAACGGAAACTTTCTGGTCGCCCATTTCGGAACGGAGCTCGCGATTCACGTTGTCCAAACGGGTGGAACTGGCGGTCACGATGAGATCGAAGATCAGGCGGTTCCCGTTTTGCTGCCACACGATCAAGCTGGTTTCGCCGGCCCCTTTTCCATTCACTAGAACTTCGCGTGGGGTGGTCGCGATGGCTTCGGCGACGGCGCCGTTGGCCACCGACACGCGTTGAATAATGGTTGGGCTGTCCACCAACAGCGACTTTCCGACCGTGACATAAAGCTCGCGCGCAGCCGTGGGGGGAGCAGGCGTAGCCGGCTGATCCGCTGGGTTTTGCGCGTGCAGCAATAGCAGCGCCGCGAAGAATGAAATCGACCTGGTGAGCGTTTGGGACACTATTGTTTCCCTTCGTCCGGCTTGAACTTGGTTTCAGCCCGCGTGGTGCCGGTGATCACTTCGACCGTGAGCGGTACAACCGGCTTCGGGGGATCCACTTGCGGAACAACAGGTTTGGCCAGCGGCGCTTTGGCCGCTGTTTTGACGGCTGGCTTGGGCGCCGGTCTGGGCTGCAGAGCCACGCCAGTGTCGCCGGTAAACAAATTCGAAACCGCTGTACCGGGCGTGGTGACCTTTTGCGTGTCCAGCGGATTGCGCAGCACCAGTTGGATATGCATTTCGTTGCTGGCCAGGCTCAGCGTTTCCGCCTGGTCAGGCGTCACCAGCAAATTCACCACGGGAACACTGACAGGTTTGCCTTCCGCGTCCTTCTGCATGTCCTGTCCGGCGGAAAGTACCTGCATGTTCTGCAGGAGTGTTTTGGTGACAGTGCCGAGTCCACTGCCTGCCCCTCCGGGTGGTT
>DATGIH010000161.1:0-10289 GCA_035295865.1 Bryobacteraceae bacterium
GGAGTTAGCCCGAATGGGTTTATACACATAGACCCCGATTGCGTTTTGCTCCAAGAGCCGGTAATGACGCCGAATTTCTTCCAGCTGGTTCGGTTGAAGCGTGGAGATTTCTATGGAGGGATGGGTTTCCGGACGATTTACGTCCTCCATCATCAGGATGGTCGAAAACCTTCCGGCCGCGATATCGCGCGTGACCTGCTCGGGCTGGATCACCTTCGCTTCCACCAGCCAGTTGTAGATCAGCATTTCCACATCGAGCCGCCCGCGCAGCCGCATCATGGCGTTGTAATCCGCGGAGAGCACGAGGCCCGGGTCCGCCATCTGGGGACGCAGCCGCTCGATCTCGCCGCGCGTGATTCGCTCGGTCACCACGCGAACGATCCCGTCGCGGAGGGTAATCCCGTAGTTGACGACCAGGAATACGGCGAGCGGGAGCTGCAGCAAGGTGACCCAGGTTCGGCTGCGCTCGAAAGACGCAGCGAAGAAATTCAAGGCATGGAGCGCGACTGGAACGCAAAGGATCAGCAAAATGGTCGATTCGATCTGGTAGTTAAGATCCGAACCGACTTTCGACGCGATCACAACGAACAGGGCGCAGGAGAACGCGAGATACACAAACAGGGCGCGGCCTGCGCCGCGCAACGCACGGCTCGCTCCCGCGATCGCCACCAGCATCAAACCTCCGGCGGAGAGCATCGCGAAACTGAGATGCTGCCAAACTTTTTCCCAGGAGTGTGCATTCATGTTGGCGATGACGGTGCTTCGCAGAAACCGGCCGTCCATCGCGGTGTTGGCCGCGAGAACCAGGGCGGCTGCCGTCGCCGCGAGTCCGGCGCCAAATCGAAGAGCCGTTTTCGGCCGCTGGAACAAAAGCAGAACAAAGATCGCCGCGGGGCACGCAAGCATGGTTTGTTTGGTGAAAAATGCGAGTAAGGCGAAAGCGGCGGCCCAGATCAAGGTTCGCTCACCGCGAAGCGCGTAACGCGAGTATTGATAGAAGGCCGCGAGTGCAAACATCGCCGCCAGCGTGTCCACTTGACCAACGGTTCCCCAATAGAGCAATAATCCCGAGGACGCCGCCAGCAGCGCTGCCGTCCAGGCGCAGTATCGGTCGCGTGTGTAAAGCAGCGCCATGCGCCAGATCAACGCAAGGATTCCGAGCAGCGCGCAGAAGCTGACCAACCGTCCCGCCATGTAGGTGGTCAGTCCAAGCAAGTGCAACCCAGCCTCCAGCGAGTACAGAATGGGCATGTAGGCGCACACCGTGTAGGGATAGCTGGCCAAGCTGTAATAGAGCGTTCCATGATCTGCCAACATCATGGACTGTGCGGCGACCACGGCTTCGGGTCCGGTGAAGCCGTTCTCGGCCCAGAGCATGATTCCGAAATGGCCGACGACGCACAATCCGGCGATGATGGAAAAGAAGACGAGCACGCGCCGGAACCAGATTTCCGTCTGAGTGATATGTGCCGGTGCTGCTGGCTCTGGTACGGATGCGATCATATTACGCCACTCGTGTAATCGGCAGACATCCGGAACCGCTTCACTCGCGCGAGAGCAAAGCCCTATAATGACGGTGAGAGCGACGATGTTCCACCGCCTATTGTCTCTGAGTTTTCTTCCACTCCTTCTTTTTCCTTCCGACAGGAAGTTGCCGATTGAGAGAAATTCGAACGATCTGGTGGAGATTGCAGCCACCGTTGTGATCGACAAAGATCAGATCCGGCAGGAGCTGGGCGCCGATGTGGACGCGGATCTGGTCCTGGTGAAGGTTACCGTTCGCCCCGTTAGCGACAAACCCATCAAAGTGAGCTTGGACGATTTTCTGCTGGTCTCCGGCAAAGACGGGCAGCGCGCCGAGCCGTATACTCCAAGCCAGATTGCCGGAAGCGACGTTCTGGTAGTCACGCGGCAGGAAGCGGCCAAGCCAAAGACCGGCTTCGGGATCGGTTTGGGCGGCATCATGGGCGGCGGTGGTGGAGGTAACTCGGAAGCTCCGAAAACCGAAACCAAAGCGGAAAAAGGCGATGCCAGCAAACCCAATCCAACACTTGAGACGTTAAAAGAGAAAGTATTGCCAGAGAAAGAGATCACCGAGACCATTTCGGGATTCTTGTACTTCCAGGTGGTGGGCAAAGTCAAGCCCAAGGATCTGGAACTCCACTACAAAGGACCTGCCGGCAAGTTAGCCCTGCGTTTTCATCCATGAATATTTCAGAGCTTGAAACCCCAGCCCTTCTCATCGATCTCGATGTGATGGAGGCAAATCTCAAGAAACTCGCCGATTACGGCCAGAAGCATCGATTGCGTGTTCGTCCGCACACCAAGACGCACAAGATCCCCGCGCTGGGGCGGAAACAGCTCGATCTTGGCGCGGCCGGTCTGACTGTGGCGAAGGTCGGGGAAGCGGAGGTCATGCTGGCCGCTCAACCACCCGAGCTACTGGTTGCTTATCCCGTGGTTGGCGAGAAGAAATTGGACCGGCTGGCGCAAGTGGCAGGCAAAACTTCCGTCACGGTGTCACTGGACAGCGAAACGGTGGCGCGACAGCTTTCCGACGCCGCTACGCGATCCGGCCAGGAGATCGGTGTGCTTGCAGAGGTGGATGTCGGTTTAGGCCGCGTGGGAGTGCCGCCCGGCGAAACCCTGCTGCAGTTGGTCCAGCAGATCCACAAGCTGCCGGGGCTCCGCTTCGAAGGAATCGCTTTTTATCCCGGCCACATCCGAAGAATGGACGAAGAGGGGGAGCAAGCGCTCAAGAATCTGGCTCAGACACTGGAAAGAATTCTCGAGGATCTGAAGAAAGCCGGATTCCAAGCGAAAATCGTGAGTGGCGGTTCCACTCCGACCTTGTTCCATTCTCATCGCGTACCGGGACTGAATGAGATTCGCCCTGGGACCTATATTTTTAACGACCGGAACACCGTGCTCGCCGGCGCGGCCACGTTCGAAGAGTGCGCGGCCTCGATTCTCGTGACCGTCGTGTCCACCGCCAAGCCGGGCCAAATGATTATCGATGGCGGATCGAAGACGTTTTCCTCCGACGGGCCCATGGCCGGCACAGAAACAAGCTACGGCCGCCTAATCCAAGCCCCCGACGCGGTGTTCACCAAAATGAACGAGGAACACGGCTATGTGGATTTACGCCGTGCCGGGAAGAAGTTCAACGTGGGCGAAAAAGTTCGGGTGATCCCGAATCACGTTTGTGTCGCGATGAATCTCCACGAATGCGTGTACGGGATTCGAGGCGATCAAGTGGAACAGACGTGGAGGGTGGAGGGCAGGGGAAAGCTGCAGTAAATCCGTTCCCCGTTCATCGTTTCTCGTTCGCACGGATCGGCGAACGAGATAACGATGAAAGAGAAACGCCGGTTATTTCGCCGCTTCGGCGGATTCGATGGTTACCGTGTCGCCGTCGACTTTTCCGTTGATGGTGACTTTTTCTCCCGCGAGTGCGGCTACTTTGTCGCGCGATTCGGGCGAAATTTTATAGACTTTGTCGCCGGATACGAAAACCGGGGCGGCTCCGCGCTTGATGCAGCCTTTGACGCAGCCTGCGTCCTTTTCGGTGGCTGCCGCGTGCTTGGCGCCGCAGTTGGCATCGGAGATAGTTCCGGACATAGATTCGGCCAGTGCTGCCGCGGCAAACAGTGAACCGATGGATAATGCCATCCAAACTTTCTTCATGGTGATCCTCCCTTATTCGAGTGATTTTCCAATCACGCTCTTCTCACGGTAGCACTTCGGGTTTTCGGCTGCTTGGCGGTATTGTATTCTGTATCTGATTGCCGCCGAAGGCATCGCTCCCTTGCGGTCGCGGTTCGGTTTTGAGCGATCTAGGTTGGAGGGATATTGGACAGAGGCAAATCGTTTCACGCGAAGATTACTGCATTGGGCTGTTACGCGCCGCCCGGGGTTCTGACCAATCAGGATCTGGAGAAGATGGTGGACACCAGCAATGACTGGATCATGCAGCGCGTGGGCATCTCCGAACGGCACATTGCGAACCCGGATGTCGCGACGTCCGACATGGCGGTGGAAGCGGCGAAGATCGCCCTCGAGCAACGTGGTATCGGCGCGGATGAACTGGATGCGATTCTTGTTTGCACAGTCACGCCGGACATGCTGTTTCCCTCGACAGCTTGCCTGGTGCAGGATCGGCTGGGCGCCAAAAAGGCTTGGGGCTTCGATCTGGTTGCTGCCTGCTCCGGCTTCGTTTATGGGCTGACAACGGCTGCGCACCTGGTTTCTTGCGGTTCGCATAAGAAAGTTTTAGTGATTGGCGCCGACACTATGTCGCGCATTATCGATTATACGGACCGTTCGACGTGCGTTCTGTTCGGCGACGGCGCCGGCGCGATGCTGGTGGAACCAACCGAAGAAGGCGAAGTGGGATTCGTCGATTTTCTTAATGAAATCGACGGATCGGGCGGGGATAACCTGAAGCAGCCCGCCGGGGGAAGCCGGATGCCAGCCACGGCAGAGACCGTGCAGAATCGCATGCACTTCGTGAAACAGGAGGGCGCGCAGGTGTTCCGTTATGCGACCAAGAAGATGTACGAGACCGCGCGCGATCTTTTGGAACGCAATCATTTGACGGTTGCGGACGTCGCGGTGCTGATCCCGCATCAGGCGAATCGCCGCATCATTACCGCGGCCGCGGAACGGTTGGGAATCGGCTGCGACAAAGTCGTAATCAATATCGACCGGTATGGCAACACCACCGGCGCGACCATCCCACTCGCCACGCGCGATGCCGTGCTCGGCGGAAAAGTCAAAAAGGGCGATCTGGTAGTCTTTGCCGCGGTGGGCGCCGGATATACCGTAGGTGCGAATTTGTGGCGCTGGGAGATGTAGCCGTGGCCGTCGGCCGCGGCTGTTATTCGGTTGTTCGGTTTTTCGGTTATTCGGTTCCTGCTGTTGCGCTTTCGAAAACGATACTGGCTGGTTCACTTTCGCTTCTGGTTTTGGGATCCGGGGGCCCGCGTCCTTTTGGACGGGCTGCCACCAGTTACATCGTTGAGGTGAATGGGACGCCACGCCTTTTGGTGGATGCCGGGCCCGGAATGTTCCTGCGCGCCGGGGAGTTGAACGTCGATCTCGATCGTGTCGATACGGTGCTCCTCACTCATCTGCACATCGATCACACGGGGGATTTGCCGGGATTCTTTCTCGCGCGGGCGCTCACGGTGAGCGGTCCGTCTACGCGGTTCAACGTATTTGGACCTGCGGGGAGCGGGTCGTTTCCGAACACCTCCCGTCTGGTGAATCAGCTTTTTGAGAAGGGCGGGGCATGGGAATACCAGAAAACATTCGGTGCGGATGAAACGATCCATGCGGTGGATCTTTCCACCGATCTGACCTCGCCGGAAGCCCGGATTTCGGACGACGACGGTGTGCAGGTGACGGCTATCGCCACCCATCATGGTGATTGTCCGTCGATCGCCTATCGCGTGGATTATAAGGGCGAGAGCATTGTGTTTTCAGGAGACATGGATTCTTCTGCGCTCGCCAATCTCGTTCGGCTGGCGAAAGGCTGCAATCTCCTGGTATTTCATTGCGCAGTGCTCGATCCGCCGAAGTCGCCGCCACAGCTTTATGCGCTGCATACGCCTCCCAAAAAGATTGGCCAAGCCGCACGGGATGCCGGAGTGAAGCGGCTGCTGCTGAGCCATATCGCTCCGGATGTGGAAGAGGCGAGCAAGAGCGTGCTGGCGTCGATCCGGACTTCTTACAAGGGGCCGGTCACATTCGCGCATGACAAATCGCTTACACCGGTAAGCACTTTGGGTCGATAGTTCTATAGTGTTTTCGAGCGAAGCTGCGATAGACTGAGCGTATGGGCCCCCTTCAGAATCTCGAGCAGTGGGATGATTTCGTCGTTCAGCGCTATCAGCCGGACAAGAAGCAAGAAGAGTTCCGCGTGTATGACGAGACGACGCCTCCGGGGGTGCGCGAGTTCTACCGGCTCAACCACACACATCAGACCGTCGATTTCGTGCGTGAGAAAAAGCGGCAGTATCTGTCCAAGCAGCGCGGCAAGAGAAGCATCTGGGAGGCGCTGGATTATCTCAACACTCTGGTCGACGAAAGTGACCCCGACACCGATCTTTCGCAGATCGAACATAATTTGCAAACTGCTGAAGCCATCCGTAAAGATGGGCATCCGCGCTGGTTTGTGCTGACGGGGTTCATCCACGATCTAGGGAAACTGCTCTGCCTCTACGGCGATCCGCAGTGGGCGGTAGTGGGCGATACCTTTCCCGTGGGCTGCTCCTATTCCGACAAGATTGTTTTTCCGGAATTCTTCCGCGATAATCCGGATTCGCGGAACCCGCTCTATCAGTCGAAGTTCGGGATTTACTCTGAAGGCTGCGGCCTGGACAATGTGGATCTGTCGTGGGGCCACGACGAGTATCTGTATCACGTAGTGAAAGACTATCTGCCGGAGCCCGCGCTCTACATGATCCGGTATCACTCGTTTTATCCTGGTCACCGCGAAGGCGGGTACGATTATCTGTTCAACGATCACGACCGCGAGATGTTTCAGTGGGTGCGCAAGTTCAATCCCTACGATCTCTATTCAAAAAGCGCCGACCGTCCCAAGCTGGAGCAACTTCGTCCCTATTACAACGACCTGATCAACGAATACTTCCCCGAAAAAGTGGCTTGGTAGCAGCCTGCTATTCTAACGTTCAGTGAACAGGCGAAAAGTCGTTATCTTTGGAAGCCGGGGTCAGCTCGGCGTAGAGTTGGTACGGGTTTTCACCGAACGCGGCTACACTGTGGTGGGATTCGAACGATCAAGCGTTGACATCACCGATGCGGCCAGCGTGGAGCGCACGCTCGCGCAGGAAGACCCTGCTATCGTGGTGAACTCCGCCGCCTACAATCAGGTGGATGTCGCCGAGAATGAACCGGTGCCCGCATTCCTCGCCAATGGACTGGCAGTTCGTAACGTAGCCATGGCATGCCGGCAATTGGACGCGCGGCTGGTTCACTTTTCCACGGATTACGTGTTTGACGGCACTGCGGGCCGCCCTTATAGCGAAGCCGACCGGCCGCATCCCTTGGGTGCCTACGGTGTTTCAAAACTGACCGGCGAATTGTACGCGCAAGCATATCTGGATAAGCCACTGATTATCCGGACGTCCGGTGTGTTCGGGCCAGGGGGCTTGAGAACCGCGCGCGGGAATTTCATTGAACTGATGCTGAGGCTCGCCGCGGGCAAGCAACCAATCCGGGTGGTGGAGGATCATGTCGCATCGCCCACATACGCGCCATTATTGGCGGCGCGAACCGTGGATCTGGTGGAAGACGGCCATCATGGACTGTTTCATGTGGGCGGAGGAACGCCGATTTCTTGGTTCGATTTCGCATCGATGATTTTCCGCGTGGCCGGATTGCAGCCTGAACTTCGCCGCACCAATGAGCGCGAGTACCGAACGGCAGCGCGCCGTCCCAAATTTTCCGCGCTCTCAAATGCTAAGCTGGAAGCCACCGGAATTCAGCCCATGCCGCCACTCGACACGGCAATTGAGATGTATTTGAAGGCGCGCGAGACTTACTTTAACGCGAAATAAATGCCGGGCGTGGTTATTCTTTCTGCTCCCGAGCATTATTCTTCGGAATAGGTCCCGGGTTCGATTGAATCCTGCTGGGTTCGCTCCAACCCTCCCGGCTTGCATTGACGCCCGAAGCGGCTCCCACGAAGGCGCGATCCCCGATATCCAACCAACGATCAAGCCGACGTGGAGAAACATCGTGGAGGCCATTGGCCGTTCCATTTCAAACTGCCGGCGATTTAGGCGCAAGAAGCGGATAGCTGGGCTTGCACCCAAGGCTGCATACTTCGAGTATGGAAGGCCTCTGGACGCGTGGTTACAACCGGTTAGGAATCTTACTGAATCAGCAGGAATGCGCTAGCATTCGTGAGCTCTTTTCGCGGCCGGAACTGTTTCGCAGCCGAATCGATATGGCTCGGTACCGGTTCGGGCGGGGGGAATACCAGTATTTCAACTATCCGTTGCCGGAAAAGATCGCCGCAATACGTCGCGAGTGGTACGGTCAGCTCGTAAGCACGGCAAGAGAGTGGATGGCCGCGTTATCGCGCGAGCAGGAGTATCCGGACGAACTCTCCTGCTTCCTGGAACAGTGCGCCGCAGCGGGGCAAGCGCGCCCGACGCCGTTACTGCTGCGCTATCAGGCTGGGGATTTCAACTGCCTGCACCAGGATCTGTACGGTGAAATCTTCTTCCCGTTTCAAGTGGTGATTTGTCTGAGCCAGCCGGATCGGGAGTTCACAGGCGGCGAGTTATTGCTGGTGGAGCAGCAGCCGCGCGCGCAATCGGTAGGTCATGCGATTCGATTAGAGCAGGGCGAAGCGGTTGTGATTACGACGCGCTATCGGCCGGCGAAGGGGTCGAGAGGTTACTACCGGACGAATTTCCGGCACGGGGTGAGTCCGGTTTTGACCGGTGAGCGTTACACCTTGGGAGTGATCTTCCACGACGCAAATTAGGGGCCGCGGATGAACGCAGATGAACGCGGATAAAAATCTGCGTTAATCCGCGTTCATCTGCGGCCAGAAATTAGTTTTCTGGCTTGATCGCGTAGTACCCCTTGCGCGCCTGGACCTTCCACTCTTTGTTATTTGTCCGGATTTCGATTTTGCGGAAGGTGCCGTCCTTGGCCGGATTGCTGGGGCTATAAGCAATGGCGTACTGGCTGCGCATCTCGGCATTGAGTTCGTCGAACGCGTTTTGCAGCGTCATTTTGCGGTCGATCTGGAATACGTGTCCGCCTGTAGCGTCCGACATTTGGCGGAGATCGCCGGCGTTTCCGCCGCCGAACATGATACCGCCACCGCGCCGGTAGAACTGGCGATCCACGTAGAAGAAGCTGTAGATCAGCGCATCGGCTTTTTGCGCCGCCTCGATGGCTTGTTTGATGTTATAGCGGCTGCCTTGATCCTCACCGTCGGTGATCAAGACTAAAACTTTGCGACCCACTTGTCCTTTGAGTTGATCGTGCGCCGCGAGATATACGGCGTCGAACAGGATGGTGCCGCGCGGCTGCGACGCGGTGGGAACCGGGCCAGGCGTGATTCCGCCGACATCCGAATTCACTTGCAAACCGTCCAGACCTTTGCGCAGCAAGCGCGGCGAGCTGGTGTAATCCTGCAGCAATTCGGCTTCGGCACCGAAACTGATCAGGAACGCCAGATCCTTCGGCCGGATTACATTGCCGAAGAACTGATCGGCGGCGTTCTTTTCGATATCGATCAGATTCATTTGGCTGGCGCTCACGTCGATCAGCAGGCCGATGGTCAGCGGCAGATCCGTTTCGCGGTTGAAGTATTTGATTTCTTGCTGCTTGCCGTCTTCGAAGATAGTGAAGTCGTCCTTGGTGAGGTTACCGATCAGGCCGCTGTGCTTGTCGCGGACATTGAAAAGAATGTTGACCATGTCCACGTCCACCTTGATGGTGGGCGGGGCATCTTGCGCGCACAGCAGCGCGGTGGCAAAAATCAATCCGGACGCTCGCTTAAGCATTATATTGATAGATGCGCCGTTCCAAATCTTCGTTCCAATGCGAAAAGCCATCCTTCATCTTAAGAAATCAGACCCCGTGCTGGCGGGCGTCATCGCCCGCGTGGGCGGGTACAAAATTCAATACCGCGACCCGGGTTTCGACACCCTGGTGAGATCCATTGTGTACCAGCAGTTGAGCGGAAGGGTAGCCAAAGTGATCTTCGAGCGTTTGGTGGCGGCTGTCCCGGGCGGACGATTGACGCCGGACGCAGTTTTGAAGCTAACGCCGGCACGCATGCGGAAATGCGGTTTGTCCAAGCAGAAGACGGCCTACATCCGCGATCTGGCGCGGAAAACGGCGCGCGGCAAGGTGGATTTTGCGGGACTTGGCGGGCTCACGGATGACGAGGTGATCGCATCGCTCACGCAGGTGAAAGGGATCGGAGTCTGGACGGCGCATATGTTTTTGATGTTCGCTCTGGAGCGGCCGGACGTTCTTCCAGTGGGCGATTTGGGAATTCGAACGGCGATCCGGAAAGCGTATGGATTGGCCGAGTTGCCGCATGCCAAGCAGATTGAGGAACTCGCGGCGCGCTGGCGGCCTTACTGCTCGGTGGCGAGTTGGTATTTGTGGCGCAGCTTGGAGGGTCCGGCGGAGTTGTAGGGTAAGCCTACTCCAGGTTCTTGAGCATGTGAACGTGTTCGTATTTCTTCGCCAATTCGGCGGCCGTGAGACCTTCCTTGGATTTCACTTCG
>DATGIH010000162.1:0-6462 GCA_035295865.1 Bryobacteraceae bacterium
GCGGCCGCCACCGTCGCATCGGTGCTGTGATCATCCACCAAAATTGCGCGGACCGGTCCTGGATAATCTTGCCCCAGCAGTGACGCGATGGACCGCCCGATCACGGCTTCTTCATTACGCGCCGGGATCACCGCCACCACAGACTTCGGCCGGGTGTCCAACTTCAGCACGGGAGCCGCACGAACGCGCCAAAATCCTGCGCGCCCGAACAGCATATACAACCACACCACCAGCGACGCCGCGCCGGCTAGCTCAAAAAGGATCACCGATACATAATTGTAGGGTAAGCCTCCGGCTTGCCCGGTTATAGCCAAATGACAGCGTTTCTCCAGGACATCCGTTACGCCTTCCGTCTCATTCGCAAAGCTCCGCTGTTTGCTTTTTACGTAATCGCACCACTCGCGCTCGGCATCGGATTGAACGGCGCCATCTTCCTCTTGGTAGATGCTCTTCTGCTGCGTCCGCTTCCCGTCAAAAATCCGAACGAACTCGTGCGGCTGGTGGAAGTGATCCAAAATCTCGGACCGCGCAGTAATTACACCTACAACGTGCTCGAAGCGCTGGAGCACAAGTCCACCACACTCACACAACTGATCGGTTACGTGAACGCAAACACAGCCGTGCGCGATTCCACGGGTGTCAGCCGGATCCGTTGTCAAATCGTCACCGGCAACTTTTTCACCGCTCTCGGCGTGCAGCCTTTAGCCGGCCGGGTCCTGACTGCTTCGGACGCTCTCGCCCCCGTTGGGGCCCCGCCTGTGGTTGCAAGTTATCAATACTGGAGCCGCCAACTTCGCGCCGATCCTTCCGCCGTCAATAAAATCATCACACTTGACGACCGCGCGTTCACACTCGTGGGAGTGATGCCGCGAGGCTTCAACGGAATCGAAGCCGAAACATCCCCAGAAATTTACGCTCCGTTAATAGCCGCCAGCGCGGTCGCCCACGTCGATCCCGACGCCACAGCGTTCAGGAAATTCGAGTACTCGCTCGCGGCGCGTTTGCGGCCCGGAGTGAACCTTGCTTCTGCCCAGGCGGAAACAGCCTCCATCGTCTACGCGAACTTGAAATATCGGATTGGGAAAACGGACCGAGACGAACATCTGGAGTTGCAACCCATCGCCAACGGCGTTTCGCTGATCCGGCCCAAGTTTGCATCCGGCTTGATTCTGCTCATCAGCGGCGTAGGATTATTGCTCCTGATGATCTGCGCCAACGTCGGCGGCCTTTTGCTGGCTCGTGCATCCGCCCGACGGGCTGAGATCGCAGCCCGCCTCGCGATCGGAGCGACGCGCGGCCGCCTGATCCGCCAATGGTTGACCGAAAGCTTGATCCTCACGCTAATCGGTGGCGCAATTGGCATCGCTCTTGCTTTCGCCGCCGCGCCCCTCCTGATCCGCGCTCTCCCACCGATTCGCGATTTCAGCGCCGCTGTGCTGACGCTGTCGCTCGACCTGCGCCCCGACGCGCGATTGCTGATCTTCGCAGCCGCGCTCTGCATCCTATCCGCCCTGTTCGCCGGATTTCCGGCAGCGCTCGAAGCAGGCCGCGCGAGTCTGCAATCGTCGTTGAAATCGTCACGAGGCACAGCGCGCCAGCCGTTCCGGTGGATGCTCGTATCGCTTCAGATCGGATTGTGCACATTTCTGCTAGCCGGGGCCGGCCTGTTAGTCTCGACGTTCCGCAATCTTCGCGCCCTCGATCCCGGCTTCGATCGCGATCATATCGTGACCTTCGCGCTGGATCCTGAAATGGCCCATTACACCGTTCCACAAGCGGAATCGCTGCGAACCCGGCTGATATCCGCCGTCCGCAATTTGCCTGACGTGGAAGCCGCCGGCGCCGCAGTCCTCGGCTTGATGCACGGAACGGGAATGAAGACGACCATCGCGCTCGAAGGCCAGATCACTCCCCAGAGCGATTTCATGAACTGCAGCTTAAACTACGTCTCAGCCGGCTATTTCGAAACCATGCGAATCCCGCTGCTCAGCGGCAGGCTCTTCCGGGCGGATGAACCGGAAACCAAGCCGCTCCACGTCGTGGTGAACCGCGCATTTGTGCGCCGCTTCTTTCCAAGTGCCGATGCCGTCAAAAAGCGCTTCGGCATGGGAGTTGACAAAATCGTTTCAGCCGACTTGGAAATCATCGGCGTCGTGGGCGACGCCAAATACCGGTCGTTGCGTGAAGTGGTCCCCCCGACCATCTACAACTTTCAGTATTCCGACCCAAAGTACGTTTCCGGTTTCATTCTGCATGTCCGCACGAAAACCCGCCCGGAAACGATCATCCAATCCGTCCGCAGGACACTCAACCAAATCGATCCGCGCCTGCCCTTCTTCGAAATCCGAACCCTGGCCGAAGAGGTGGATGCCACGCTTTGGGCGGAGCGCCTGCTGGCGTGGTTATCGGGAATCTTCGCGATTGTCGCAAGCGTACTAGCTACCTTGGGTGTGTATGCGACGCTCGCCTATGCCATCGCGCAAAGCAGGCGCGAAATCGGGATCCGCGTGGCATTAGGAGCCCGAGCTTCCGACGTCCTGCGGCTTTTCTCCGCCCGGCCCATGCGCTTTGCCGCCATCGGTATCTTACTCGGACTCGCCGGATTCTACGCCGCTACACCAGCTTTCCGCAGCATGCTCTATGAAGTTTCCTCAACCGATCCAGTCACGGTGGTCTTAGCAACAGCTGCCGTCCTGACGATAGCGTTGGCAGCTACCGTGATCGCGGTGAGCGGGGCGTTGCGAGTAGACCCAGCGATAGTATTACGAGACGAGTAGCGAAACCGCCGGCCACCAGGGCCGCGTCGAAATCCAAGTGGAGGTTCGCGGAATGGCGAAGGGGAAAGATCCGGCCGACGGGAAATTCAACGGCCGCACAGTCATCGATCAACTGATCCGGAACATGGAGCTGGGCCAGTTCGAGATGGCGTACAGTACGTTGCTCCCTTGCATTTTCAGCCTTTATCTTCACCCGGAGGACTACGCGCGCCTCAGCGGGGTCTTCGATCTGATCAAAGAAGACGCCAAGCGGGCGCTCTCGGCCCGCCTCGACCAGTTGAACGCAAAACCTCTCGGACTCGGAGTCATCCGCGCCGGCAAAGAACGCAAACCGTACAAGATTGCCTGCAAAGATTGGGCGTTCGAGTTTTTTCCGGATTCCGAAGGCGTGGTTCCATTGGGCGACGTCGAAATCCACTCGGAATTGAACGAAGTCCCGCAACCCGGTTATCACGGAACCAAAACCACGCTGCTGGATCGCGCGCCCGCCGTCGGATCAGTTACGGGAACGCGCCGATCCGGCGAGCGTCCACTCGCGGAAATCCGCTATGAGGACGACTCAGGCCCGCAGGTCTTCCACATGATGCAGGACGAAATCAGCATCGGCCGCGGCGGCGACGACGTACTGGTGAACCTGGCTCTCTACACCAACGACGAAGTCTCGCGCGAGCATCTGCGAGTGCGGCGCGACCCAGCGCGCGGCGGATTCCTCATCGTCGATAGCAGCATGAACGGCACCTGGCTCAACGGAAAACGCCTGACGCGCGGCCAGGAAGAAAAGCTTCCAAGCCCGGCCACCATCGGCATCGCCGAAGTACTGACACTCCACTTCGAGGCCAAGCCTTGACGAGTTACCGAACCTCGACCGCAAGGGAGCGCCACCGCGAACATCCAATCGCCGTCTGACCCATGCCCACAACTGACAAATGGCGATCCGCCGCGCGCTCCCACCCCGGCCTGGTCCGCAGCGAAAACCAAGACCGCAGCTTCATTGACGACGCGCTCGGAATCTTCCTCGTCGTCGACGGACTCGGCGGTCACGCCGCCGGTGAAAAAGCCGCCGAAACCGCCGTCGAAGTAATCCGCAACGAACTCGGAGCCTCCACTGGAGATCCTAAGCAAACCATACCGGCCGCCATCGCCGCCGCGAACAATCGAATCCACGATCTCGCTTGCGAAAACGAAGACTGGCGTGGCATGGCCTGCGTCCTCACTCTCGCCCTCATGCAGGAAGACCGCGTGGTCATCGGCCATGTCGGCGATTCCCGCCTCTACCTAATCTGGAACGGCGCCATACGTAAGCTAACCTCGGATCATTCCCCGGTCGGCGAACGCGAAGATCGCGGCGAGCTGTCGGAAGCCGAAGCCATGTCGCATCCTCGCCGCCACGAAGTGTTTCGCGACGTTGGAACCCGTCATCGTGAGCCGGATGACGAAGAGTTCGTCGAGATGAAGGAGTTTTTATTCAAACCCGACGCCGCCATGCTCCTGTGCAGCGACGGTTTGAGCGACCTCCTGACTTCCGCCGAAATCAATCAAATCATAGACCGCTATGATGGCGATCCGGATCGGGTTGCGCGCGACTTGATCGACGCCGCCAACCGCGCTGGCGGCAAAGACAACATCACCGTCGTGTTCGTCGCCGGCCCCGAGTTCCTCGGCAACGAATCGCCTCAAATGGCGGCGGCTCGCGCACGGCACGCCATCACCCGAGCGCGCGAAATCACCGCTCCTGAACCTCCCCAGCCCCCAGCCTCCCGCCTGCGAAAAGCGCTCACCAGCCGTGTAGCGTTTTTAATCTACGGATTTGCAATCGGGGTGGCTGTGGCGTTAGCATTGCGGTAAGCGAAACCGCCCGCCCGCGCCTGCGTCAACCTCCATAGGCAATTTTTGTGCTCAGCTCCAAGCAATTCGGTAATTATCAAATTATCCGCAAACTCGCGCGCGGTATGACCGACGTTTATTTGGCTTTCGACACCACTGCCAAGCGCCACGCGGTATTAAAAATTGTTGAGGAATCGTCCGACCCGCTCACTCAATTGATCCTCGAAGCCGAACGCCGCGGCGCTTCCATTCAGAAACAATTGCACGAAGCCGATTCGCGCGTGATCGAGCTGTACGAATCGGGCGAGATGGATGGCTATTTCTTCATTGCCATGCAGTACATCGAAGGCCGGACCATCGCCGAGATCCTCAAGGAAGAACATCGCATCGAGCTGGGCCGCGCCACCAAATTCGCGCTCGAAATCCTGAGCCAGCTCGATCGGCTGCACTCTTTCCAAGCCGAGATCGATGGCGAACGCCGATCCGTGGTGCACGGCGACATCAAGCCATCGAATATTCAAATCGGCGCCGACGACGAAGTCCGCCTGCTCGATTTTGGAATCGCGAAGGTGCTTACATTCACGCACAGCCGCACGCATTTGAATCTCGGCAGCCCCGGCTACTGTTCACCGGAACGCTTGAGCAAAGGTCAGGTGGATCGACACGCGGATCTTTGGGCAGTGGGCGTCACGCTCTACGAAATGCTCGCCGGATCGCCTCCCTATCAAGCGCGCGACACGCGCAAGTTGGAGGAGCTGATTCAATCGCGCCGTCCGCCGCGCGCGCTTCCACCCGATTGTCCGCCCGCCATGCAGGCGATTTTGAACAAAGCCTTGGCTGGCGATCTGCACCAACGATACGTTTCTGCAGCCGCATTTGAGAACGATCTTCGCTTGTTCTGGCAGAGCCGGACCACGCTCGCGCAATCCGAGCGGCGCACCTCCTGGAAGTCGAATCCAACGGTCGAAAAGCAGCGCATGCGGTTCCTGGAAACGCTTCCGCGCAACGTCGCAAGCATGGCGGAAACCGTGATGCAAAGCGTGGTCAAGTTGAAGCCGGAAAAACCGAAACGTCTCGCCTCCGTTATGAGCGTTCTGGTGGCGCTGTGCTGGGGATTGCTGGCGGGCCTGATGGTCTGCGTTCCCGCCGGTTATTACTACCGCTTTTGGCGCGAGAGCGCTCCATTGCGCGCGAACCCGGATTTCACCCGTCTCAATATCGCGGGAATCAACACGCAGTGGGCATTGTTTCAAAAGCTGGATCATCGCCATTCCTTCTTAGGCGAACTGTCTCCCGCCAAGCGTCTCACTTCGAGCGTTCATGCAAGCCTTCTTCGCGCCGCCGACGACGTGATCGAACGGTATCGCAACAATTCCGATCCGGCCATCGAAGATTTCGATTGGCAGAAAGCTGCAGTCTGTTTGCATCATATACTTGAAATCGATCCGAACGACCATGGCGCACAGGGCCGTCTCG
The DNA here is from genome assembly GCA_035295865.1 of Bryobacteraceae bacterium. Taxonomy (GTDB): domain Bacteria; phylum Acidobacteriota; class Terriglobia; order Bryobacterales; family Bryobacteraceae; genus Palsa-89. The sequence goes on from DATGIH010000162.1 coordinate 6,078, forward strand.
CGCTGGTCGACGGATACTTGAAACTTGTCCAAGCGAACTCCGCGCCACCGGAATCGCATAAAGCGCTGGCCGAGGGCGCTCAAGCCAGGTTTCAGGAGGCTGCCTCGCTGATGCCGCGCGCTGTGGATCCACATCTGGCGCTCGCGCGAATCTACGTGTATTCGCTGCAAAATGTCGGAAAAGCCATCGCCGAGCTGCACGAAGCGGAACGTCTTGGCTTCAAGTCAGGACCGCGCGAAATGGAGGAAGAAGCGGACGGCTATCGGTTCCGCGCAAATTCGGAATTGCTGGCCGCGCGCGCGTTTCGCGGAACCTCTCGCGACGCCGAACAGCGATACTTGCGGCTCGCGCAGCGCGATTACGACCGTGCCCGCCGGCTGTATGA
>DATGIH010000163.1:0-6371 GCA_035295865.1 Bryobacteraceae bacterium
ATTCGTGATCCCGTATTGATGCAGAATGCTCGCGGCTATCGAAGACCGGTACCCCCCCGCGCAATGAACTGCGATTCGATGATCGCGCGGAACCTCGGCGATCCGTTCTCGCAAATGATTGAGCGGGATGTTTACGCTGTGCTCAATATGTCGAGCCGCGTACTCCCTCGGATTCCGGATATCCAGCACCAGAGGCGGATGCGCGCCCGCCAGCTCTTCCGCGATCATTGGAGCGCTGAGACGTTGGGTAGGCCAGACCAAATCGGGCCGGGCGGCGAGCAGCTCCATGCCGCCTTTCATGTAGCCTTTCACATGGTCGAATCCAATGCGACCCAAGCGCAGCGCCGCCTCCTGCTCGCGCCCGGGTTCGGCGATAATCACGATCGGTTTGTCGCGATCGAGCACCGTGCCGGCCCAAGTCGCGTACTGCCCGCCCAGTCCGATATTGATGCTGCCTGCCAGATGCCCCTTCGCATACTCGGCCGCATCGCGGACGTCCAGGATTTGCGCGCCGGAATCTCCCATCGCGAGCAGTTCGTCCAGCTCAATCGGCCGCAGCACCTTTTCGAGATTCCGATCGAGCGTAGCGCGCTCGCGCGTGTTCAGGATCGCATCGTAGGTGAAATACGGCGGAGCGTCCGGCTGATCGGCCGTCACAAGCCGAATGAATTCTTCCTTCGACATCGGCTGCAGCGCATAATTCAATCGCCGCTGATCGCCCAGCGACGAGACCGTGTCCGAGGAGAGCTTCTTGCCGCACAGCGATCCCGCGCCGTGCGCCGGATATACCAGCGTCTCGTCCGGAAGCGCCATCAATTTATCGTGCAGCGAGTCGTAAAGATGCGCGCCAAGATCGTTCGCGCTCCAGCCCAGAGATGCCCGCAGGTCCGGACGCCCGACATCTCCAATGAACAACGTATCGCCCGTAAGCACCGCATACGGCTTGGTCGAATCTTTCTTAAGATCGAATACCAACAGGGAAATCGATTCAATTGTGTGACCGGGCGTTTCCAGCACCTGTATGCGCATCCCCGGGAATTCCATCGTATCGCCGTCCTTCATTGAGACGAACGCGTACTCCGCCCGCGCCCGCGATCCCAGGTGAATGGCCGCGCCGCAATGATCGCGTAGTTCCAAATGCCCGGCCACAAAGTCGGCGTGGAAGTGCGTGAGAAATACATGCCGGATCTGCAGACCGAATTTCTCCGCATCGGCCAAATACTGCTGGATGTCTCGCTGCGGATCGACGATGACCGCCGTCGAACTTGCCTCATCGCCTAGCAGGTATGAGGCGTGCGCCAGGCACCCCAGATAATACTGTTTGAGAATCATACGGGCTTCGACATCCATTATCAGCTACCATCGAGATGTTCCTCCGGCTGAGCGCTGGTATGGATACCGGCGGCCATGCACGATGAATTGAAAAATGAATTAAAGCGAGCGCGAATCGCAGTCTCGCTCATCTTCCTTATCCACGGAATTCTGGTCTCGAACTGGCTCTCACGGATTCCCGCCGTTCAGACGAAGCTGAATATACCCGTCGGAATTCTCGGCGCGACGCTGCTCGCCACCGCCGCCGGTGCGCTTATTGCGATGCCGCTAACATCGAAGCTTGTCGGACGCTTCGGCAGCGCGCGCGTCACTCGCGCCTTCACGCTTGCACTTTGCGCTTCTGTGGCTCTCCCAGGAGTTGCATGGAATGCGCCCGTTCTGGCCGTCGCGCTTTTTATCTACGGCGCGGCAGCAGGCGCCATGGACGTTGCCATGAACACCGAGGCCGTCGTCGTAGAGCACGGTTATGGCCGACCGGTGATGGTGAGCTTCCACGCGCTGTTCAGTTTTGGCGGGATGATCGGATCTTTGATGGGCAGCTTCGCCGCCGCGCGCGCCATTGCTCCGCACTGGCATTTGCTCGCGGTCGGCGTCGCAATGGCCATCGCGTCCATCCCAATTTGCCGTCACATGCTGGTGACCAAGTCGGAACCGTTACCGGATCCGGGTTCTACGCTCGAGTTACTGCGCCCGCTCCTCGGACTCGGCGTCGTCGCCTTCTGCATCCTGCTTGGCGAAGGCGCGATGGCGGATTGGAGCGCCGTCTATCTCCGCCAATTCGCGGGACCAGCGATCGCGCCTCTGGGCTACGCCGTCTTCTCGCTCGCCATGGCGATCGGCCGTCTGCTCGGCGACTGGTTCCACCTGCGGCTAGGATCAGTCGCCACTCTGCGCTGGGGCGGGGCACTGGCCGCCCTCGGATTAGGCAGCGCGTTGCTGATCGGCAGCGTCCCCGCCACACTTCTTGGATTCGCGTGCGCCGGATGGGGCTTCGCCGCGATTTTTCCAATTCTCTGCTCCGTCGCCGGCAAGAAAGCTGCGAGTAAACCAGAAGCGGGAATCGCCGCGGTTACTGCCACCGGCTATTTCGGATTCCTGGTCGGTCCACCGATCATCGGCTTTCTAGCGCAGATCTCCTCCTTACGGATCGCCCTGCTTCTGGTTGCCGCGTTGAGCGCCGTCGGTTCCGCGATGGCCGGAATCGCGCGCCCGCCCCGTGACGCGCGCTCTTAATGTGCCATACGGCGGACCTGGGGGTCCGCCCTGCATGTGTTTTCCACGGTGTGAACGCTACACGCAGGCGTGCGCGCGCTACGGCAATGCGCGCCGGTCGCGCTGTCCCTGCCCGATCAACGGCGAACTCCCGCGATGCCGCCGATGAACGGCTTGGCGCGCAGCGGGAAAGGAACTAGTGAACCCCGACACGTTGATCGTCGCCATCTCGTTCTCCGCCTCGGCGGTATCGAGCGCGATATGCACATCGCCGTTCTTCAAATCCGATGCGGGGAGCGTGAAGTTGACCTGATAAAGCCCGGCAAACCCCGGAGCCAGCCCCGCGAACAGGACCTCGGCAAACTGAAAACCGATGCCGTCGTCCAGAATCACTCCCACATTCCTCTCCTCCACGCTCGTACTGACCGGATTGCCGGGAGCGCCTGCGCCATCTTGCACCTGCGGCGTCACCGGCCCGAGTCCGTTCATGAACATAATCACCGTTTCCTTGGGCTTCGCCGGACTGCTGCTGCTGACCTCTGTGCCATTCGCATGCAGGATCGCTGCCTGGCCCATTCCGTTCTGATTCACCGTGTAAATCCCGGGCGCTGTGTTTTCAACATACACAGTCACAGAGTTGGACTTCGAGCCGTTCACCACCACCTGGAACGTGGCGAAAGGTGAACCGGTAACTTCGTAGGGAATCAGCGCGCTGATCTGGTTCTCGCTCACCAGATACACCGGAGCGGGCTGGCCATTCACCAGCACCTGCACGCCGTCGAGCGTCGTCTGAAATGGAAGCGACGGCGCAACATGCGTCGCGACTCCGAACGTCCCGTACAAACTTACCAGTTCACCGGGAGCATAAGCATTCGTGATGGGTGAGTAATTTGCCGCGTTGGTGATGCCAATGGGATTGATCCACACCGTAGAGTCCGGTTTAAACGACGGAGCGCGGATGCCGACGATCAGCGAGAACTGATCGTTGGACCCGATCTGCAGGAACGCGGATCCGCCCGCGCCCGTCAGATACGTGTAGATACTGCCGTCGTAATAGGACCCATCCGCCCCGAGCGTTACGTTCGTTGCAAAAGTGTTGTCGAAAACATCGAGGAAAAGCGCATCGTCGAAACGCTGATGGGTGATCAGTGAACCATTTCCGTTGGTGCTGACGGATCCATAGAATGAGTCCAAAAATCCGAGCTGCGTCGGCTGAACATCCTCCATGCCCGCGGTAAAGTAAGTCCCATTCAAGCTGGAATTCGAAACCGTTCCGGACGGCGCGCGGAAACCGACGAACATATCCGATCCACCCGTGGACCCGGCGATAAACCAATTCCCGTCTGCCGATACATACAGCACCTTCGAACCACTCACGATCTCCGTCTGGTTGGTGGATGAGCCCGGAAAAGTAATCGTTCCGCCAGTCGAGGCTGTAAGCGCGTATGTCGAAGCCGCGACATTCTGCTTCACGTTGGCGAGACTGACATTTTCGAGCGAACCGGTCACGATGAAGGGAGCAATACCTCCATGCCCGTCCGCTTTCATGGTGAAATATCCTTGCCGCGCCAACGAAGAACGCGCGTTGAGAAAATCCAGCGTGCCTACAGTGAAAGATCCATTCAGAAGGCTATCCGACGGGTTAGCCGGCGCCTGCACCGCGACGAACATGTCGAAGTAACCATCTTCGGTGGAACTCGCGATCACCACCGGGCTGCTGAAACTGCCGAACAAGGTAGCTGGAAAGAGAGGATTGTCCAACTGCGCGATGCCGTTGGATTGCACGCCATAGGTTCCTCCGCCAAGCGAGGAGCAGAATCCATTCCCTCCAGAACCCGCCGAATCAAAGAGCCGGGTGTTCGAAAGCGTGTATCTGCCCGCTCCATCAAAATTCATCGTGCCAGTCAGGCTGCAGGACTCGGCGAGGGATCCCCCCTGATCCGTAAAAAAGTTCACATATCGGAACAGGTATTGCCCCTTGAGGCCGGCCGTTCCGCTGGTATCGAAATTCTGGCCGCGCGCGGCGATGGGCGCTAGCAGTGCAACAAATGCGCTGGAAACGAGAATGCGTCGGTACACGGAGTAGGTCCTCATTGGCCCTTGCTCCAATTCATGATGAGATTGAACCCATCCACGCTACCGAGCCCCGTCGCGAAGTTCCAGCCATTTCCTGCCGCGAAGGCTGGGTTGAACGAATGGCTGGACGTCGAAAGCACGCCATTTCCTTCGAACTCGAACGTTCCGCGGCCTCTGCCGGAGAACGTCGCTCCAAAACAATCGATATTGCCCGAGCAGTTCACTGAGATGTCGCCGGCCGCGATGCTGTGAAACACCGTGGATGCAACCGAGCTTGCTGCAAGCTTGTAGTAAACCGGATTCGGATTCCCTTGCGCCCCGCCCATTTTCTGATTGACCAGCGCCTGGATACCCGCCAGGATTGGCGATGAGAACGACGTTCCTCCCGCGCCCGACCAATACACCGGCGGACCTTCGCAGGGAGATCCACCATTCACGAGATCGGAAAAACAGAACGCATAATAGTGGCCCCACAATCCATTAGCCGCGAAAAGCGAAACATCGGGAAGATCGCGCACGCCATCGTTCGGAATGCCCGCCACTCCGGTTTGCCACGACGGTTTCGCGTAGCCTTTACAAGTTCCGCTTACTACAAAACTGGCCGATGGAGCGCCTGTGCCGCAGCCGCTCGGGCCTCCGCCGCCTGCTTCCAAATTCAATGCCCCGGTTTCCGCCGCCAAGGTGCTGCCGCAGTAACCGGAAGATCCGTAGCCGGTGGCAAATCCGTTAAACACTGCGGCAACGGAGCCCGCGCACGAGTTGTTCCACGGAATCTCCGGGATGTAAGAAAGCGCGGATCCGTAGTTGGCGCTGTTGGTCGCTCCCCAATAGGTGTTATTCGTGTGCTGCGATGTGTCGGCAAAATCCGTGCCGCCGACGGCCACGTTGTACGGCGTGGATGCAACGGAGCTAACGCCGATCCCGTGCGTCGCTGCCGGATAATCCCGGTCGCAGGTCGCCGCGCCGGCATCGCCCGCCGCGGCAAACACCGACATGCCCTCCGCCGCTGCCTGCTGGAACGCAGTGTAATAGGCCTTGTTCAAAGTCGCTCCTGAGCCGGCCTCACAATATCCATAACTGACACTCATGATCTGCGGCGGATTGCTAGCGTTCACCATGTTCTGAATTGCGATTAAGATTCCCGGCGTCGTCCGCGTATCCGCGCAAGCTACCACGGCAATTTTCGCCTCGGGCGCGGACGCGCTGGCCCATTCCGCATCGAGTGTTGCTTCACCCGCATCGCCATTTTCATGCGGATCGGCGCAGTTGGATGTCCCTTTCGGCGGCGCCGGATTGATGGTTACTAGCGATCCGCCCGAGTAAGTGGATAATCCAAATACTTTCCGGAACGTGGTCCAATCCGCCGTGTTGTACAGATCGGTATCTTCAATTACCGCGATCGTCTGTCCTTTTCCGGTGTACCCGGCCGCAAAAGCCGGCTTCAAATCGTAAATCGTGGCGAGATCTTCCGGAACAACAAGTTGATACTCCAGCTGATATCGCGGCTGCATCTTCATTGATTGCGGCTTGAAGTCGTGCAGCGAAACGACGCCGGCAACGACGTTTGCGAGCGCTTCGGGAATTTGCGGATCGCTCATGTTCGCTATGTGATCCTGCCCGTTCACCGAAAGCCGGTGGATTTCCGTTTTGAACACGCTGTATACCTGCCCAGCCGTGCCTGAGAAATCAATGGTCATGCCGCTCGGATAGACGGCATTTATTGCGAATCCATTGGAGCGCAGCCACTCCGA
>DATGIH010000164.1:0-6175 GCA_035295865.1 Bryobacteraceae bacterium
TCGCCTCGGTGATTCGGTTTGTCACCGACCTGCTGAATGGCGTGCCGTCCATTGTGATCGGAATTTTTGCCTATATTCTGATCGTCATGAAGACTGGCCACTATTCGACCTACGCCGGCGGGTGCGCGCTGGGAGTGATGATGATCCCGATCGCCTTGCGCTCTACAGAGGAGTTTCTGCGCTCCGTGCCCGGAGCGTTGCGCGAAGGCGCGATGGCTTTAGGAGCCACGAAGTGGAAAACCATCGCCAGCGTGGTGATTCCGGCGGCGATTCGAGGCCTGATTTCTGGTATGATGCTCAACTTGGCGCGCGTGGCGGGTGAGACTGCTCCGCTGTTGTTTACCGCGCTGGACAACCAATTCTGGAGCCCTGGACTCAAAGAGCCGACGGCAACACTTCCGGTGGTCATTTACCGCTACGCCACCTCGCCGTATCCGGAGTTGCACCAAATGGCGTGGGCGGCCGGATTCGTGCTGCTGACGATGGTGCTGCTGATCAACGTCACCGCCCGCTCCATCGTAGCCAGCGGCTTTTCGCACAAACCGAGATAACACCGTGAGCCCACAAATGAGTTCTGATACTGTTAAAAAAGTGTCCAATGAGGCCGTAGAAGTGGAGAAGCCGGTGAGCAATCCCGAGCCTCCCAAGCTTCGCTCCACCAAGCTGAATTTTTTCTACGGCGCGTTCCAGGCGCTGCACAACATCAGCCTGGATGTCCACACCAATAAGGTCACGGCGTTCATCGGACCCTCCGGCTGCGGCAAATCGACTTTCTTGCGGACGCTGAACCGGATGAACGAGACGGTAAAGGGCAGCCGCGCGGAAGGCGAGATTCTGCTGGACAGCGAAAACATACTGGAAATGGATGTATCGCAGTTGCGCCGCAGGGTCGGAATGGTGTTTCAACGGCCCAATCCTTTTCCCAAGTCGATTTTCGACAACATTGCCTATGGTCCGCGCATTAACGGGATGGGAAGCCGTTCCAGCATGGCGGAAACCGTGGAGGCCAGCCTGCGCCGCGCAGCCCTTTGGGATGAAGTCAAAGACAAGCTGCATAAGTCCGCGTTCGATCTTTCCGGCGGCCAGCAGCAACGGCTGTGTATCGCGCGCGCCCTGGCGGTGAACCCGGAAGTGCTGCTGCTGGACGAGCCGTGTTCCGCGCTCGATCCCATTGCCACCGCGAAAATCGAGGAACTGCTGTTCCATATCAAAGAGAACTGCACGGTGGTGATCGTCACCCACAACATGCAGCAGGCCGCGCGCATCGCGGATTACACCGGTTTCTTCCTGATGGGCAAATTGATGGAGTTCGACGTCGCCGAGATTATCTTCAAAACACCCAAGGAAAAGGCGACAGAAGATTACATCACGGGCCGATTCGGTTAGAGCAAGACGAGGCCGCAGGAGGACTATTGTATGGGGGCTCAGGGAGTGGGTACTCAACTTCGTCATTTCGACCAAGAACTAGAACAACTAAAAAGCAAGCTGCTGGCCATGAGCGCCCTGGTGGAATCGGCCGTGTATCGCAGCATCACGGCCGTGGTGCAGAAGGACCGCAAGCTTGCCGAGGAGGTTCTGCAGAGCGAGAGCCGCGTGAATCAGATGGAGATCGAGATCGACGATCAAGCCATCAGCCTGCTGGCGCTTCAGCAACCAATGGCGGGCGATTTGCGTTTGATCACGTCCGCGATTAAGATCAACACCGATCTGGAGCGCATGGGCGATCTGGCGGTGAACATCGCCCAACGGGCCCTGGCGCTGATGGACGATCCGGTGGTGCAGCCTCTGATCGATATTCCGCACATCGGAGGCTTGGTTCAATCCATGGTGCGCAAGGCGCTGGACGCTTTCGTCGCGAAGGACGCCGAGCTGGCGCGCAGCGTGCTCGCGTCCGACGATGCCGTGGATAATCTGCGGACGGCGTTTTTTCACGAGCTGATCAGCTTCATGCAGCACGAGCCCGGAAATATTCCTCAGGGTTTGAGCCTGCTGTCGATTGTGCGGAATCTGGAGCGCATCGCGGACCACTCCACGAATATCGCTGAGGACGTTTTGTTTTACGTGAAGGGGATCGATGTAAGGCACCAGTCCGAGGCGAATCCGGGAGGCCGGAAGGAACCGCGGGGTTAGTGGTCGGCAGATGATGGCAGACCACAAAACCGATGGTCTGCCCTACGGCTTACTCGATTCCGAGTTCTTTCTTGACGTGCTCCCACGGGAGGAGCGGTTCTTCGCGGTTCTTGGCAATCGCCTCTTCCAGGTCGCGCGCGTCTTCTAAATCCTCTACACGCTCGCGGAGGCTTTGGATTTCCGAGGATAGACTTTGTAACGTTAGGCGGCTTGGACGGCGCAAGGCTTTACTCATAGAAACAGCACGCAGTAGGGTCCCACGCGCAGCCGGTAATAGTTCTTGCGCCCTCAAGTTTCTTGACATCCCCGGCCAAATTCTCTTGAAGGAGCTGAAGCCGGTAACCGACGTTCCGCTTGGCCTACGGATAATCTCCGCAGCTGATCTCTGGCCGCTTTCGATATGGCCAGACGATAAGTCATAGAGGCAGGTCTGACGCCTATTCTTCTTCTTCCTCTTCGCCGGTTCTCGCCGCCTTAGCTGCTGCAATTACTTTTTCGGCTTGCAGCGCTGGGACGAAGTCGTAGTGGTCGAATTCCATGCTGAAAGATGCACGGCCTTGCGTCATGGAGGTCAGGTCGCTTTGGTAGCTCAGCATTTCGGCCATCGGCACTTGCGCGCGGATGATCTGCGTTCCTCCCTTGGTGTCCATTCCGGAGATGCGGCCGCGGCGGCCGTTCATGTCCCCCATCAAGTCGCCCGCGTATTCGACGGGCGCTTGCACTTCCACATTCATCACCGGCTCCAGCAGCGCCGGTTTGGCGGCTTCCATCGCCGCCTTGAAGGCTTTGCGGGCGGCCAGCTTGAATGACATTTCCGAAGAATCGACGTCGTGATAAGAACCGTCGTAAACGGTGACTTTGAAATCCACAACAGGGAAACCCGCCAGGTAACCCTTCTCCGCCGTCTCGATGATTCCTTTTTCGATGGCGGGAATGAAGTTCCTGGGAATGGCTCCGCCGAAGACTTCGTTTTCAAACGCGAACTTTTCGCCTCGCGCGAGGGGTTCCATACGAATCCAGCAATCGCCGAACTGGCCGTGGCCTCCGGTCTGCTTTTTGTGACGGCCTTGCACGTCTGCGCGGCCGCGAATGGTCTCGCGATAAGGAATCTTGGGCGCGTGCAATTCCACGTCGACCGCGTAGCGCTTCTTCAAGCGGCTGACAATGATTTCCACGTGCTGCTGCCCGCTGCCCGCCAGTAGAAATTCCTTGGTCTGGGGGTCGCGATAGAAGCGCAGAGACTGATCTTCTTCGAGAATCTTGTGAATGGCGTTGCCCATGCGATCTTCGTCATTCCGCGTCTTCGCGGAAATGGCGTAGGCGATGGATGGCTCCGGCAGCTGCACGGAGGGGTAAACAATGAGCGAGGTTTTCTCATCCAGCGCGTCACCCGTGAGGGTGTCCTTGAGTTTCGCGACTGCGCCCAGATCGCCCGCGTGCAACTCCGTCACGGGCTGAAGCGTTTTTCCAAATAGTGTGCCGATGTGGGACAAGCGTTCGCCTGCCGCGGAACGCGCGCTTACTAGATTGGCGTCGTTCTTCACAACTCCGGAAATTACCTTGAAGTATGAAACCCGCCCGGAGAACGGATCGGCAACGGTCTTAAAGACGTAGGCCGAAACCGGCAGTGAATCCTTGACGGGGCGCTCGGCTTCGCTTCCGTTGAGCGTGCCCTTCCAGGGGCCGCGCTCGGCTGGATTGGGGAAATTCTCGAGCGCGAAGTTCAGGATCAGATCGCTGCCCACGTTGTGCAATCCGGACGCGCACATCACGGGGAAGATGCGCATGCTGCGCACGGCGTCGCGCAGTCCTTCGAGGATGTGTTCGACCGGCAGGGTTCCCTTGTCGAAGAACTCTTCGAGCAGCGCGTCGTTGCCCTCGGCGACCATTTCGACCAAGGCTTCGTGCGCTTTTTGAGCGGCCTCGGCCAAACGCGCCGGGATCTCGCCTTCCTTGCCTTTCCCATCGCCGTCGGGCGCATAGGTGTAGGCTTTCATGCGCACCAGGTCGACGACTCCATTGAAATCGCGTTCCGCGCCCAGCGGCAGATGTATCGGCACGGCAGTGCGCCCAAAGAATTGCTGAACGCTTTCGAGCGCGCGCTCAAAGCTCGACCTTTCGCGGTCGAGCTTGTTGATCACGATGGCGCGCGGGAGTTTGAACTCTTCGGCGAAACCCCAGACCTTTTCGGTCTGCACTTCCACGCCGGCCACGCCGTCCACCACGACTACGACCGCATCAGCCGCCGCGAGCGCCGACTTGGTGTCGTTAATAAAAATGTTGAATCCGGGCGTGTCGATCAGGTTGATCTTCTTCTTGTTCCACTCGATCGCGGCGACGGCGGAAGAAACCGTGATCTTGCGCGAGATCTCTTCGTCGTCGAAATCCGTGATGGTGTTTCCCTCATCGGTGCGGGTCAGACGGTTGGTTCCACCCGTGGTGAACAGCAGGCCCGCTGTGAGGGAAGTCTTTCCGGAATGTCCATGACCGACTAACGCGACGTTCCGGATGTCATTGGTTTCGTAAACTTTCACCTGACGCTAGCTCCTTAACCAATTTTTAATGAAACTCGAAAACGTGGATCTTATCACAGTCCGCTTGCGTCAGGAAAGTTTCAGAACCGTGGCAATCTGTTCAAGGGCCCATTCTGTTTCGGCGGGCTCGATTGCGAAGGGCGGCATAAAATACAGCACGTTGCCGAGCGGGCGGAGCAGCAGGCCTCGGTCCAGGAACGCCGCGTTGAGGCGCGGGCCGAGTGCGTCGAAGTATCCGGGTTGATCGGAGGCGAGTTCCACGACTCCAACGCCCCCGATCACGCGCACGTCGCCGACGTTGGGCAGACTTCGCAGCGGTTCGAGACCGGTGCGCAGACTTTGTTCGAGCGCAGCGACACGCTCGAGCGTGCTTTCTTCGCGAAACAGATCCAGGCTCGCGAGCGCGACCGCGCACGCCAGCGGATTGGCCGTGTAGGAGTGGCCGTGGAAGAAAGTCTTGGAACGGTCCTGGCTCAAGAAGGCTTCGTAGATGGCGGGGGTGGTCACGGTCGCGCCCAGCGGCAGGTAGCCTGCTGTGAGCGCCTTGGACAAGCAAATGATGTCCGGCGAAACATTCGCGTGCTCACAGGCGAACATCATTCCGGTGCGGCCGAAGCCGGTCAGGACTTCGTCGGCGATCATCAGCGTTCCGTAGCGATCACACAACTGGCGAACTCCGGAGAGAAATTCGCGAGGCCACACGATCATTCCGCCCGCGGCCTGGAGCATCGGTTCGACCAAGACTCCGGCGGCAGTGTCGCCCAATTCTTGAAGACGCGCTTCCAGATCGCCGAGACAGTCGATGTTGCAACTTGCGCGAGTCAAGCCTAGAGGGCAGCGATAACAGTAAGGCGCGTGCACACGTGTGACGGGGAACAGCATCGGCGCGAAGGCTCGGGTGAAAACGGAGTCTTCGCTCGCGGACATCGCGCCCACGGTGTCTCCGTGATAGGCGTGATGCAGCGTTACAAAGCTGCGGCGCTGCGGCTGGCCTAAATTGCTCCAATACTGCGCGGCCATCTTGAGCGCGGCTTCGACAGCGGTCGATCCGTTATCGGAATAAAACACGCGACCCAGGCCCTGCGGGAGAATCGCGAGAAGGCGTTCGGCGAGTTCCACTGCCGGCCTGTGCGTGAATCCCGCGAACATGACGTGCTCGAGCTCGCGGGCTTGCGCGGCCAGAGCTTCATTCAGCTTGGGGTGCGAGTGGCCGTGAATGTTCACCCACCAGGACGAAATTCCGTCGAGGATGCGGCGACCGTCTTCGGTGTAAAGATAGACTCCTTTGGCTCGCGCGATTGGCAATGGAGCGGGCTGCGTGAGCGCCTGCGTGTAAGGATGCCAAACGGAGGCGCGGTCGCGATCAATCAGGCTCATGCGAAGAATTCCTGGAACAGTCCGTTGGGGTCGAGATTCGCGCGCGCCCATTCCGCGAGGCGCTTGGGCGTGAGAGGGTCGAATCTCGGCATCTCGCCGAGGACGCCGGTTTTGCCGTAGCGTTCTATGGCGGC
>DATGIH010000165.1:0-2730 GCA_035295865.1 Bryobacteraceae bacterium
GGGTTCGCGACTTATGCGGCGCTGCGTCAGTTGGGACGGCACGGCATCGCGGATCTGGTGGAACGCTGTTCTCGGCACGCACGGGCTCTGGTGACGCGCATCGGTTCTCTTCCGGGAGCGGAGCTGGTGTGGGAGCCAACCATCAACCAAGGCCTGGTCCGGTTCGGAGACGATCGCCAAACCGACCAAGTGATCGCCGCGATTGCCGCCACCGGCGAGGCGTTTTTCGGTGGAACCACTTGGCGCGGACGCCGTGCGATGCGCGTGAGCGTGAGTAATTGGCAGACGTCCGAGCAGGATATCGAGCGTGTTATTGCAGCAATTTCGCGAGTATTGCAGGCGTACAATAAATAAGCCTGGTTTATGTTTGACCGCTTTACCGAGCACGCTCGCCGGGTGATTTTTTTCGCCCGTTACGAAGCCGGCTCGCTGGGTTCGCACTTCATCGATACCGAACATCTGCTGCTGGGTCTGCTGCGCGAGGACAAGGTTCTTCCAACACGATTGCCCAGCGGCGCGGGCGAACAGATCCGGCAGCGGATTTTCGCGGGCTCTTCCGAGCGCGAGAAAATTTCAGGCTCCGTGGATATGCCGCTCAGCTCCGATTCCAAACGCGCGCTCTCACTCGCGGCCGAACAGGCGGACCTATTCCATCACGCCGCTATCGATTCCGGCCATCTGATTCTGGGCTTGCTCAAAATGGAGAAATGCGCGGCTGCGACTCTGTTGCATGAATTTGGTGTCAACTATGAGAATTACCTCGAGAGTGTCGGCGAGCAACAGTTGGCGCCCCTTGCCGCGCAGCGGCCGCCTCTTTCCGAGTCCATGATTGGACCGGTCACCGGCTTGCAGCGCCTGACCGCCGAGACTGTCCGAAATCTGCAATCCTATTCGGATTCCTACGCGAATCAGCGCCTCAAGCGCAAGCCATGGACTCGCAAAGAAGCATTCGGGCATCTGATCGATTGGGCTGTTATCCACCAGCAATGGTTTGCGCGCGCGCTTACCGAACCGAATCTAGCCGCCGAAAGTTATCCGTTGGACGACTGGGTGGGCGCGCAGCAATACCGTTTCGCGGATTTTAAAGAGCTGGTGGATCTTTGGGTGGCGCTCAACCGCCTGATCGTGCATGTGATGGCGCAGGTTCCACAGGAGAAGTTCACTGTAAGTTGCCGCATCGGCGTGCAGAGTCCGATTCCGCTTTTGAAACTGATCGAACAGTACGTGGAGCATTGCGAAGACATCGTGGGCCAGATTTTGGCGCATCTGTAGCGAGGCGTCTCATGTTTGACCGATTCACCGAAAAGGCGCGCGATGTGGTCCACTATGCTCGCATTGAAGCGAGTCTGCTGGGCTCTTCGACGATCGAGCCGGAGCATCTCTTATTGAGCCTGCTGAAGGCGGATGAAACGCTGTCCGATCTTTTGCCGGCGCCCGTCCTGCGCGGCGAGATGCTGCAGCTTCTGCAAAGTTCAGACCGGCGCGGGAAACAGGACCTCGAGATTCCGTTGAGTCACTCCGCCAAGCGCGCTCTTGCCTACGGCGCCGAAGAAGCGGAACGGTTGAATCACCAACAGATCGTTCCCGCGCATCTCACGCTGGGTTTGCTGCGGCTGGAAGAATGCGCGGCTGCGGATCTTCTGCGGCAGCACGGCGTCGATAGCGCCAGCTATCGGACATTTCTTCGGAAGGAAGCTCCGCTTCCGCCAACGACCGCAGCCGAAGTGATCCAAGCGCCTCTGTGGGTGCGAGAGGCTGTTACGTCTCTGGAGACGATCGTTGGAAAAACGAGGAAGCATTTGAAAAGATACGCGGACGTCTATGGCGAAACGCACATTTCCTCTAAATCTTGGACACGCAAACAGGCCATGGGCCATCTGGTAGACGTCGCCGCCGCACATCACATCTGGTTCGCCTGCGCGCTCACGCAAGCGAAACTCGTCGCCGGCGGCTATCCGCACGACGATTGGGTTTCCGGCCAGAAATACGAGCACTTCGTTTGGCAGGAGCTGGTTGATCTCTGGGTTTCGCTCAATCGGCAACTGATTTACGTACTCGCTCAAATTCCAGAAGCGAAGCGCGAGATGGAATGCCGCATCGGCGCCCGCGATCCGATCCCGCTCACCGAACTAATTGCCCGCTACGTCAAGCACTGTGGCGCGATCACGACCGAAATCATGTCCTAGTGTGCTACCCTAGCGGCATATGGGAGAGCCGCAAAGCACGCTGGTGCTGCTGATTCTTAAAACGCTCGCGCGCGGACCGAATCACGGATTCGGAATTGCGCTGCACATTCAAGGCGCGTCCGACGGGTTGTTGAGCGTTGAAGAAGGTTCCCTGTATCCGGCGCTGCACCGTTTGGAGCGGGACAAACTGGTGAAAGCCGAATGGAAAGTCACCGGTAACAAGCGGCGCGCGCGTTATTACAAACTCACCCCAGCCGGACGCAAAACGCTCGCCCAGGCGGAGCAGAGCTGGGAATCGATGGCGAAAGGCGTGGGCCGCGTCATGAGGTTCGCGTGAAACGGGACGATGAATTTCGCGAGGAGATCGAATCGCATGTCGCAATGCGGGCCGATCTCAATCGCGACGCCGGCTTGGATCGGGAACAGGCGTGCGAATCCGCGCGCCGCCAATTTGGAAACAGAACCGTCATTCAAGAGGAGATGCGCCGGATGCACGTCAACACCTTTGTCGAAAGCCTGATTCAGGATTTGCACTACGCCGTGC
>DATGIH010000166.1:0-4604 GCA_035295865.1 Bryobacteraceae bacterium
AACTCATCAAACGGCATGGATGAACAAGAGGCCGGTGAGAAGCATCACCGCGCAGGTTAGGCCGTGAATGGAGAACGCTCGCAACTTCGAGCCGCCCGACCCCAGAACGATTGACATGTCGCCGAAAGGGATGATGGCGTAGATCAGCAGCGCAATTCCCGTCAGCCGCCTGTCCGCGGCCAGCATCATGGCGAGGACGATCAAGCCGGATGCGATGTCCCGAATTCCTTTGAGACGGAGCCAGGCAAGCGTGTCCGCATCGGATGCGGGCGGTTTTAGGCCAAACCCTCCCAGGATTCGTGGAGGAGATGCAAGGTAGAAACAACCGATAATGACGATCCCCGCGGCGATGAGAGCAGCCAGAACGATTGGAATAGCGTTGTCCATAAAGTATATCCATCCTATAAAATCTAGCAACGCTATTATGATGCCAAATCTCCGAGAGAAGTTTCAACCGGGCTCCTAGCGGCGCTATACTTCCTATCGCTATACTTCATAACGATGCCGAGGAAGCTGGCAGCGAACCGGATCGCGGAACGAAAACTGCGCGACAAACAGGCACGCCGGGCGCAGATCATCAGTGCCGCCCGGCGAATCGCGGAGCTTGAAGGGTGGCCGAGCGTAACTGTTCGGCGGTTATCGGACGAAATCGCGTATAGCCAGCCGGTCTTGTACGCTCATTTTGGAAGCCGCGAAGGGATTCTCGCCGCGGTTGCGATCGAGGGTTTCCGGGAGATAGGCCTGGCCTTGGAGAAGGCGCGGAAACGGGTTACTCGCCGAACTCCGGTCGATTCGGTCGCGAACGCATATCTGGAATTCGCTGCGTCTTCACCCGCACTGTACGAGGTGATGTTTTCGCTCAGCCTGACGGTGAAATTCGATGACCCGGCGACTCCGCCGGAGCTGCGTTTTGCTTTTTCCCAACTCCTGGAGTTGTTTCAGAAGCGGAGTTCGAAGCCGGAGGTTATATCCGAACTGTTTTGGGCGAGCCTCCACGGAATCGCCGAGCTAACGAGAACCAAACGATTTCCGCCGATCCGTCAGAAAGAGCGCGTGAGGGCTCTCGTCGAGCTCTTCAGTTTCGGCACGCGCGAGGGATAGACGCGCGCCTCCCAACGCCTGAAGCCCCAGCCCTGAGTTCTGCCCACACCCTCAATGATCTGGACTATGCTAAGACCTTGAAGTTTTCGTTGATTGCCGGCCTGGTGCTTCTCGCTGTACCCCTTTCCGCCCAAACTTGCGCGGGAAAACTGCGGGTGGTGGTGGTCGATTCTCAGGAAGGCAAGGTCTTCAACGCGGATGTCCGCGTGAGTTCCGCGAAGTCTGCTCTCGGGAATTTTTCCACGGGAACGGATGGATTCATAGAAACGGGAGATGTTCCCTGCGGGACGTGGAGCGTCACCGTCACGAAGCTGGATTTCGAAACCGCCACTCAACCCGTGGACGTCGCCAATGCCGCCGGCAAGGAACTCCGGTTCATCCTGACACCCAACCGCGTATCATCCAGCGTCGAGGTCATCGAGAAGATTCCACCGGTGGAGCAGAGCGCTTCGACGTCGAATGAACTGACGCCCGTCGAGGTGAAGACGTTGCCCACCAATCCGGCCACGGTGGAGGATACGCTGCCGCTGGTTCCGGGCATTCTGCGGACTTCCCGCGGCGAGCTGAATATCGAAGGCACCGGGGTAGAGCGCAGCGCCATGGTGGTGAATCAGACCGACATCACCGACCCGGTCACGGGGAAATTCGGCCAGACGCTGCCCGTGGACAGCATCGAGTCGGTGAACGTGCTCAATACACCATTTCTGGCGCAATACGGGCGCTTTACACAGAGCGTGGTCGCGGTGGAGACGAAGCGGGGCGGGGAAGAGTGGCACGTCGGTCTGAACGATCCGTTCCCCGATTTTCGCATTCGCTCCGCGCACTTGCGAGGCATTCGCAATGAGAATCCCCGCTTCGTGGTCGGCGGTCCGCTGCGTCACAACCGGCTCTATTTCATTTCCTCGTTGCAGTACGTCATCGATAAGGTTCCTAACCGCACGCTTTTCTTTCCCTACAACATATCGAAGCAGGAATCGATCAATTCCTTCACGCAGCTCGACTACGTTCTGAGCTCCAGCATGGAAGTGTCCGCGTCGCTGCATGTGAGCCCGCAGCACACCAATTTCGTGAACCCGGACTTCTTCGATCCGCAGCCCGCCACTCCGAGCTATGCGCAGCACGATTACTATGGAACGCTGGATCACCATTGGGGGATTCTGGGCGGTCTCCTGGACAGCATCGTTTCCATCCAAAACTTCGATGCAACGGTAGGCGCGCAGGGAGATGCCGATATGGTGCTCGCGCCTCAGGGCACGTCCGGAAATTTTTTCGGCCGCCAGACACGCGCCGCGAAGCGCACGGAATGGCTGGAGACTTGGTCTCCTCCTCCGCTCCGCTACTTCGGCTCGCATCTGATCAAGTTGGGATCGTCGCTGACCCACCCAAGCGATCAAGGAAGTTTCACGTTTCGCCCCGTCGATATCGTCGATAACCTGGGCGTGCTCGAGCAACGCATCGACTTTTCAAATCAGAATACATTTAGCCGAACCGATCTTGAAGTGACGGCTTACGCGCAGGACCATTGGTCTCCACTGGCCCGGCTTTCTTTCGACTACGGCGTGCGTGTTGAGCACCAGCGGCTCGCGTCCAGCCTTCGCATCGCGCCACGGGAAGGCATTGCGTGGAGCCCTTTCCCTAATCAGCGCACGGTTTTCCGGGTTGGTTACGGCCAATTCTACGATCACCTGCCGCTGGATATTTACACCTTCAGCCGCTACCCCGAGCGGACCATCACCACCTACGCGCCGGATGGCTCCATTATTGGCGCTCCGGTCACTTATGTGAACGTCATCGGAAGCGTCACCGGGCCGCGCACGTTTCTGGTGAATGGAGAGCGGGTGGCGGGGGCTTTTTCGCCTCGCGGCGCGACCCTGAATCTTCAAGCCGAGCATGGCTTCTCGCGGCTGCTGCGGCTGCGATTTGTGTATACCGACAATCAATCGGTTGGATTAGTGGTCTTCGAACCGGCGGTGCTCGATACTACACAGGAGATCGTTTTGAATGGCGACGGAAAGTCGCGCTACCGGCAGGCGGAGGTGACGGCGCGATTTTCGTGGAAAAGCAATCAGCTCACACTGGCTTACACGCGCAGCCGCGCGGAGGGCAGCCTGAATACGTTCGACAACTTTTTGGGGAACTTCCCGGTTCCGGTGGTGCGGCCGGACATAAACACCACTCTGCCGGCCGATGTTCCGAATCGTTTTCTGCTGTGGGGCAGAGTCAATCTGCACGTGTGGAATTTGCAGGCTTTGCCGATTGTCGAATACCGTAACGGCCTGCCGTATACGCCGCTCGATAAACTTCAGAACTATGCGGGCGTTCCGGACTCCGCACGCTGCCCCAACTTCTTTTCCGCGGACACAAGGTTCTCGAAGGACTTCAAGGTCAAGAGCAGCAGCAAGTACACGCTGCGGATTTCGCTCAGCGTGTTCAACATGACGAATCACTTTAATGCGCTGGCGGTGCACGACAATATCGCGGATCCGGAGTACGGGGTGTTCTTTGGCAACTATCAAAGGCGCTATCGCGGAGATTTTGAGGTGGTGTTTTAGGCGCGGGGCCAGCAGGCAGTTATCATAAGAGTTCACAGAAATGGCCAAGCAACCCAAGATCACCTATAAAAAGGCGGGCGTCGATATCGACGAAGCCGATCGCGCCGTCGCGGCGGTGCGAAAAATGGCTCGCCGGACGTTCACTCCCGGCGTGCTCACGGATATCGGCAGCTTCGGCGGCGGGTTTCTTTTGAAGGGATACCAGCAGCCGGTTCTGGTGTCTTCGGCCGATGGCGTAGGCACCAAGCTTAAGGTCGCGTTTCTCACCGGCTGCCACAACACCGTTGGCGAGGACCTGGTGAACCACTGCGTGAACGATATCGCGGTGCAAGGCGCCGTGCCACTTTTCTTTCTGGATTATTTCTCGGTGGGCAAACTCGACGCGAAGGTTGCGGCCGAAGTGGTGTCAGGCATCTCGCGCGGCTGCCTCGCGAACGGGTGCGCGCTGATCGGCGGAGAGACCGCCGAGATGCCGGGGCTCTATGCGCGGGGCGAATACGACCTGGCCGGTTTCATCGTGGGCGCCGTGGAGCGCAAACGCATGATCACCGGATCCACCATTCAGGCGGGCGATCTTCTGCTCGGACTGCCTTCCACCGGTTTGCACACGAGCGGCTACTCGCTGGCTCGCAAGGTGCTCTTTGAGGTCGCCGGACACGGCGCGGATACTCAGCTAGCCGAGATGGGCGGATCGGTTGCGGAAGAACTGCTCAAGATTCATCGCAGCTATCTCACGCCGCTGCGGGCGCTGCATGATGCGGGGTTCCTGAAAGGCGCGGCGCACATCACGGGCGGCGGCATCACGGACAACACGCCTCGAATTCTTCCCAAGGGTTTGGGAGTTCGCATCAAGCTCGGCTCCTGGCCCGTGCTGCCGGTTTTCGAGCTGTTGCGCAAGCTTGGCCGCATTCCCGAACAGGATTGGCGGCGGACGTTTAACCTGGGAATCGG
>DATGIH010000167.1:0-8467 GCA_035295865.1 Bryobacteraceae bacterium
ACAAGTAAAGTTTTGCCCACTCCTGGAACGCCCTCGATCAGCGCGTGTCCGCCCGCGAGCACCGTCACCATTGCGAGATCGATCGCTTGTTCTTGCCCTACGATCACGCGTCCCAGCGCCTCGCGCACTCGCCGCGCTCCACTCGTGATCAGCGCGGAATCCGCCGATTTCGTTTCCACATTTGCAGGTTGTGCCTGCGCTTCCGAACCTGGCATCGTTTTCTCGCTCATCCGAACCGTCCCTCCCCGGGAATTGTCTTTGCTGAATTCGTCGAACCTTCATTCATACGGCGGTCACCATGACCCAGTCCTTTTGCGCCCGCGCGACGTTCTGCAATCAACTGGCTCAATTCCCGGTATCCCGCCAGAGGCGCCATACCGAGCGCCGCGCGCAACCGCTGCCCAAATTTTGGATTCGCAGAGATGGCTTGCGCATCTTGCGGCGACCGCCGCCGGAACTGGTCCCAGCATTCCGCCGCTACAAGTTCCACCGCAATGCTGCGCTGCAGCAGCCGTCGCCCAGCTAACCCCGCACTTTCGCCGTTCCGGATGATTTGCGCGACTTGATCGCGCGTCGGGCGTCGCAGCAAATCACCGCTCATGTTCCAAAGCAATGCCAATAGAGCCGCCCAGAACAGCATCAGCGCCACCTGCAACCGGTATCGCTGCACCAGCCACAGCACGCCTTTATCCTGTTGCAGTCCGTGCAAAGTTTCGTCCACCCAAATCTGTGGCCTTCCGCCCGCCAAAAAATCTAGCAGCACCGGATTTGGATGACTCTTGATCGCTTCATTCAGCAGAAACCATTCCTGACTCACAGCGACGAGTTCTCCCTTTCCAATTTTCCTCGTCGCCATATAAACCCGCGCGCTTCCGCCACTCTTTCCGTCGACTTGTGCGGGACCCGCATACAGCACAGTCCACTTGGAATCGGTTTTGAGCGAAGGCGCCTCGCCGTTGAGATACATCGCCTCGCTGTCTGCCGGCATTGTCCGGAGATCGGGCGAAATCCACGTCGGACTATTTTGTAAACGCGCGTCGCCCCAACTCGTCTCCACTTCCCAATCTTGCGATTCAGACCGCAGCTTCCCCGCGTGCGCCACCAGCACAACGCGTCCGCCGCGCGAAAGAAAATCTTCCACCCGCGCCCGAAACTTGTCCGTTCTCTTGCTATTTTTGCCGTCGGTAGTCTGGAACTCGGAGAAGATGTAGCGCCCGATGAAGAACGCGGTTGTCTTCGTTGCGTCCTGTTCGGCCAGCGAATCTTCGTCCTGGCTGCGTTTCACTTGATATCCGGTCCGCCCATACGAATCAAACAACAACCTCGTGCCGTACGGGTCCTCGCGCAAGCTCGATCCCATGTCGCTCGTATTCGATTGATTCTGATGCGCCATGAGCAGAAGAATCCCGAACACCGCCGCAAAAATCCCCGCAGCCAGCAGCGGACCTCGCCAATTAAGCGCCGCGCCTTTGTCGGACCGGCTCTCAGACATGGCTGAGCAACTCCTGCTGGTCTCGCTGGTACGCCGCAACCGCCTCCGGAGTTACCGCACGAAGTCCATACCAGACGCCATCGAACTGCCTTAAGCTTCCTCGCAGTTTCTCGGGAATTTCCACGCGCGCTTCGACGGCAGCTTGCGGCCTCCGCCTCCACTTTCGAATGAACTCATCCAGGTATTCCCGATTCGTCCGGTCGCGGCGAATTGTCAGCCATTCACGCCGCGCCAGTCCTGCAAGCAAACCAAAATAGGCGGCGCGCAGTGCCATTCGCAATTCGCCTTCTTTTTGCAACTGGTCGGCCAGCGCAAACCATTCGTCTTCGGAACGCGCCGTAGCCAACGCGCCTTCGCTCAGATCGGGCAGCGGCGCAATTGCCATCGGAATCGACAGCGCCCCTTCTTGGCGTCGTCGCCGCAACCAAATCAGCACTCCGCCCGCCGCGATGATCAATACCGCAATCACGATTAGCCAATTCTGCAGGCCCTTTACTTTCCAGGTGCCGCGGTCTTTGCCTCCGAGCGGGAGTTCCGGACTTCGTGGCCACAATTTGCGGAAAAAATTGCGGATCCCATCCCACAAACGGTTGAACGCCCGCTCAGTCCTGGCCAGTAACTTGTCAAACCACGTCGGTGGACTCGGATGCTCCGCGTCATGCCAGCGGTAAATCGCCCGCTGCGATTCCTCGTCGAGGGCTCGGCGCAACTTTTGAACCTGTGCCTGGCGCGCAGTATCCGCGGGAGCCTCCGCATGGAGCGAATTTGTCGGCGATTGCGCTGCCGGCGCGGTCGGCGCGAGCAACGCGTATCCTATTAATGCAACCAGCACCACGAGCGCTCCGGCAGCCACCTTCCCGCCGTTCGCCGCGGGCGCAATCATCTGCGCCTTTTTCTTCTGTTCGCGTGGCAGGCTCGCCAGCAAACTCCGCAGGTCGTCTCCTTCGCGCCTCGAACGCAAATGCTGGTGAACAACGACAAACGAACATTTCACGACGGGATCGAGCGCCAGCCATGCGCCCCCGAACAAGGAAAGCCAGAACGCAGAACTTCGGATCAACGAAAACATTCCCATCGCAGTCGACAGCAGTGTGTCCAATCCGAGAATCGAATGTAAAAGCTGCGGAACGAGGATCGCCATGATCATTCCGTTCAGCCACACCGCGATCCACAGCGGGAAGAGCATCATCAAAAGCAGCACGCCGCCGCCAAACCATTGACTCGCTAACGCGAGGCAGCCCCCAATCGTGTGCCTTTCCCCTCCATCCTCTCCTGCTTCAAGGTTGGCGAATTGAGACGCGGAGTAGAGCCACGACAAACCCGCGATCGTTGGCAGAGCCGCCAGCGCGCCGATTGTCAGCGAAATCTTCCACGCAAGCAGACGGCCCAGCGCCGCCAATCGCGCCACTATCCCTGCCGGCCTCGCCTTCGGCGTTCCAAACGCGCGTTCGCGAACGCGTTCCACGTAACTGGAAACCATCCACGCGCGCAGCAGATACGCGCAGGTCAGTAGCGCTGCTTCCAGCAATAATCCGCCAGTGGATACGCGAATCTGCCCGTTGGCCACCCACATCGGAATAAAAGCAAATGCCAATGGCGCCGCGCCCACGTAGTAGCGCCATGCTTCGCGGCCAAACGTGGACCGAAAGAGCGCGAACCCGCGTTCGAGTGCTTCGAGCGGACTGAGCCGGTTCCGCGCAGCTCCCGCCCGCATCAACGGGCGGTGTTGGCCGCCAACCGGAGCTCGAAAAGTTTCACTCATGGTCGCTCTCTGGTTGCGCAGCTTGGGTCTTGCCACCGAAGTTCAGATGTTGCTCTGGCGTATTCGTTCTCCAAAGCAACAGCAGGAAAAGGAGCGCCATCAGTGAAGCGAGCGCGGTAACACCGGCAAGAACCTGCCGCAGCCTGCGCACAAATGACACCTTCGGCGCGGGTGGGCGCGCCATCCGGCGAAGGCATGGTGGGCAAGCCAGCTTTCCTTCCTCATCTGTCACGCATTCCCTGCAAAACGTTCCGCCGCAATGTGGACACCGCGCCGCCGCTTCGCGCAGCGGATGAAACAGGCAATGAGCATCGCGAAGCCGCGGAACAGGCCGTTTGTCGAGCTGTGTGGCTGGTCTGTCAGGAGCCATTCGTCTGTGTGGTGTCCGCAATCGAAGCGGGCGCGGAACCTTCGGATGTTGTTTGGACGGCGGGCTTCGCTGCTTCGGCGCTGGCCACGGAAGCCGGCGGCTGCACCGCGGCGCTTCGTGTGTTCCGGATCGCCGCATCGATCTTCGCAAGCAATTTGCGCGCTCGGCGAGCCCGCGGCACCAATGGCAGATCAACGCTTGCGCCGGTTGTGCGAATGCGTGATCTTGCTGTCGGCCCAAGTGCTAGTTCTAACGCCACCCATGCGGCACCTATGCCGCCGAAAACCGCGCCCGTCATCAGGCTGGCCCACTGCGAAAACGCGAGATCCAGCAGCGCAAATACCGCCCCTGGAATAATCATTCGCAGCATCCACGCTCTGTTGTTCGGCCACACCACAATCGATTCCAGGTCTTGCAAATAGAAACGACGGTACTCGACCGTGTACATCACCCGTTTCGCGGCCAGCAAACAGTCTTCGCTCAAATACCAATTGGTCCCGCCAGCGAGGTTGCGAATGCGCGATATTTTCCGAAAAGCGCTCTTCAATCAACGCCTCCCAAAAATCCTGCTCCAGTAGATCGTGCTGAACAGCAGCGCCGGAAGCCATACGATCCCCACATACGCCATCCAAAAACGCCACCCATATCGCGGAATCAACGAAGCACGCGGCGCTTTCCTGAACTTTATATGCAACACAATCACGGTCGGGACCGCGGCCAGAATCGTCGGCCAAAAAAGAATCCAAATCCATCCAACGGTCAATGCGATCGAATCGTAAAGCACATCCCGGTGCCGCCATTCCGCTTTTCCAGGCTCCGCAACCGAGCCACCTCTTCCGCGTTCGAAGCACGACGGGCAAACGTGCTCCGCTCCCAACTGCAAATCGCACAATCCGCACACAAACCGGCCGCACCTTTGGCAGCAGGCTTGGAACGCCTTATCCGGATGAAAAAAGCATGTCGCTTGATCTGAAAGTGCAACCGCCACATTTGTGTTCTGGCGCGCAACCGCCCAGACACCGATCTGCAGCCGCTTTTGGCAGTACGGGCAATTCTGCCACCCGTTCTCCGTTTCAACTCGTGCCACGTCTCCGTTGCAGTTGGGGCAGCTGACGGTGCCGGGCGCGGCAGACGGCAAGTTCCATGCAGCCCGCGGAGAAAGCCCCGCCTTGCCGGGGTCGCTCGAGCCGGGAGTGAAAAGATTGATGTTGAAGCTCACGCTCTACTCTATTTGTAAATCACCCGCGTGTTGCACACCCTATCATGCAGCGCTCGCTTCTCGCTATCCGTTCCCGCCATGATCGAGCTGATGAGCATCAGGATAAAATTGATGTAAGGCAGGCCGCTGGTCACAATATTCCACATCGCATAGCGCCCAACGCACACGCCCCATCCCAGCTCGCTGCCGTCTGCGCGCACAACTTTCAGCCCGCACGCCATCTTTCCGAGCGTCGCAGAGCGATATTTCAGCATCCCTATTTCATAGCAAGCCGAGACACCGAAAGTCGTCACAATTAAACCAAAGCCGATTGCTGCAAAGGCTCCGAGATTCGGATTGGCAGGATCGGTTTGTGTCTTGAACAGCGCTGGCATAAAGAGAAGAAATAGAATGATGAACGGCACGCCCAGCACCAGGCCATCAATAATACGTGCGCCAAAGCGAATCCAGAATCCTCCGTACTGCCAGCCGATGGGAGATGCCGTGCCGCTCGCCATCACTCGGCTCAGAAAAGCAGGCTTGCAATCGCCGCATACCCAGTTCCCGGCGATCTGCACCAGGTCGGAATGTGCAAACTGCCGCCCGCATTGCGAACAGGGCAAAACCGTTTGCGCCATGGTTTCTTGGCTCACTTGGTATTCTCCTGGATGACAATCTGCCCCTAGCCTAGCCCAAACAATTCCGCCCGCCAAGCGGCAGGACCGCCCGTCTTTCGCATAGGTCACTTCCTGCCAAACTCTCGGTGGCGCGACAGTTTGAATTTTTCAGAGCGTGACACAGTGGATCAAGAATCCAAACCGACCGGCTGCCAACTTCCACAGAGTCTATCGCGTGAGGAAATCGTTCGTTCCCATTTTCAGCCGCGTCACATGACCGCAAGCATCCATCCACGTTTTCCGTTTTCTATTCCTCGCCGATGTCTTCATTCCATACCGCTGGATTTGCGCGAATATAATCCGCCAGCAGCGAAACGCATTCCTGCGAATCGAGATCGATGATTTGCACTCCCAGCGATCGCAACCAATCGATCCCGCCTTCAAAATTCCTGCTTTCCCCCACGACGACCGTTCCGAATCCGAATTGCCGCACCAACCCGCTGCAATACCAGCAAGGCGCGAGCGTCGTCGCCAGGATCAGCTTGCGATAGCTTTTCTGGCGCCCCGCTTTGCGAAATGCATCCGTCTCCCCGTGCACGGACGGGTCGCCCTGCTGCACGCGCCGGTTATGCCCTGCGCCAAGTAACTTCCCGCGCGCATCGAAGATCGCCGCACCGATGGGAATCCCGCCTTCCTTAAGGCCAAGCCGCGCTTCCGCAAGCGCAACGGCAAGCATCGCTTCGTAATCCCGTATAAAAGCCATCCCACTTCCTCTCACGCCAGCGCAAAGCCAACAGCCGCCGCACTCTCTATATATCACCTTGGCCGGGTGAGTGGCCTGGTTGCGCCGAGCCTCTTGAAATACTCAACTCACAAAAACTCGTAGGGTGGCCCGTCCTCGGTTTTTGAGGGCGGGTCTTTGATTTTGACGTTGAATTTGATTTTGACTCTTCTTTTCCAATCTGACCCGTCTCAGTTTCCCCTCGTATCAATCTCCACCAGTCGTCACGTCCGCGCGTCGGTGGCAGGCCCTCTAGTCGTTTGGGCGATTTTGAGTGCCCTAACTCTGTGGTTTCCAGGGTGCGGGTCCTGGGTTGATTTTTTTCCATTCGAATCGATCTTTACGATCGATTCGAATTACCTTAAGCACTATCTTGCTGAACGCTTAGCGGCGACCGAAAAAGCGTTTGGGATTATCCACCATGATGGCCTGGATTTCCCGCTGTGATACGCCGAGTTGCTTCAGATAAGGAATCGTCTTGCGCGTGTTGAATAAAAACCCGTCCGGATTCATTTTTTCCCGTTCGAGTTCCCAGTCGTTGGAAAGAAAAATCTTGTCGCCGAAGCCTGCGTCGATGAGCCGCTTAACGTATTCCGCCCGTTTTTGCCAAGGTATCTGGCGGAGATACGTAACGTATCCTGGCTCGTCCTTCGCAGCTTTGGTCGCTCCGTAGAAGACGTGGTCGATCCCGATGGTGTATCCGCGTTTGGCGAGACCGATGAGGTAATTCACGTCCTTCGTGTCATCGCAATGCCCCAGAGATACCCTGGCGGGACTGACACCTTCCGCTTCCAGGAAGTCGGCCTGCATCTCACCGCCGCGATTGCCGGCATCCGTATGCGTTTCAATTGGCACGCCAGTCGCCTTGCTGGCGCGTGCTGCTGCCTTGAAGCCTTTTTCCTCCGCAGCTGTGATTTTCGCGGACACCGCAGCTGCCTTAATGACACCTGCTTTGATGCCTGTATCCGCAATCCCTTGCTCGATCTCTCGAATGAAGAACTCGGCGATCTGCTCCACCGTCTGAACCTTGTAAGATTCGGGCGCAAAGCGAAATCCGGTGGCGGCCACGATTTGCATCCCGGACCTGCGCGCAACCTCTTGCCCGAATCGCACATCGCGCAAGCTGTCTGCTGTGCTGAGATCGATGATCGTGTCAACACCGCCGGCCTTGGCTTCCTTCAGCTTCTTGACCATTCTGGCGGCAGCAACTGTCCGGTCGGGGAAATCTTCGGGGGGAATGAAGCAAGGATGTTCGTGACTGAGAGTGAAGCCGAGCATCGACACATCGATCGGCCCGAGCACCGTTTCAACCACACCCGCAAGCCCGACCTTGGCATCGTCCTTGCCGGCATTAGCCACTGTCGCGTGAGGGATTCGTAAAGATGCCGCCGCCGCGACACCGGCAGCCGCTGTTTGAAAAATAAATTCTCGCCGTGTAGTCATAGGTCCCCGTAGGAAAGCTCGCGATAGTCTATCCACAAAGCCACGACGCCACGAGCGTGTTAGCATCAGGCGTAGTGTGCGGAAATAATCGCCGGGCGTGAAGCGTGCTGGAAACTGCAGCGTTGCTCAAGACTATCAAGATGGCCGTCTTGCTTGGCGGCTCCGTCTATGTCGCCACGCAAGTTCGCAAGCCAGACCGCTTCGCCGGTCGCGTTATTGCCGCGCTCATGAACCAGTCCCACTCTAAGCTTACCGATTGGGGCCTGTCGCACGTTCAGGTCGCCGAAGACTTCATCGTTCTGGACGTCGGGTGTGGAGGCGGACGAACCATCGAAAAATTGGCTGAGACGGCCTCTCGCGGTCATGTTTCCGGAGTGGATTACGCTTCGGGCAGTGTGGCTGCGTCCCGCGCGCGAAACAAGAATTCCATTCAAGCCGGACACGTCGATATCCAACGAGCATCCGTCTCAGACCTGCCCTTCGCCGCTGATACGTTCAATCTGGTGACCGCGATCGAAACGCAGTACTACTGGCCCGACTTACCGAACGATATGCGCGAGATCTGCCGCGTTCTTAAACCCGGCGGCACATTGGCGATAATTGCCGAAACCTATAAAGGGGGGAGCCGCGATGCAGTAATCGGGACTGCGATGAGGTTGTTCGGCTCGCCAAGCCTCGGCGTAAAAGAACACCGGGAACTCTTCCTGCAAGCCGGCTACACGAACGTTGAAGTTTTTGAAGAGCGCAAGAAGGGTTGGATTTGCGTCACCGGCAAAAAGCCGGAGCAGCAACCGACCGAGGCGG
>DATGIH010000168.1:0-4605 GCA_035295865.1 Bryobacteraceae bacterium
GATCGGGAAAACGGTCCGGCTGGGCGAGCGATCAGCGACCATCATCGTGCGCGTCGAGCAGGCGTCCGAGCACCGGATGCAGGCCCATCACTTCGAAGTACGATCCGCCGACCACCCCGGCCTGCACCTCGCGCGGTTCGCCGAGCCCGACCATGGTGAATCCGATGGTCGAAAAATCGCCAAATGCGCTGATGGTTTTCACGGCTGCTCGCAGGTCTTGCATTTCCGGGACCGAGAAATAGGTGTTCTCGATCTGCAGCCCTGGCGCGCTCTGCCGGATGTACACCAACCGGTCCTCATCGCGATTCACCAGCGGCCGCAATAATACGCCGCGCACCAAACTGAAGATGGCGGCATTCGCGCCGATGCCCAGCGCGAGCGTCAGGACTACCGTGATGGTAAGACCTTTGGCGCGCGCCAGCGTGCGTGCGGCGAACTTCAGCTCGCGCAAGAAGGTCACGATCGATTCCGTCATGATGAATGCTCCTTCGATTCCGACAGTTGTTTTTCCAGATGATCCAGTGCCTGGTTCCAGCCGTTCTCCATACCTGCTCCGTGCATCGCGCCAAATTCCACGCTGGCGTTTTCGATGCGCGAATGCAATGTGAGCCTGGTTTTTCCGGCCTCTTCGACCAAAGTTACCGTAGTTACGCCTTCGAAAATTATATTGCCTTCGCCGTCCTGGACGTTCATGAACAGCACTAGCCGCTCCGGCCGGACAAATTCCCGAACGGTTCCCGAATGCGGATACAAGGTTCCATCGGGACCCCGCATATCGATTCGCAGAGCTCCTCCCGCGCGTGGCTCGAGCTCGCAGCGAACGGTGGTGAATCCGTTGGGACCCCACCAATGTTTCATCTGTTCCGGCTCAGTCCACGCTCGGAACACCAATTCACGGGGCGCATCGATTAGACGAGTCAGGGTGACTTGGCGAATCGGAACAGCCGCACCGGGGGCCATGGTCCGCATGTAATCCGCCAGCTTGCCGAACATCTGCTCGCCGCCTTCCTTGGCGCCGTGCTTCTTCACCACGAACTCTTTCTCTTCCTCGGTCGGGAAGAGCATTCGTAGCGTAACCCTTGTTTTTCCTTGCTCTTCGGCGAAAGTCACTGTGGTTTCAAACGTCACTGGCTCGGATCCTGCTTCCGGCACGTGCTTGAACACTAGACGTTCGGGTTTCTTCACTTCGACAAATACAATATGGTTTTTGTAATCCTTGCCATCCGGGCCACGCATGGTGAGCCGCCACTCGCCACCGGGCCGGACATCCATCTGGTAAACGGAGGTGACGAAGCCTTTTGGTCCATACCACTGGATCAGATGCGCGGGGTTGGTCCACATTTTGTAAACCAGCTCACGGGGAGCATCCAGCAGGCGCGTGAACACCAGTTCGCGATCTGCAACGTTACTGCTTCCGGCGCTTGCGGACATGCTTTTTCTCCTTAGGTTCGTTCTCCTGCGCCTGAATTTCTCGCAGATAGGTATCCAACCGGTCGAGGCTTTGCTCCCAGAAACCGCGATAATGCTCCACCCAATCCGCCACGCCTTTTAACGGACTGGCTTCGAGACGGCAGGGGCGCCATTGCGCTTCTCGGGAGCGGGCGATGAGTCCGGCGCGCTCCAGAACTTTGAGGTGCTTGGAAACGGCGGGCATGCTCATCTGGAACGGTTCGGCCAACTCCGACACCGGAGCTTCGCCGGACGCGAGCCGTGCCAAGATGGCCCGGCGCGTGGGGTCGGCGAGGGCGGCGAAGGTGGCGCTGAGGTGATCCTGCGTTACCGTTTGCATAAAACCTGTTGGTTAAGTAACCACATGGTTAAATGCTATACCGCCCCAGCCACCTTGTCAAGCGCTTTCTCATGAATTTCAAACCGGGCGTCGCCAAGAGTGGCGACGCGGCACGCAAAATTGCGTGCGCTACGCAGCGCGAGCACTGGTGTTTCTCGCGTTCGCAATCGTGCGAACGCCCTGCTTGAGCCAGCCGCTACACTGGGCTAGGAGACACTCGGTGCCGGAACAAGAATCCGATCTGACGGTGGTGCTGGAGACGAACAACGGCATCCAATTGGCCCTCGCAAAAGGTTTGCTGGATGACGCGGGCATGCCGTACTATGTGCAAGGGCAGATCGCGACGTTAGTGCAGGACATCGATCCGTTCATGCACAAATGGGTACGGCTGCAGGTTCCGCGCCAGAGCGTGCAGGAAGCGCTGGAAATCCTGGAACCAGTGCTGCATCCCCGGCCGCATGAAGTGGGTGAAGATTAATTATCCGACTAGCTGAGCGGCATCGGCGAGCGCGACAGTCTCCGGTTTCCCGGCGAACACGAATTTTCCAGCAATAGCGGCAGCGCCGATCGCGGCGATTGCCATCAGGAACGCCGCCGCGTAGCCGAAGCGATTGGCGACGATTCCGGCGGAAAAAGAGCTGCATCCGACGAACAGATCGTAGAAGGCACTGAGCACGCTCACCGTGGATCCGTGTTCGTTCGACGGCGCGCGCCGCAGCACTGTGGATGCGACAGACGCCCAGGGGAACGAGAATCCAAATCCGAGCAGTGCCGCTCCGGCAACTGCCAGGAACCAGCCGGGTCCGGTGGCGAGAATCCCGAGTCCGATTGCCATGCAAGCCAAGCCCGTGTAGTAAGTGATGCGCGGATGGATGCGGTCGGGCAGACCGCCCAGGAAAAATCTCGAAAGCAGAACGCAGGCGGCATAGGCGGAAAATGCGGCGGGACCGGCGTTGCCGCTGTGCGCGAGATACAGGATGAGAAACCCGGTGATCACCGGATAGTGGACATTCACGAATCCGATCGCGATTCCCGCCGGAACGATATGCGCGCGAAGCCAGCCTCGCCGGCGTGGATGATCCTCCGGCCGGTAGTCTTCGGGAACTTGGCTGAGCAGCAGAATCGCGGTGAGGGCGGCGAAAATCTGGAAACGGGCGGCGTTGGCGAAGGAACCAAGCAACTGGCCGATCAACGGTCCAGCGGCGATGCCTCCCCAGATGCCGCTGCTCAAGTATCCCAAGGCGCGCGCGCTGCGGTGCACGCCCGCGACTTCTACCGCCCACGCCGCCGCGCCGATGTAGAGGCAGGCTTCACCCAGCCCTTGCAGCGCGCGTCCGACGTAGATTCCGGGAATTCCCCAAGGCACCAGATACGTGATGCCGGCCAGCGTACAACTGGTCAGGCCGGTGAGAAAGACGCGCTTACGTCCGGTGTGATCGGCCAGGCGCCCGGCGAAGAGCCGGCTCCCGAGAGCCATAACGGAGAAAGTTCCGATGACAAAGCCGACCGTGCGGTCCGAGCCTCCCAAATCGTGGCGAACATGCGGAGCGAGTCCCGGCAGGACGCTGCCAAAACCCAGAAAGCCGAGAAATGTCGCGGCGATCAGGCACCAGAATCGTGCGCTCAGGGAGTTGGAAGAGGGCAATCCCCATTTTTGCACGACGGATCGGGGACATGACGGGCTAGCGTGATGACAGTCTCAACCTTGAAGAAAGCAGTCGTGTCCCCGCAGCCGTTCTCGCACGATCTTAATTTTCGATTTTGTTGTTTTCCAAACTGACCGAGCCCGCGCCGTCAGCTTTCATCACCGGATGATGCTTGTCGCGGATTTCATTGCCGGAGATCACCGTGTCGGTCACGCGCTTCGCGATAAAGAATCCAGACGACCCGTTATCCAGGATTTTGTTGTTACGGAATGTATTGCGATTGCCACTGTTCTCCGCCGTCTCTTCCCGGAAGTAGACGCCACTGATGCCGTTGCGTGCAACGATGTTGTTGGTGAATTCATTGTCGGTGTCTTTGTGGCCAATGGAGATGCCGTAATGGCCGTTGTCTTCGATCACGTTGTCGTGAAACTGCCCGTGCCGCACCCGCCAGCACAGATAGAGACCGATATCGCCGTTATTATGCATCCGGCAATGCTCCACGACCGTGTTTACGCTACCCGTTCCGGGATGAACGCCGTACCCGGTCTGCCCGTACGATTCACTGTTGACGACGTGCACCCGGTCCGAAATTTGCAGCGAGATTCCGTCGCCATTGTAATTGCGCGCGACACAATTTTTCACCGTGACATTGCGGACGTTGTACATGTAGATGGCGCCGCCGCGGCAGCCGTCCAGATACTGGTTCTGCGCTTTGTTTCCATCCACAGTTATGTCTTCAAAGGTGACGTCTTCGGCGTTCATCGTGCACAAAATCGGATAGGTGTTGCGAATGCGCGCATGCTTTTGCTCAAGATCGTAATCCCGAACAGTGGGCGGACTGATCCGGAGAATGTTGCCTTGGACGGCGACCACCTTCGAAATCGAAACATCCCAGCCTTCTTTGAGCGTGTCGTCGGAAACCTCAATACCCATGCCCGGTTGAAATTTCTCAGGATGCGCCACGTTCAGATAGCTCTCGCCGTAATCGCCATCTTCGGCGAGCGCGCTTTCGACCCCGGGACTCTTGAGCAGGATGGTTTTGCCCGCCTCGCCACGCACGGTCGCGTGCGAAGGGATTAAGAGGCTCGCATCCATTTGATAGGTGCCCGGACCGATGGCCAACGTATCGCCCGGACGCAGCATATCCGCCGCTTTTTGCAGCGCCGCGCT
>DATGIH010000169.1:0-15905 GCA_035295865.1 Bryobacteraceae bacterium
GCAAAGCGCGGAGTTCCTGGCGGGGTTCGGCGCCGCCGCGCATGCGTTCAATTTTGTCCAGCGCGCGATCGAGCTGCGCCTGTTCGATGGGCTTCAGCAAGTAGTCGATCGAATTCACGCCGAAGGCTTGCAGTGCATAACGATCATAGGCCGTGGTGAACACGATCACCGGTTGCGGATCGAGCTTGGCGAGTAGTTCGAAACCGTTCATACCCGGCATTTCGATATCGAGGAACAGAACGTCGGGCTTCGCGCCCAGCACTGCTTCCACAGCCTCCACCGGGTCGGTTCCTGTGCCGACAATTTCCACACGGCCGGTCGCCGTCAACATGCGCGACAGGCGTTTCAAGGCGAGCGCTTCGTCGTCCACTAGAAATGCGCGCATGCGGCTAGTCGGAATAAGGAACGGTCAGGACCATGCAGTTCTTATTTTCGCGCCGGTCGAGTTTCAGCGCGGCGCGTTCGCCAAACAGGGTGGTCAGGCGATCCTTGAGATTGTCCAAGCCGTGGCCGGCCGGTGCGGATTCCAGAGTGAAGCCCGGTCCAGCGTCGATGACGGCAACACGCAAGCAGCCGTTCTCGCGCGATCCGGCAATGCGGATCTCGCCGCCCGAGCGATTGGCCGCGATCGCGTGCTTTATGCTGTTTTCCACCAGCGTCTGGACCGCGAGCGCTGGAACGCGCGCGCCCGCCAAATCGGCTGCCAAGTCGATTTGATAATGGAGCCGGTCGCCGAAACGGGCGCGCTCGATGTCTAAATAATCGGCGACCACTTTGAGTTCAGCGGCCAGCGGAACCAGGCCGGCTTGATTGGCATCCAGCGAGAATCGCAGCAGCGCCGCCATTTGCTCCACCAACCGCTCGGCTCGTTTGGGGTCCTCGGGAATCAGCGAAGAAATGGAGTTC
Source organism: Bryobacteraceae bacterium (assembly GCA_035295865.1). GTDB lineage: Bacteria > Acidobacteriota > Terriglobia > Bryobacterales > Bryobacteraceae > Palsa-89. Next base: position 907 of record DATGIH010000169.1, read on the forward strand.
AGCGTGTTGAACAAAAAGTGCGGATGAATGCGCGATTCGAGCGATGCCAGTTGCGCTTCGGTGGCCAGCTTCAGCGCGCGCTCGCGCTCCAGTTCTTTCGTTTTCAATTGCAGTTCCGAATCCCGCAACCGGCCCTGATAGGTTTCGTAGATGCCGATGGTTAATCCGGCCACGATCGAAAGCAGCAGCGCGATCTTCAGGCTTCCCCAGAATTCCGGCCAGTAGAATTCGCGCGGCAGCCAACCAATTGCGATGAGAATGCCGCATGCCACCAGACTGCCGATCACGGTGTCAACAAACACGACCGCGATGCGGGAGAACCAGCGCCACCAAGCTCGGCTGCCCTCCACCGCTTCCCAGACTTTCGGCACGGTAGCGAAACACAAGCTCCCAATCGAGTGCGAGTAGACCAGCGAAAAAAGGAAGGTGGTGCGCAGCCTGGCAAATGGAACATGCTCGGACGACATCGCGAGCAGCAAAATGGGCGGGAGAAAGGAGAAGCCGGTGTTGATCGCGAGTACTTTGACGAGTGGTCGAAGCCGAGCCATCAGGGATCGCCTGTCATCCCCAATTCTACTTTTGCGCGGCGGCGCCCGCGTGGCAGCCCAAACATCCGGCCTGCGCCGGCGCGAGTTTCTTGGTTTCCAGCCAAATGCTAGCGGATTTCGCGTACGGCGTGCCCGCCATCTCTTTTTGAATTCGCTGGAACCAGACCTCGGCTTTTTCCTGATGGCCGGTGCGGCTGTAGGCGTCGGCCAGACCGATCATCAATTCTCCGCGTGGGTGCGTGCCAAGTTCCGCCAAACGGGGGGCTTGCAAATCGTAGGTCTTCTCAAAATCGGCGAGGCCTTTCTCAACCAACGGACGAGCCATCTCGGGAGTAGGCAAATAGCGCGACGTAGTGAGCAAGACGGATCCGCGAGGAATCCGAACACCGAGATCGTCCGGCGCAAGTTCCACAGCCGTGTCCATTTCTTTCATACCACGCTGCCACAGTTCCCCGCCCTTCTGTTGGTCGCCCGATTGGAACGCCTGTACTGCTTGATAAAGAACACCCGATCCCTGCCAAACCAAGGCTTCGGCATTTTTGGAATCGGCAGCCAGCATCTCTTCGCAGATTTTCATGCCCTTTTCGAGGGCAGCGGTATCGCCCGAAAATCCAGCGAAAAAATAGTTGCGGACCTTCAAATCGAATCGCTCCTGGGCGGATAACAGGCCTGCGGCCACGAGAATCACAGCGGAAAATTTGTTTCGCATTGCAACTCCTTTCGAGTCTCAGAATAGACTCGATGCGAGCGGCGCGCGATGGATGTTTGACCGGCAGCGAGAGAATCGGATGAAACGGCGAAATCGGGCGATGGGCGGTAAATTATTCGCCAGCCCGCCGGGTGTAGAGCGGCGATTCCGGATGCGGCTCGGGAAATCGCACGGTTTCGCCGCGGACGGGCCGGCGGCCGGGCCACTCCAAGCGCATGTCGCGGCTCACTTCATCCAGCATGTCGATCGTTGCCGTTTTGGCGCCCAGACCATAGCAGGTGAGCAGTACGTTGTCGCAAATGGCATTGATCAGACGCGGAACACCTTGCGAGCGCGCGTGAATCTCGGCCAGCAAATCGGGCGGGAGTATGGTTTGATCGGGGAGTCCGGCGCGTTGCATTCGATTGTTGATGTACTCCGCGGTATCCGCCGCGCTGAAGGGTTCCAGATTACACCTCAGCACGATCCGTTGCTTCAATTGGCGAAGATTCGGCGCATCCAGTTTGCGATCGAGCTCGGGCTGGCCGACCAGAATCACCTGCAGCAGCTTTCCGCGCCGGTTCTCCATATTGCCGAGCAAGCGAATTTCTTCTAAAACCTCCCAATCCAGGTTGTGCGCCTCGTCCACGATGAGGACGGTGGTTCGTCCCTGGTCGGCTTGCTGCACGACGAGCGAATTGAGCGCGAACAGGACCTCGGTCTTCGAAGTGCGGTCGCAATTGAGGTTCAGATCGTAAGCGATCATTTCGAAGAATTGGCCGGTAGTAATTCTCGAATTGAAGATAAATGCGAATTCGACGTGTTGCGCGTCGAGATGATCGCGCAGGCATTCCAGCATGGTCGTCTTACCTGTGCCGACTTCGCCGGTCAAAACGATGAAGCCTTTGCGGCTTTGGACGCCATAAATTAGATTCGCCAGCGCTTCCTGGTGCTGTTCGCTCCGATAGAAGAACGCCGGATCGGGACTCAGGCTGAACGGGCTGGCCGATAGTCCGAAATACGCGTTGTACATAGAGGCTTGCGCCGTTTCATCTTAACATTAGGCGGGCTTAAGAAGCCGAAGCTTTGGTGGCTTGCATCTGCGCCATACGTGCCTGCATTTCGCGCGTCATGTGCGGGACGATTCCGAGCAAACGCTGCATCAACATCAGTTGGGCGCGATGATGCATCTCGTGTTCTTTCAACCCGAGGATCATTTCGAAGCGCGACTTGCCGGGCGGGGTCATCCCGGGCGCAAAGGTAACGGTCTCAGCAAGGAAATCGTCGGAGAGGCCGTCCATCCATTTCGCCAGGCGATCGCCGTCGGATTGCAGCAGCGATAATAGTTCCGCCTTGCTGCGCGGCTTGTGTTCCTCGGCGATAATTTTGGAGAAAAACCCTGGAAAATCGAAGCCCACCATGGTCGTTCGGCGCTCTACGCTATGGAACTGATCCGCCCACATCGGCCCAAAAGCGATGTGAGCGAGTGTTTGCGCAACGGTTCGGGTGTCCGGCGCGGCGCGAAAAGCATAATGCTCTTCTGGGATTTCTTCCGCGATTTTGATCGTGTTTTTTCGAACCGTCAGAAAGCTTCGGGCAAGGTCGTGGCCGCCGTAGTGGGTCATAGGCTCAAGTTTACCAATCCGCCGGCTGTCAACTGCCGTATAGTAGCGGACATGGCACTCCGAATTTTCGTGCTTGTTGTCCTGGCCGTATCGCTCGAAGCTCAAGCACCGCTCGATACCCACGCCCCCATTCCACTACAGCCGCTGGCACAGCACGTGCGGCGTCTGGAGACGGCGCTCACGTATCTCGGACAGCCCCTGCTGGACGCCGATCAGAAAGAGATTAACGCCGCCATCGGGGATTCGGACGAAATCGCCGCAGTCAATCGGCTGGAGCGCGTGCTAGATAAATACGCGCTCGCAACGATCGAGATCAATCCCGAAAGCCGCGTGAAGGTGGAGCAAGGCACGGCCAAGCCGGATTTGGTGGAAGGCGGAGTACGGCTGTTCCTGGTGAAGGTGCTAAATCAAGCGCGCGTCACCGCGCCGCTTAAAGTATCCAGCCCATCGAGCGGGAATGTCTACATAACATCCAACGGAGCGCCCGCGCCGCCATTGAAGCTGACGCCGAAAGACGCGCAGGATAAGTGGGCCAACGTTTCCGTGTACGACAAGCCCCCAATGGGCAGGCGGCTCTCCGGACTCGGGCTGGAATACGTGATCCTGGAAATCCAAAGCCGCGACAGCGGGCAGCGCTCCGCCGTACTACAGTTCGATGCCGGACAGGGTAGCCGCGACGTCGGATTCCGCAGCGAGATTCTGGTTCTCTTCAACGCGGAACCCGCGCACGCCATCACGCTGCACATTCGCGATGAGAACGGCCAACCCACCATGGCGTCGCTGCTGGTGAAAGACCGCTACAACCGCGTGTATCCAAATCCATCCAAGCGTCTCGCGCCGGATTTTCCCTTCCAACCGCAGATTTATCGCTTCGATGGAGAAACGCTCCGGCTGCCCGAGGGTTATTACACCATCGCCTACAGCGGCGGTCCGGAATATTTGACGCACACCAAGGAGCTTTCGGTAAAGCGCGACGACCCGGCTCAAATTTCGCTGGCGCTCGAACGCTGGATCGATCCAGCGAAGCGCGGTTGGTACTCGGGCGACCAACATGTGCATGCCGCCGGATGCTCGCACTATCAGAATCCGACGGAAGGCGTACTTCCGAAAGATATGATGCGGCAGTTGCTGGGCGAATCGCTGAACATTGGCGCGGTGTTGACGTGGGGGCCTTGCTATTACTACCAGAAGCAGTTTTTTTCCGGACAAGACAATCCACTGTCGCAGCCGGATCGGCTGATGCACTACGATCTGGAGGTTTCCGGATTCCCATCGAGCCACGCGGGGCATTTGATTTTGCTGGGATTGAACGATCAGGATTATCCGGGAACCAAGAAGATTGAGGATTGGCCGAGTTGGGATTTGCCGATCCTGCAATGGGGTAGGAAACAGGGCGCGGTGGTGGGTTTTGCGCATTCCGGCTGGGGGCTGGAGGTGCAAAGCACCGAACTTCCGAATTACGAGCTGCCGCCGTTCGATGGGATCGGCGCCAACGAATACATCGTGGACGTGACCTATCCGAACGCCGTGGATTTTATTTCCGCCGTGGACACACCATCGGTTTCCGAACTCAACATCTGGTATCACACGCTCAATGTGGGATTCCGCACGCGAATCAGCGGCGAGACAGATTTTCCGTGCATCTATGATCAGCGCGTCGGCATCGGACGCAACTACGCCAAGATCGATGGGAAGTTGAGTTACGCGGCATGGATCGATGAGCTGCGCGCAGGACGCAGTTATGTGTCCGATGGAAAGAGCCACTTAATGGATTTCAAAGTGAACGGAAGCGAAGTGGGCAGCGAGATCCGGCTGAGCAGCGGCCAGAATGCTCACATTGAAGTAAACGTGGCAGCGCTTTTGGAACCGCAACCGAACGAGTCTATCCGGCGGCTTTCGTTGCTCGAAAAACCGTATTGGGACATTGAGCGGACGCGCGTTGGGGAGACTCGCGATGTTCCGGTTGAGCTGGTAGTCAATGGAATCGCGCGCGAAAAGAGGCTGATCACGGCGGACGGCCAGATGCGTCCGGTCACGTTCGATGTTCCGATGGAAAAGAGCAGTTGGATCGCGGTGCGAATTTTGCCGTCGTCGCATACCAATCCGGTGTTTGCGATCGTGGATGGCAAGCCGATTCGCGCATCGCGCCGCAGCGCGGAGTGGTGCCTGGCGGCAGTCAACCAGTGCTGGAGCCAGAAACAGGTGGCGATTTCGGCGTCCGAAAAAGAGGCCGCCCGCAAAGCCTATGAGCATGCGCGCGAAGTCTATCAACGGTTGATCGCGGAAAGCCAGTAGTCCGCAATTTTCCTCTTGCAAGTAGAGATCTACATAGGTATACTTCCGACATGGCGGACGTTCCGCGGCTTTCTCACACTTCGGCGATGATTTTGCAAGCCATCGCCGCAGGCCACGTTTACGGATACACGGTAATGGAAGTGACCGGGCTCGCCAGCGGAACGATTTATCCCGCATTGCGCCGCATGGAACGGGACCGGTTGATTCGGTCGCAATGGGAGCGACAATCTTCCGCGGACTCCGCTTTGCGTCCTCCTCGCAAATACTACAAGCTCACGCGCGCTGGAGATGCCACGCTCGAGGCGTCCAGGAAGCGCTATCCGCTGTTGGCCAAACTAGCTCCAGCGGAGGAGGTTCCGGAAATATGACGGCCTCATGGCGCGAGAATGCGATCCTGCGCGCGGCATCGTTTTTGACGCCCGCCGGTCAAAGAGCTGAGTGGCTGGAGGAGTGGCGAGCAGAACTTTGGTACGTCCCTCGGCGTGAGGCGATGCGGTTCTGCCTGGGCGCATTCAGTGACGCCTGGTGGCTGCGGCGGAATGGGGGCCCGGCTGACAAAAAGCCAAGCAACGGCCTGGAATCGCCGGTCAGGTGTCTGGCGATCCTCGCATCCCTGAGTGCTCTGGGAATCCTGGTTGCGATTGGTCTCGCCGTTCCGCTAAAACGCGCGCCTCTTTATTCGGGCATGAGCGGCCGTGATCTGGCGGACGGCTGCATCGCCATGCTGGCATTTTCGTCGCTGCTGTTGCCGGGAACATTCGCCGTTTGGCGAAGCCCGGCCAATCGACAGCCTACCTCATGGCGAAGTAAATTACGTCTGGGATTGTTTCTCAGCTTGAAAGTAGCGCTGGTACAGCCGATCATGGTCTGCGCGATGATGTTCTGGTTCGTGATCGCACCGGTGGTGATTTTCGGACCGCTGGCGATGTCCGCAACTATGATCGCGATTTTGCGCTGGGTGATTACGGATCAACAGCGCCGCTGCCCGATTTGCCTCCGGCTGCTCACGAATCCGGTGCGCATCGGTACGCCGTCGCAAGCTTTGCTGGATTGGTATGGCGCCGAGTCCACTTGTTCGCGCGGGCACGGATTGATGCATGTCTCCGAGACGACCGGCAGTTATTCGAAGAAAGCTCAGTGGCTGCGGCTAGGTGAATCCTGGAGCGGACTGTTTTCAGCGCGGCAGTTATGATGCTGGAACTGCGCAACGTCACAAAAGCGTTCACGGGTATCGTGGCCGTGGATAACGTCAGCTTCCAGGCGCGCGCGGGGGAGATCACGGGATACCTGGGACCCAATGGATCCGGAAAATCCACCACGATGAAAATGATTACGGGGTTGCTGCAAACCTCTTCCGGTCACATTCTTTTCGACGGCGACCCCGTCGAACGCGATCTCGCGACCTACAAACAGCGGCTCGGGTACGTACCGGAAGAACCGCATCTCTACAGCCACCTCAGCGGATTGGAATATCTCGTGATGGTCGGACAACTGCGCAATCTTCCGCCAGCTTCGACGGCTGATCGTATCGATGGATTGCTGCGTCTGTTGGGCCTGCGTGGCGACCGGCACGCCCCGATCTCCGCATATTCGAAAGGAATGCGGCAAAAGGTCCTGCTTTCGGCAGCGCTGTTGCACAATCCGGATCTCCTGCTGCTCGACGAACCGTTTTCCGGACTGGATGTCGGCACGGGCCTGGTGCTGCGCAGCCTGATTGAAGAACTCGCCGCGCGCGGAAAAGTGGTGCTGTTCAGTTCGCATGAGCTCGAAACGGTGGAACGGGTGTGCAGCCACGTGGTGATTCTGCATCGAGGCAAAGTGGTGGCAGACGATTCGATCGAGCGGCTCCGGACGCTGATGTCGGCGCCAACGCTCGAGGGGATCTTCCAACAGTTAGCCATGGAGCAGGACACGACGGCGATATCCCGTGAAATCGCCGACTTGATCGAGGCTTAGTTGTGAGCAAGCTGCAATTCCACGTGTTGTATCGGCAGTTCCTGTTTCGCGTGTTCGATCTGGAAGTGCTTTCGGCGCATGCGCAAGGTGACGCGAACAAACTGTTGGGACAGTTCGCCGCTCTACTCGTATTTGTCAGCGTGTCCGTTACGTTTGGCGCGATGCTTTTTTCGGATCCGAAGGCGCCGTGGATGGACTCAAGCGGCAGTGGTCTGGTGATCGCGATGGTCGCGCAGCATTTCCTGATCGCAACCACGATGCTGGTGGTCGGATTGTTCGCGGTTCTGAGTTGGGATTCGACGTTCCCGGACCGGCGCGATGTGCTGGTGCTGGCGCCCCTGCCGGTTCGAGCACGCATCATGTTTCTGGCGAAAGTGGCTGCGGTGGGGACGTCGTTGGGTTTGACCATCGTTCTCTTACATTGTGCGATGGGCTTACTTTTACCGCTGCTGTTTTGGGCGCACGCCAAGCCCGCTGTACTACCCGCGTTGACGTTTGATGCGAATCCGGGACCTATCTCCGCAGCCGGGCTAAAGCAAGTGATGGATCGCGATTTGAGGCAGCAGTTGACGCACGGGGAATTGGCGGCGGGAACGGGAGCTGGGATGGTCATCGGCGTGTTTAAACATGGTGAGCGCAGCGTGTTCACCTATGGCGCCGCCCGGCCGGATTCGCTGTTCGAGATCGGCTCGATTTCAAAAACGTTCACGGGATTAATTCTGGCGCGTATGCTCGCGGAAGGAAAAGTGCGTCTCGACGAACCAGTGCGAGACTTGTTGCCTCCCGGGACTGCGACCAAGCCATCCGGTCCGGAGATTACGTTACTCGATCTCGCGACCCATCATTCCGGGTTACCCGGAATGCCCGACAACATACGGCCGGCCGATCCATCGAATCCATATGCCGATTACAGTCGCGAACAACTCTACGCCTACGTGAAGCGGCACGGCGTCGCAAAGCCGGACGACGCTACCTTCGCTTACAGCAATCTCGGAGTTGGGCTGCTGGGACAGGTTCTGGCGGATCGGGCCGGGCGAAGCTATCCCGATTTGGTGCGGCAAGAGATCACTGGTCCGTTAGGTATGTCCGATACGGTGGTGAAACTCTCAGCAGACCAGCAACGAAGATTTTTGCAGGGATACAACAACAAGCATCAACCGGTGCCTGCTTGGGATCTGGATGCTCTGGGAGGCGCTGGCGCGATTCGCTCGACTGCAGGCGACATGCTGAGATATCTGGAAGCGAACTTACATCCGGAAAAATATGGCGCGATTTCGGGCGCGCTCGCATTCTCGCATCAGTTCCAGCGGGTGGCGGCGAAAGACACGAAAATTGCTCTGGCATGGATTTTTTCGGAGCAGTCAAAAACCTACTGGCACGACGGTGGAACCGCCGGGTTCATCAGCTATGTGTTTTTCAATCCAGAGGCGGACTGCGCGGCGGTGGTTCTGCTCAACAGCGGACCCAATCCACTACTTTCCGCTGATGTGCTGGGCGAATACGTCCGCCAGCGCCTGATGGGCGAACCGGCGATTTCGCTGGATACTGTGGTGGTTCCGGCCCCAAGTGGATTTCCCGGTGTGCTGCGCTCGTATGGCGCCTATTGGTTCACCATGCTTGCAGCGGGACTGTTTCTCTATGCCGCCGTCTTAACCGTGCAGGGCTTGGCTTCGCAGCTGCTGACGCGCCGAGTGTTTCTGCGAGTCTCGGGATATTTGCAGATGCTGGCTTTCTGCGTGATTGTCGGCGTGTATTTCCTGCAACCGGGGTTCGGAGGATTCGAAGGCCTCACGGTTGGCTCCATCGCACACGTTGTTCAATGGCTGCCGTCCTATTGGTTTCTAGCGTTGTACCAGCAGCTGAACGGATCGATGCATCCGGCGTTAGCGCCGCTCGCCCAACGCGCGTGGATCGGGTTGGCGGCCGTGATTTCGCTGGCTGGTTTGGTCTACGCATTCTCGTATTGGCGCACCTTGCGAAAAATCGTGGAGGAACCCGATATCGTGCCAGGCGCTTTGCGACTGCGCTGGCTGCCGCGGTTCGGTAACCAACCGCAAACCGCGATCGGCCAATTCACATTGCGAACACTCGGGCGCAGCCGGCAGCATCGCCTGATTCTGGGATTTTATCTGGGAATCGGTCTGGCCTTTACCAGCTTGTTGCTGAATGGATCCGGCGCCGGCGCAAGCAATCCCTGGCAAGAGAAGAGCATGCTGTTGTGGGCCGCCAGCGTGATGATGATTGCCCTGGCTGCGGCGGGGACACGCGTGGCGTTCGCGCTGCCTCTGGATCTGCGCGCGAACTGGATCTTCCGTGTCATCGGAGTCCGCGGCGGATGGGAGAACCTGAAAGCCATCCGCCGTGCGCTGCTTTTGCTTTCCGGCGCGCCCGTGTGGCTGCTGACTGCGCTGACCTGTTTATGGTTATGGCCCAGCCGCCAGAGCGCGGTGCACTTGGTGGTTCTCGCACTGCTGGGCCTGGCGCTGGCGGATTTGTGCCTGCTGGGCTTCCGGAAGATTCCGTTTACTTGCTCGTACCTGCCGGGAAAATCGCGCTTTCACATGATTTTCTTTGCGGCTGTCGCCGTGTTAATAATCGGTTCGAGCGGAACCATGTTGGAACGGCGCGCGATGGGCGAAACCGGCCGCACAGTTGTGATGCTAGCTTCATTGTTCGTCGTGTGGATCTCGATTCGGATCGCGGCGAGAGTGCTGGCCCGGCGCGATGATCAGGAACTCCGATTCGAGGAGGAGGTTCCACCCGCCGTTCAGGGCCTGGGGCTCAATCGGGACGGGATGATTCCCATCAGCTAACCGCCAAGAATCTCCAGGTGCACGAAGCCCGCGAGGGCAGCCGGCTGATTGCCGAGAAAAACAATTTTCCGCGTCTTGGGAAAGGGGAGCCCGGATTGAATTGCTTTTGCGTAGAATCCAACCTGGCGCAAAATCTGCCGCGCCGCCTCGTCGCTCGTATCCAAATTCGCAACTTTCGACAGGAAACCGGCGCTCCAACCGAGCGGCAGAACGCATCCCTTGCCCGATTGCCGAATCTCGCCCAGCTTCGCTTCCAGCCGTTCGATGTTCGCTTTCAGCACGCCGAGTCCAGTCCATTCGGCGTACTGCTTTTGAATCGTCAATAATTGCTCCGCGTAGGCATTCGCAAGAGCGAGCATCGTCGAGGCTTCGATTCCCTGCTTCCGGCGCGTTTTCTCCGTCCAACCGCCTTCGAACGCGGTTCCAGGAACAGCCATTTCGGCAAAAACAGGCGTGCTGTCTTCCAGGCGCTTCACATTGCGTCCCGGAACTTGTTTCCAAGCCAGTTCGAACTTGCCGGCCCCCTTCGGTTCGAGCGTGGAGGCGCGCAGCAAGAAGATCTTAAAGACGCTATCCGGAACAGTTCCTGAATCGGACGCTGAAATCGACCGCATGCCATCCGCACCGCCGACTCCCAGCGCCCCTTCTTCGAGCGAGCGGCCGGGATTCCGCGGCAAGCGTCCCTCGGAACTTGCGCGCGTCGAGAGATCGCCTAGCAATTTCGGCGTCAGCTTGCCATGCAGCACTCCCGTGCGCAGCGCGCCCTTGATCGCCGTGCCTGGTAGATACGGACCGCTGGGACCCGTGCTGAATGTCGGGATGAATAGATTTTCGGCGCGCGTTTTTTCCCAGTATTGGGCGGAGCTGGCATCTTCAAACGGAATCCGGCGCCCCGAGTAATTCTGCGCGAAGCCGCCCCACGAAGCAAAATCCAGTTTCTCGGCTTTTTTGAGCTGGCTCAAATAGCTGTCGAGACGCGGACCTTTTGCAAGCAGCCGGAAGATGCGCTTTTGGTCCAGAACGTTGACGTGGTCTTTCCACACCATGTAATCGATGGGCGCGAGGCGCTGACCATCGCCCACCAGCGTTGGCGTTAGGCAAGTGACACGATACTTCATGCTGTCGCCCGCCAGGGAATCGGCACGGTCACGGCGAATCCGGCGCGATACACGGGATGCGGAAATCCCTCGGGCGCAGTGTCCTGCGCGGCGCCGTGCAATTCTTCGGATCCGGCGAGCAGCACCGATCCTTCCGCGATCATCACCGCCGGCGATTTCACGTCGCCCCAGCGCGCGCTGCTTTCAATGCGGCCGCGGCGGGTGACCGTGGAATAGCTGCCGCGTTTCCAATCCACGCGATCGTTGCCCGACGGTAGATAGAGCGACAACAACCAATGTGCCCGCGCCGGCGATTCTTCCGGGTTCTCAGGAGCGGCCGGCGGCATCCAAGGCTGCCATTCGGGCGTCTCTGATCGTCCCCAGCCGCGCGAACGTTCGCCGCCAAAACCGGAGTCGGCGAGCAATCGAAAAGCGCTGCGCACGCGCGCTTCCCAATTTTCGACGGCTTCTGAATCGGCGAACTGCACCACCGTCCAGAGGCCGGCATTCGGCGCGAATTCCAGACACGCGGTAGAGTGCGTTTCCACTTTGCCCTGCTCTAAGCGGTCCACGCTCGCGTTCGATCGCACCGCAATGCGGAAAGGCCCGCGGCCAACATCATGCGGGATCAGGCACTCACTCTCGCCATCCACCATCCAGCGATTCTCGTCGATTCCCTTCCCGGCCAGCAGCGATTCCACCACTCCCAGCGATACAAATCGCGCGCCTTTGCAGCGGATCTTCGTCGCTTCGGCGGGCGGCCACAAGCTGCGCGGAGGAACCACCAGAAGGCTGTGGCCTTGAAACGGATAAAAAGAGCTGAAGCGCGCGGCGGGTGCCGCCTCCGAACGCGCCGTGGCGGCGAGCCACTCGTCGGCGAAACCGAGCTGCGACATGGCGGAGCATACGGCGGAAAAAACCGCATCGCTGTGATAGATGAGATCTACGCGATCACGCGCACCGGAATCCGGGCCAAAACGCCAGGGCCCAAGTGGACGAAAGCGCACGACAAAGCTGAGGTTGGAACCGGACGCCATGCTATTCGACGAGCTTGTCCACGAAGTCCGCGCCCGTCACCAAGCCCTGCAAGGCTGCGAGGTCGGCGCCGGCCAGCAATTCCTGCTCAGCGGCTCCCGAGGCATAAAAGCTTCTGCCGCGCCAGACCAGCTTCAGGTTCGAGAGAGCCACGCGGCCGCTGCCGCGCGATCCGCCGCCGCCCAGGCTATCGTCTTCGAGTAAACGCAAACCTTCCACGACACGCGCAAGCAGTTCGCGATCTTCCGGACACAGCACATCCATCACGATGCGGAAATGGAAGCGCGCTCCCGCCGGAACGCGCTCGAGCGTCCGTGGATTCGCCTGCGAAGTGATGCGATCAATCGCGTTCTCGCTCTTCACTTCCGTCAATTCGTCATCCATGTTCTCGCGCATCTGCGCGGTGATGCTTTCCTGGATCAACGGCGCATCGTACATCGTCAACCTGGCCGGTGTAGCGACCGCGGATTCCAGCGGTTCGCCGCTCACGCGATCCATGCGGCCGGGGCTGCGGCCGAACAGCAGGCAAATGTCATCGTCCGGGCGATCGCTCTGATGAATTCGCACTTCCTGGCCCTTGCGCTTCGAAAGATAAACCAACTCGCTCGGCACAGCCAGTCCGGAGGACTGTTCAAGCAGCGAGCGCAGTTTTCCGCGCAGCGAACTGCCGGGAATGTAGGGCAATCCGAACGCGTCCTTTACCACCGGATTGTCCGCGCCTCCGATTTCGAGCGACCCTTTCCCCGCCCCGATGTGCAGGCCGGTCTGGCAGGTGATGTCTCCTTCAAGCAACAACTTTCCAACCAACTTCAATTCCGTTTGCGCTGTATGCGAACTCATCGAAATCCGTTTCTCGTTTCTGGTTTCTCGTTTTATTCGTTATAGGCAACAATCGCTTCAAACAAATCACGGAAGCGTTCGTAACCCTTGGCGTCGTTTTTGCGCGTTACTTGCAGCAGCAGCTTCTCGAGCGAATCCAAGCTGCGCAGTGAGTGACGGGCGATGGTGTAGGCCAGGCGCGCGCGCAGCATGACGAACTGCTGCTGGCGTTCGCTTTCCGGCGCACGCACCGCGCGCCTCACCGCGTTGTACAAACGGCGCAACTGGCTCTTGGTTCCCGAATCCATGTCGCGCATACGGCTGACCACGCCGTGCGCCTGATTGTCCAGATACAAAGGATCCGAGATCAGTTTCTCAATATCAATCTCCGGTGGACCATCGAATCGGCCGCGATCTCCACCGCCACCGCCGCGATCGCCGCGGCCGCGGTCCCCGTGCGGACCTCCACCCCGGCCTTCGCGTCCACCGCCCGGGCCGCCCCGATGCTCGCGGCCACCGCCGCCTTCGCGGCGTCCTTCTTGATTACGTGGTTCTTGCTGCGTTGTTTCAGCCATCCCAACCTCTTTTGCTTGGTTATCCAGACCTGCGCGTGCTCGCGCTAGGTCGTTCCCTCAACAGACAATCTGGCCCATTCTAGCGCTACGCGGCCCGACGGCCGCAACTTCAGGTTCACCGGATTCTTGCCCACCAGGTCGGCAATCAAACTGGTGCGGGCCTTTTGAAAATCGCGCGCGCGGGAACTTCCAAGAATTCGATACAGACGACGGTGAAAGCGCCAGGGCCGCTCCACGCGCTTGGCGCCAGGCGCGCGCTTGGTCTCACGATAAATTCCGCACAAATCCCGAATGAATTGCGGGGCGACCCCGAACTGCCGGACCATCGCGGTCAATTCCTCTTTCAACTCGGCGGCGTCGGCCAGCTGCTTCCACTCGAGCGTTCGTCCCAGCAGGTTAAAGCAATCTTTATCCGCGGATTTCGCGATCTCCAGTTTGTCTTTCGCTCGTTCGTACACCGAGCCAAGCGGCGTGTCGAGTTCCGGAGCAAGGGCCAGCGCCATGGTGATGGTCTTGCCTTCGGCACCCGGAAAATCCTTCAAATGTTCCTCGGTGAATCGATGGAACAGGCGCTGCAGCTCACGCGCGAATGCGATCAACGCGTCCCAGGCGCCGTACACGGCGAAATCGTCGCCGCCGGTGTGCAGCAGGTTTAACCGGCGCCAGAATTCAGGAAGCGAGCACAGCACCTCCACTTCGCCCGCAAAAAACTGTTTGTACAAAACCGAAACCTGCACGTGCTCTTCGATGCTGTGCAGCCGGCGAATGCGGACGCCGAAGCTGTCCACGTCACCGCGCAAAACTCCCCATACCGGCAATCCCTCAGCGCGCGACGCGAGCACCGGCGCGGTTGCAGCATCGTGACCATCGTCGGTCAAGGCTGTGTGGCGCGCCAATGGAATGGAGTCCTGCGAAGTTCCGATGCTCCACGAATGCTTTCCTCCGCTCGCCACGATTTTGGCGGGCGACTCAGGCGACCATCCAATCGCCGATGCATCGCGTAAGGATCGTCCAAGCTCTTCGAAATAAGCCGGTTCGGATTCGGGTTCGGTAAATGACGCGGGCACGCCGGTCACTGCCAGCGGCGTATTTTGCTTGGTATCGAACTCCTCGTTCAAGCGTTTGCGGACCACGGTCCAATCGCCGAGATTCTCGGTGATCGCCCACAGCAAGCGCAAGCGTCCCTGGCTGAGCCGGTCGATATCGGCGCTTGCGGCGTTGAGAAACTCCTCCGCCTGCGCCCGGACTTCTTCGGGAAGCACCACCAAAAACTGCTCTCCACCGCTCGATCCAAGCAGCATTTTAGATAAACCCAGTTCCGCGATTAGAGCGCGCGGTAGAACTTCGCTCAGCAGGCTGAACCAGCGCAATCGTCCGGCAAAAAGCGGCTCTTCGGGAGCTCCTGCCAACAGGAACTCCTCGGCGCCCAGGATTTTGCCTTGCAGTAGGATCTGTACGGACATGCGAAATGGGAGACGAAAGCTCAATGTAGCACGTTGCTGGAATCGGACCGCGGCGCAGCCAGGGCGAATCGTGATATTTTTCTCT
>DATGIH010000170.1:0-12069 GCA_035295865.1 Bryobacteraceae bacterium
TAACACAGGAGACCATCCAATGAGTGCAGCTACGCTCGAAATGAAACAAGAACAGGCGATTCGGCGAGCCATGCCGGGCGAGCGTCTGTTCGGCGCTTATTTTACGGAAGCCAAATACGAGACCATCCGGATGCTGCGCACTCCGGCTTTCGCGATTCCGTTCCTGGCACTACCGGTGGCGTTGTATCTGCTATTCGCCGTTCTGCTTTTCGGCGCCGCGCTGCGAGCTGATCCGAAAGGGGCGATGTTCGCCTTCGTCGGCTTCGATGTCTTCGGCGTGATGGGCCCGGGGATCTTCGGATTCGGCATGGTAGTGGCGCTGGAACGCGAGCAAGGGCTGTTGGCTCTGAAACGCGCGATGCCCATGCCGCCGTCGGCGTATCTTGTTGCGAAGCTCTGCATGGCGATGCTGTTTAGCGTGATCGTGACGGCGACGATGATCACCGCGGCGCTGACGCTCGGGCATCTGCCGTTGAACGCTGGCCAGTGTTTCACTCTGGCGGGGCTGAATGTTCTGGGAGCGCTTCCGTTCTGCGCGATCGGACTGTTTATCGGCACGCGAACATCCGGCAAAGCCGCGCCGGCCATCGGAAACATCATTTACCTGGCGATGATTTATCTGTCGAGCATCATGTTTCCGCTTCCGAAATCGATGCAAGCTTCGGCGGTGATCTGGCCGGCCTATCATCAGGCGCAACTGACGTTCCGCGCTTTAGGAGCACCGAGCCAAGGGTCGCCGTGGGTGCATCTCGCGGTGTTAGCGGGTGTGGCTCTCGTGCTGACCGCTCTCTCGGTACGCAGGCTGGCGCGAGAAGACTGAAGGACGAAAAGTTCACATGAAAATATTCCTATTGGCCGTAATCGGGATCAGTGTGGCCTGCGCACAGGATGGCGCGACTGTCTATAAAGAGCGCTGCGCGCAATGTCACGACGCTCCGACCGGCCGCACGCCTCCCTTCAGCGCATTACGCGACATGCCGGCTATGAAGATTGTTTCGACGCTCGAAACCGGCGTGATGAAAGCGCAAGCGGAAGGCTTGAGCAGCGCCGCAAAATTCGCGCTCGTTGGTTACATCGCGTATCCGGCGCCTAAAGTGACGCCACCGCCCGAGAACGCTTTCTGCCAGGCACCGGCGCCGCGAGTTGGTGCCGGCAAGAACCAGTGGCTGCGCTGGGGCGTCGATTTTGAGAACACGCGCTTTCAATTCGCCGCAGCCGCGGGAATGACAGCGTCCGACGTTCCGAAACTAAAACTGAAATGGGCGTTCGGATTAGGACAGACGAATGCGGCGCGCGCGCAGCCTAGCGTGGATGGCGTCCAGCTGTTCATGGGAAGCGAATCCGGCACCGTGTATTCCTTGGATGCGCGCAGCGGATGCATTCTCTGGGCGTTCCAAGCGGATGGAAGCGTGACGGCCGCGCCATCGATCGGCGATGGACACATTTATTTCGGCGATCAAAGAGCCAATGCGTATTCGGTGGATGAGGCGACCGGAAAACTGCAGTGGAAAGTTCACCTGGACGATCATTTCGCCGCGCGCGTCACCGGAGCGTCGCTGTTGTACAAAGGCGCTGTCTACATGGGGCTCGCTTCGTTCGAAGAGGTAATGCCGCTTTCGCCGACTTATGAGTGCTGCACGTTCCGCGGCGCGTTGGTCGCGCTGGATGCCAAGACTGGAAAACGACTTTGGAAAACCTACACGGTCGCGCCGCCTCAGCCCACCAAGATCAGCAAGACGAAGGCGCAGTTACGAGGACCGTCGGGCGCTTCCATCTGGTCCGCGCCAACATTGGACGAAAAGCGCGACTTGATTTACGTTGCGACCGGCAACAATTATTCCGACCCACCCACCGAAACCAGCGACGCGGTGCTGGCGCTCAGCCGGAAGACTGGCGAGATCGTATGGTCGAAACAATTGACCTCGAAAGATGCCAATAACAGCGGATGCAGTTCGCCGTTCAAAACAAATTGTCCGGATTCCAACGGTCCCGATTTCGACTTTGGACAGCCGCCGATTCTGGTTTCGTTGGGCAATGGGAAACGGGGGCTGGTGATCGGCCAAAAATCGGGCATGGCGCATGCGATCGATCCGGATAAGAACGGCGAGATCCTGTGGCAGACTCGCGTTGGCGAGGGTAGCGCGCTCGGCGGATCGCAGTGGGGTTCGGCGGCGGATCACGACAACATGTACGTGGCGGTGTCCGATCTGAAATTCACCGGAATTGTAGCGGATAAGAGCGTACCCGAGGGATTTCGGCTTCAGATCGATCCGAAACATGGCGGCGGATTGTACGCGCTGAAGCTCACGACAGGTGAAAAAATCTGGAGTGCGACGCCAGCTCCTTGCGGCGATCGGGCGCGCTGCAGTCCCGCGCAATCGGCGCCGGTTTCGGGGATTCCGGGCGTAGTGTTTTCCGGATCGCTCGATGGGCATCTGCGCGCATATTCCACCTCGACCGGCGAAGTGATTTGGGACATCGACACCGCGCGCGAGTACGAGACGGTGAATGGGCAAAAAGGGCGAGGCGGGTCGCTGGATGCGGCGGGCGCTGTGGTTTCCGGCGGAGCGCTGTACGTCAATTCCGGCTACGGGCAGTGGGGCGGAATGCCGGGGAATGTTCTGCTCGCGTTTTCCGTGGATGGAAAATAGCTCGTTACGAACTCGGAGTTACGCCGTCCTGAGTAGCGTGCAAGCTCACGGCCGATTCGCCGCTGAATTGCAAAAAGATTACCGACGCCGGGTGGTCGCCTTCGATGGTTACTTTCACCACTCCGGCCGGGATCGCAGTGCCGACCAGATCGCTTAACAAGAACCCGCGCGTTCCGCCTGCTCCGTTCGACCCGTTGCCGCCTGGAATGGAAGGCGTGGATCCTTGTGCGGCGAGTTTTCCCGAATCGTCATAGACTCGGACGGTGTAAGCCGCCGGCGCGGTTCCCGGGTTGTAGATCGCGAAGGATATCTGGTCCGTCGCGCTGTACGTGCCTGCTGCCGACCAACGAGAAGCGAGTCCCGAGGGCTGAAGAAACGAGAACGACGAATCCCACGCAACTGGTACAGTAAGCAGCCAGGGCGTCATCGGCGCCGCGGAGTAGATTAATTGCGGAAGTACCGTGGCGCAGGTCGCGGAATCCGGACACAACAACACCGCGAACACGGAACCCGTCTGAGTCTTCGGATAGTGCGGGCCGTCGCTGGTCGCACCTAAAAACTCGACTTCCGATGCCTGGTTCGCATTCAGCGCGAAGCTCACGGTGTTTCCGCTTGCTCGACTGGATCCGGAAACACTATCCAGCGAAATGCGTTTGCCGTCCTGATCGAAGAAGAGGTATTCGACGCCAATCGCTCCCGATGCCGGGGCGGAAAGACGAATCGAAGTCTTCCAATTGCCGCCCGCGGCCGACCAAACGAACGTTCCGGTCACTCCGCAAGCGAATCCTTGTCCGCCGGAAGCGAGCGAGACCTCGTGAACTAATGAGTGGAACGCGGTGCAATCCAGATTCGGATTCGTGGACCACCACTGCGCTCCCGTGGTGGGTGGCTGTCCGTAGAGCGCTGCGGCCACAAGAAAGATCAAGGAATGACGCATGGACCATTGGACGCTAGACGGAAGCATCCGGTTGTTTTGCGTATGTAAATAAAATGCAAAAGGTCACGCTAACTGCGGCGGGCCGATTCGCGTGTTACTTTTCGATGACTCCGTCAGCCGTCAACGCAACTTCGCGTTTCTTACCATCTTGACTGACGACAGCTTCGTAACTGATCACGTTGCCCTTGGTGACGGTTTCGATTTTCAGGATCCTGCCTGCTTTCGTCAAAGCGGTTTGCACCGCGGCTGGAACTTGATCCAGCGTGGTAGCTTCTTCAACTTCCACAATTCGTCCGGAAGCATCCACCAGCAGATCGCGCGATTTTCCGTTGACGGTGGTCTCTATTTCATAGAGGGTTTTGCCGTGCTCGATTTCCTTCGAAAGTCCGTGGAGCTGGGCGTTCTTGGTTTGCTCTTGGACAGTTTTCTGCACTGGAGCCGGCAGATCCGCGAGCTTGATTCTTTGTTCCGCTGCGCCAGCCAGCAGCGCGATCGCGATGAGCACGCCAAAAAGTTTCATGCCGCTAGCATGACACCGGTTTGTGAAGGAACTCTGAAAGCTTAGGCGAAATTGTATTTCCGGGCTTGCTCGTTCCACAGCACTTTTTTATTGTTCCGGAACGACAAAGTGGCCAAGTGGCCGGAAATAGCCGCTTCCTGACCGACGCGCGTTGGGGCAATCACCTTCGCTTTGCCTTGAATCGATTCGAGCCAATTCTTGATGTGGGCTTCCACGGCTTTGTTGTCGTTACCGGGCCGCTCGATATGCTGCTCCAGGCGCGCGGAGACTTTTGCCGGAGCCTTGCCGCCGAATTTCTCCGGATAAAAATTCAGGAACTGGCGGTTCAGCACCTCGATGGTTCCTTCATTGCCCATGAAGTTCTCGCCGTATCCGTAATGATCGTTGCCGAAATAGGAGCTGTAGTTGATGTGAAACTTGTCGCCGTATTCGTAGATCGCGCTAAAGGTGTCGGGCGTGTCGCGATCGTCGTTGTTCGTCCAGCGATAAATTCCGCCAGAGGCCATGCAGGAAGCGGGAACCGTTTTTCCGCAAACGAAGTTGGTGATGTCGGTCTGATGCACTAACAGATCGGTTGCGATGCCGCCGGAATAATCCCAATACAAGCGCCATTGAAAGTAGCGATGCGGATCCCAATCGTGCTTGGGCGCTCCGCCTAGAAACTTGTTCCAATCGCTGTTTTCCGGGCTGGCATCGTCCGGCACCTTGTAGCGCCAGGCAGGATTGTCGTCGAGCGAATTGCGATACCAGAAGGCGCGCACATAATGGATGTCGCCGATCATACCTTGTGCGACCATATCGCGAGCCTGTTGGTAGAGTGAGTTGCTGCGATTTTGCGTTCCCACCTGAACCACTTTGCCGGACTGCTCTGCCGCCTGGACCATCTGCTCGCCTTCTTCGATGGTGTGAGCGAGCGGCTTTTCGACGTAGATATTCTTACCCGCTTTGAGCGCCGCCATGAACATTGGATAGTGCAGATGCTCGGGGGTGGAGATGACGACGGCGTCGATGCTCGGGTCCTGCAGCAGGTCTAGGAAATCGACATAGGTCTTGGGCGAGTTTCCGCCCATGGTCTGCACGCGATCCTTGGCGCGTGCCAGATTGTGCGAATAGGTATCGCACACGGCGTCGACCTGCGCCAGATCCTTACTCGCGGTGTAGAGCCGTTCCATAAGGTAATAACCACGAGAACCGACGCCGATCCAGCCAACGCGGACAGTTCCGGAAGCATTCTGCGCGCGGAGAATACCGGGAGCGGTGATCGCGGCGGCGCTGGTCTTCATGAAATTGCGGCGGGAAAAATCGTCAGGCATGACTTGAGAATATCCTAAAGTCAGCCCGATAGTTTTTGTGTCGGCGGAGAGTGCTCGAAGCGCGCATGCGGTGGAATAGAACGAATCGGGCCGTGGCGCAGCCTGCCTAGCGCGCTTGCTTGGGGTGCTCTGCTCGGCGCCATAATCCCTGTTTTAATTCGCTTCCTTTCTCGGTAGATTACTTATCAAGAACCGTTGCATGACACCAACGCGGCGCAGGGAGTGACCCACCGTACCGAACCGGCGCTACCATGGAGTGTCAGCCTGAGCGAAAACAGTTGGGAAATCGGAAACTGTTTTGGAGGTACCCATGTCAGAAGCGAACAAGGCACTCGTCAAACGATGGTTCGAGGAAGTCTGGAACCAAGGCCGGAAGGAAACGATAGGTGAGCTACTCGCTCCCGAGGCTGTGATCCAAGAGGGCGGTGATGCGACGGTGGGGCCGGACGGGTTTTATCCATTCTTCGACCGAATGCGATCGGCGTTCTCGGATATTCACGTAATCATCCACGATGCAATCTCCGAGGACGACAAGGTTTGTGTGCGATGGTCCATCCAGATGCGGCACACTGGAAACGGCATGGGCATTCCAGCTACCAATAAAATTCTTCACTCGACTGGGATTAGTTTGGTTCGTGTTGCGGGTGGAAAGTTCGTCGCCGGGTGGCAGAACTGGGATATGCTCGGGCTGATGCAGCAGATCAAGGACGAGCCGGTGGCGGCGACGTACCTCGCTGCGAAGGTCGGGAAGACAGGTAGCGCCTAAGTAACGGACCGTCCGGTAGAAACCGCCCTTCGAGGAGTTTGGTACGTCCGAATACTGTTACAGGCGACGCGATGTTCAGGAGTTGGTCGCGACGGAGTTATACTGATCCAAGCTTGTACGCCAAAACGAGCATCCCGACTGAAAGGAGTCTGACTTATGAAACGCAAGGCTCTGTGGGCATTATCGGTCTTCGTCCCCGCGATGGGTGCGGCAACAATCAACTGCACAGCAGGTGCGGCTTCCGTTCCCGTCTTCGATCCGTCCAGCGTGTCTGGGGCTGTTGGTGACTACACCCTGGATTGTACCGGCGGCATACCTGTGGTCCCGCCTGATCCTATCCCTGTGATAAACGTCACCGCCTTTATGAACGTGGCGGTACTCAACACAGGCGGTTGGGTTTTGTCCGACGGACTAAACATGACACCAGGCATACTCGGGGCCAGCAACGAGGTTGAGTTCATCGGCGTGCCGTTTAATCCTCCAGGAGCGGGGCATCTGGTATTTACGGTCGAGAACATCTTCGTTAATCCCAGCGCAGAAGGACCGGGCTTCCAATTCATGGAAGATGCGGCAATAAATAGCACGACGTCATTCGGTATCACGAACCCCCAAGAACTGGTCGCGGTGAACGCCGTCCCTGAACCAATCACACTGGGGTTCCTCGGTGTGGGCATGAGCGCGATGTGGTTAGGGCGGAAGCGCGGTTAGCCTGACCGCCCACGAGGGAGTAAGGGCGTTCACCGAAATCAAACAACTCCACCATCGGCCCTTGCACCCCAGCCACGGCCTTGGGTTTGCGGGCGCATAATCCGTTCGATCACTGCTGCCTTGATTTCTGCGGTAGACTTGAGTGGACGCTGTAACACCGGAGCAAACGCCTTGAAGCTCGACTCACACCACCCTAACGTCGCAGGCGAGACCCCCTTCAAGAATTGGCATTCTTTGGTGAAGCGTTCAACGTGGCAGGCAAGCGTAGTAAATTGCTCGCCATGTTCGTAAGTCATTGATTATTCGGGCCGTGGCGCAGCCTGGCTAGCGCGCTTGCTTGGGGTGCAAGAGGTCCCGGGTTCAAATCCCGGCGGCCCGACCAATCCTGCCAACTTCTTTTCACTCCAGGCTTGCAGGCTCTAGGATCCACGGATCCACGCCAACAATTGGGCCGTGTCCGCCTATATTTTGCTTCCCCGTAGCCACCCTTACTAATTCAGGCTCTCATGCGGCGATCGCTTCCGCTTTTAGTGTTTCTGTGTGTGCCGGGGTGGGGTCAGATCTCACCCGGTACGCTCTCGCGTGCACACGACAATCTGAATGGCCCAACTCAGTGCGCAGCCTGCCACATCTTTGGTGCCGGGGCGCCTCGCTTTAAGTGTCTGAGTTGCCATACCGAAATCCGGCGGCGGCTCGCCACCGGCCGGGGATTTCATGCTCGCGTGGTCAAGAACGTCAGTGGCCAGGAGGATTGCGCGCGCTGCCACACCGACCATTTCGGCAAGGACTTCAACATCGTCAAATGGGAGACTTCCGCCAGCGAGTTCGATCACCGGCAGACCGGTTATCCGCTCCTGGGCAAGCATGCCGGACTCGCATGCAATCGATGCCACAACGCACAGCACGTTTTGAAAGGGGAACGGGCCGGCATCCGAGTGAAAGATCTGAATCATACCTATCTGGGGCTGTCAAGTGCGCAGTGCGGAACCTGCCACGAAGACGTACATCGCGCCCAATTAGGAACCGATTGCGGACGCTGCCACTCTTTGGAAGGTTGGAAGCCGGCCAGCGGGTTTGATCACGAGAAGACTCGGTATCCCTTGACCGGATTGCACCAGAAACTGGTTTGCAGTCAATGCCATCATCCGCGAACGGAAGCTGCGAAGAGCATTGTGCAGTACAAAGACATACCGTTCACTTCCTGCGCCGATTGCCATAAAGATCCGCACCATGGAGCTTTCGCCGCAGCATGCCACAGCTGCCACGCGACATCCGGCTGGAAATCGGTTCGGACGAACGCAGGTTTCGATCATGACAAAACCTCTTTCCCGCTGCACGGCGCGCATAGCAAGACCGCCTGCAACGATTGCCACAAGAGCAGCAATTTCAAAGAGCCGGTGGCGCACTTGAAATGCGCGGATTGTCATGCGCCCGATCCTCACCAGGGCCAGTTCCCCGGGCAGGATTGCCAGCACTGTCACAACGAGGATGTCTTTAAACCGTCCTTGTTCACGGTGAGTATGCATCAACGTAGCAATTACCCGTTGCAAGGCAAACATGCGGCGGTCGAGTGCGGAAAGTGCCACGTACCGCACGGCAAAGATACTCGTTACAAAATCCAGCATGAGCTTTGTCTCGATTGCCACAAAGACGCGCACGCCGGACAGTTTCAGGGCGCGCGGTACGCCAACAAGTGCGAACTATGCCACACCTTGGATGGTTTTAAGCCGTCCACATTCACGTTGGCGCGGCACCAGGAAACTCAATTCAAACTGGCCGGCGGGCACGCGGCCACCGCTTGCGGAGAATGTCACAAATCCCCAGTGGATCGATTTCCGGCTCCGCCAGCCCGTTATCATTTCGATTCCGTGGCTTGCATAAACTGCCATCAGGACCCGCACCAGGGCGCCACAACGAGCAATTCCAAGCAGGGCTGCGAACTTTGCCACAACGTGCGGTCCTGGAAGGAGACGGCGGCCTTCGATCATTCCACGACGAAGTTCGCACTTTTGGGCGCCCATCGCGCGGTGGGATGTCTGGAGTGTCATCGACCGGTGATCGGCGACGGCCCGACGACGATCGCGTTCCACAATACGCCGAGCGAATGTACCGGTTGTCACGAAGACGCACACGCCGGTCAGTTTAAGCGCGGCGATAAGACAGTGGACTGCCTCTCGTGTCACTCGATGGCGGCGTGGCGGCCGTCCGTTTTCAATCACGAAAAGCAATCGAATTTTTCCCTCAAAGGCGCGCACGAGGCAGTGCCCTGCGCGGATTGCCATACGCAGAAGGGCATCGCAAATGGCCATGCTGTGGTGTTTTATAACAAGGCTTTGAAGCGCTGCCTGGATTGTCACGCCAAGCAGCCCTAAACTCCACCACTTCCCGGTAGGGTCAGGTATTTGCAGTATTTTAGCCTGGAACAAGTACCAGCCTATATTTCCACTCGCTGTTACGCGCCCTCTACACGTAACTAGGTCGATGTGTCCGAAAGTACTACTGCCGGTACTGTTCTTAGCGACTGCTGGATTTGTGTGCGCGCAACCGGCTAAGCCACAAAGGACGGCGAATCCCCACGGTCCGCTGAATGTAGCGTGCGAAAGCTGCCATACGAGCGTGAGCTGGAAACCAATTCGCGCGAAGCCGGAGTTCAACCACAACACCGAAACCAAGTTCCCTTTGCGAGGGCTGCACGAGAACGTGGCCTGCGGCCAGTGTCATATCAGCAAAGTCTTCACCGAGGTCGGTAAGCAATGCTCGGATTGCCACGCCGACATCCATCGCGGCCAGTTCGGCGCCGCTTGCCAGGATTGCCATACGGTCCGCGGATGGCAAGTATCCGCGGACGCAGTGAAGAATCACCTGAATCGATTTCCACTGCTCGGAGCTCATGCGGCGGTACCCTGCGATTCCTGCCATCGGGGAGCGGCCACAGGTGTATTCGCCGGGTTGAGCACGCAATGCGTAAGCTGTCACCTGACCGATTACCAAAAGACGCAGTCACCCAATCACCTTGCGGCCAAGCTTTCCACCGAATGCGAGAGTTGCCACGGCGTGGACCGGTGGCAAGGGGCGAAGTTCAATCACGCGGCGCTCACCGGATTCCAGTTGGTGGGCGCGCACGCCACGCTGGCTTGCGCGGCCTGTCACGTTGCCGGACGATTTGCTGGAACACCGACAGACTGCTTTGGGTGCCACGTCACGGATTTCAACGCAACTCAGAATCCAAATCACGCCGCTGCCGGATTTCCGCACAACTGCGCCGCCTGCCATACAAACGTGAATTGGCTGGGCGCAACGTTTAACCACAACACGACGAAGTTCCCGTTGACCGGATCGCATGTAAGCTTGCAATGCTCAGCTTGCCACGCAAGTGGATCGTTCGCGACCACGC
Source organism: Bryobacteraceae bacterium (assembly GCA_035295865.1). Classification (GTDB taxonomy): domain Bacteria; phylum Acidobacteriota; class Terriglobia; order Bryobacterales; family Bryobacteraceae; genus Palsa-89. The sequence continues at coordinate 10,290 of DATGIH010000170.1, forward strand.
CCACGGACTGCCAGAGCTGCCATTTACCCGATTACCAAAAGACCAACAATCCGAATCACGCGCAAGGCAATATCCCGGCAACGTGCGCGAACTGCCACAACACAACGAACTGGCAAAATGCGAAATTCGACCACAATCTGAGCGCATTCAAACTAACCGGAGCCCATACCAACGTCGCCTGCGCTTCCTGTCATGTGGGCGGCAATTATAGTGGAATAACAGCGAACTGCTCCGGCTGCCACCTCACGGATTACAACAAGACCACCAGTCCAAATCACGCGGCAACCGGAAAGCCAACCACGTGCGAACTGTGCCACACCACTGCACAATGGCAGCAGATTATTTTTTCGCACGATAAAACACCCTTCCCGCTCTCTGGTGCGCACACCAACCTGGCTTGCACGCAGTGCCACGTGGGAAATAACTTTGCGGCGGCGCCCAAGCAGTGTTCAGGATGCCACCTGACTGATTTCCAGAAAAGCACCAACCCGAATCACACGGCGGCGGGGTTCCCAACCACTTGCGATACCTGCCACACCACGGCGCAATGGAAGGGTGCGAAATTCGATCATTCCAAAACCAAGTTCCCGTTAACGGGCGCGCACGTTGGCGCGAGTTGTGCGCAATGCCACGTCGGATCCACTCCGTACTCGGCCACTTCCACAAACTGCTCGAGCTGTCACTTGAAGGATTTCAATCAGGCCACCAGTCCAAATCACGTGACGGCTGGGTTTCCGACCACCTGCGATACCTGTCACACCACCGCGCAATGGAAGGGCGCCAGCTTCAATCACAACAACACGCCATTTCCGCTCACCGGCGCGCATGCGACGGTCCAATGCGGGCAATGCCATGTGGGCGGCAAATTTGTTGGTCTGGCCATGGATTGCGGCTCGTGCCACATGAAGGAATTCAACGGAACCAACAATCCGAACCACGCCGCAGCGGGCTTTCCCACCACCTGTTCTTTTTGCCACACTACCGCGACGTGGGCCGGCGCGGTTTTCGATCACGGCAAGACTCTGTTTCCACTAACGGGCGCGCACACCAGCGTGCAGTGCGCGCAATGCCACGTCAATGGGAAATTCGCCGGTTTGTCGACGAACTGCGGCTCCTGTCACCTGACGGAGTTCAAGTCGGCTACGAATCCGAACCACACCGCCGCTGGTTTTCCGATGGACTGTTCGCTGTGTCACACTACCGCCTCATGGGCGGGTGCTACGTTTAACCACAACAACACGCCGTTCCCACTTACTGGGGCACATTCGACAGTGCAGTGCGCACAGTGCCACGCCAACGGCAATTTCAAGAGCGTGCCCACGGACTGCGGATCGTGCCATCAGGCACAGTTCAAATCCACCACCAATCCGCCGCACGCCGCCGCAGGTTTTCCGATGGACTGCTCGCTGTGCCACACCACAACGTCCTGGGGCGGCGCGATGTTTAATCACAACAACACGCCGTTCCCACTTACGGGGGCGCACACCTCGGTCCAATGCGCACAATGCCACGTCAATGGAAACTTCACGAGCGTGCCCACGGACTGCGGATCGTGCCACCAGGCACAGTTCAAATCCACCACCAATCCGCCACACGCCGCGGCGGGATTCCCGATGGACTGCTCGCTGTGCCACACCACGACATCCTGGGCCGGCGCGACGTTTAATCACAACAACACGCCATTCCCGCTCACCGGCGCACACACCTCCGTTCAATGCGCTCAGTGCCACGTGAACGGGAACTTCACGAGTGTTCCCACGGACTGCGGATCGTGCCATCA
>DATGIH010000171.1:0-9700 GCA_035295865.1 Bryobacteraceae bacterium
TGCTCTCGGTAAACTACCGCAGCGGCATCGGCTACGGCTTGAACTTCCGCGAGGCGCTCAACTACGGAGCGTCCGGCGCCAGTGAATTCAACGATGTCCTCGGCGCCGGCCTATATCTGAGAACGCGCGCGGATGTCGATCCCAAACGCATCGGCCTGTGGGGCGGCTCCTATGGCGGATATCTCACCGCTCTCGGCCTGGCTCGCGCCTCCGATCTCTTTGCAGCCGGCGTCGATTTCCACGGCGTCCACGATTGGAGCGCCTTCCGCGGCCCGGACCGCACTGCCGATGACAAAGCTATCCGGCTTGCATTCGAATCGTCACCCATGGCCTCCGTCAGCACCTGGCGCTCGCCAGTCCTGCTAATTCACGGCGACGACGACCGCAACGTCCCCTTCTCCCAAACCGTCATGCTAGCTGAGGCCCTGCGCAAACAAAACGTCCAGTTCGAAGAGCTAATCTTCCCCGACGAAATCCACGGATTCCTAACCGAAAAGCGCTGGCTCGAAGCCTACCACGCCACCGCCGATTTCCTAGCGAAGCATCTTTAAAATTCGCGTTCATCCGCGTTCATTTGCGGCCAATTTGTTTTAGTTTTTGTACCTGGCTCGCTCGACTGCCGCTTTCCAGCCGCCAAACAACTCTTCTCGCCGCCCCTGCGGCATCGCGGGCTCATAAACCTTATCCGCCCTCCAAAACTGTTCCACTTCTCCCAGCCCCTTGAAGAACCCAACAGCCAACCCAGCCAAATAAGCCGCCCCCAGCGCCGTAGTCTCACTATCCGCGGGTCTTACAATCCGCTTACCCAGAATGTCCGCCTGGAACTGCATCAGAAAATCGCTCGCCGCCGCGCCGCCATCCACGCGCAGCTCCTTCAGCGATTCCCCGCTATCTGCCTCCATCGCTTCCACTAACTCGCGCGTCTGATAAGCGATTCCCTCCAGCGCCGCTCGTGCGATCTCCGCCCTTCCAGTCGCCGCCGTCAAGCCCGTCAGCATCCCGCGTGCGCTCGAATCCCAATGCGGCGCGCCCAAGCCCACAAAAGCTGGAACAAAATAGACACCGCCCGCGCTCTCCACCGTCTGCGCCAGTTCCCCGCTCTCCGCCGCGCTCGCGATGATGCCCAACTTATCCCGCAGCCACTGGATGGCCGCTCCCGCGATAAAAATGCTTCCCTCTACCGCGAACTCCGCTCCACCGGTGGACGCCGCCCGAGTCGCCAGCAGCTTATTCTTCGATACCGGCCTCCGCCCTCCCGTATGCATCAGCGCGAAACATCCCGTGCCGTACGTGTTTTTTGACAATCCAGGCCGGAAACACGCCTGCCCAAACAACGCTGCCTGCTGATCGCCCGCGATTCCCGCAATCGGAATCTCCACGCCCAAATGCTCCGCTGCGGTTACGCCCACCACAAAACTCGAGGGAACAATCTTCGGCAGCATAGCTTTCGGAATCTCGAATACATCCAACAACTCCTGCGACCATTCGCCGGATTCCAAATCCATCAGCATCGTCCGCGATGCGTTCGAATAATCCGTAACATGCACCGCGCCGTTAGTGAGCCGCCAGATCAGCCATGTATCCACGTTGCCGAACAACAGCTCGCCATCCTGCGCCTTCTGCCGCGCATCCGGAACATTCTCCAAAATCCACCGGATCTTGCTACCGGAAAAATAAGCGTCGATCACCAGTCCGGTCTTTTGCGCGATGGTTTTCGCCGCCGGAGTTGCGGCAAGTTCGTTGCAAAACGCCGCCGTCCGCCGGCATTGCCACACAATTGCCGGAGCCACAGGCTTGCCCGTCTTCCGATCCCATACGACTGTCGTTTCGCGCTGGTTAGTCACCCCAATCGCCGCAATCGACTTCGCTCCGCCGGATTCTCGCGCCACCACGCGCAACACCGCTTCAATCTGTGATCGCCATATTTCCTCCGCATCCTGCTCTACCCAACCCAGATGCGGATAATGGCACTGAATCGGCACGGACTCCATCAGCGTCCGCCGCCCCGCTTCGTCGTACAGCGCCGCGCGCGCGCTCGTGGTTCCTTCATCCAGAGACAAGAGAAATGGCACTCTGGCATTATATTAGGTGACATGTTCTTCCGCCGAGAAACGCCCCGCGAGCCGTCTTTCACCGAGCGCATCGAAAGCCTGAAGAAGTTCGGATTCAAAATCGATTCCGTCGGCGCCGGCAAAGCCCAAGTTAGCCGCGATGGAATCGGAGCCGTTATTGAAGACCGCTCAGGCCAACGTCCACACGTCAACAAAGCCGGATTGATTATCGGCAAGGAAATTGGCTTGCTTGTGAATGGCGGATATCAAATGTTCTGGCGGACCCCATCGCACATCCGCGTTCCCGCCCGCGCCGAGCAACTAAAAGCTCTGCACGATTTCGAGGAAGATTTAAAGGAAGGATTAGGACTGACCAGCCTTTACAACCAAGGCCTGGGAACTACATCTGACCTACATCTCTACGATCGCGTAGAACACCGCGACGAACCCGCATCCCCTAAACCCTGGGACCAGTAGCGCACGCACCCTTACGTGCAGCGTCGCCACTCCTGGCGACGCCGCAGCATCGTTCCCTTACAGCTTCCGAGTCAAAAACACAAACGGATAATAATACTCGCTGGTCTTCTTCGATTGAATCAAGTACTCGCCCGGATTCAATGTCCCGAGTCCGAACCCGACGCTCGTCTTTCCATTGACTGCCACCACAGCCTGCGCGTCCACGCCGTCTCCTACATGGTTGCTCGTTGCCTTCCGATTCAGAACGACCTGACCGTTGGCGGCATTGTACAAGCCATCTTTGATCGTCGCCAGCCAATAATCGCGATAAGCAACCTTGAAAAGTAATTTCTTCCACGGTGAAAAATCTCCGCCCACCCGCAAGTCTTCAATATTGCGCCAGCAGAACATTCCCGTAAGACTGGTCGGAGGCTGTTGAGCGCCGTAAAGTATGTCGAAGCTTTCATGCCTTCCATCCTTGGCGCCGCTGTCGCCGGACGCGAACGCGTATTCCGTGCTGAAGTGCAGTTTCCAGGGCAAACGCGCATTCGTCCAACCGCCGCCTGCGATATAGCCCCAAGCCTCCATCGAATCGTTCGCGTAAGAGCCCGCTTCCCGAACCGCCTCCACGCTGTAGTCAAAGTCCTTCCGGATTTTGCCAATGACGCGTCCACCCGCGTAGACAATGTCTGCATTTCCCACGGCGCCATCTTTACTCTTCACGTTCAACGCCGTCTTTACGAACACGTAAGGCTCGACACTCGCGCCCGGGATCAACTTCTTAAAAGTGGAGTAATCGCCGTAAACGTGTTCACCCGGCCTGCTTCGATCTTCCCTAGCGGGGTCCACCAGGATGATCGAACCGGCCAGCAATTGTGTGGAAAAAGATCCATAAGTGATCGTCCCCAACGCCATGTTGAAGGGCTTGGTGACATTCGAGAAGTCTCCCGAGGTCAGCAGCCGCTCTGAACCGATGTGGATCTCCTGCCGGCCCACTCGCGCACTCACGCCGTTGCCTTCGAGCGCGCCCACTTCCACATATCCCTGGCGCCAGTCGAACGGATCCGAAACCGATCCCGACGGTTTGACTTTATAGAACAACACCCGCGAATCCTGAGTCTCACCGAAAAATCGCAGCCACGAAAGCGGCTTGTAAGCCACTCCCAAACGAATACGTGATGCCACGTAAGAGTTCGCGGTGGTCGAGACAAAGCTGCTCGGACCCTGATAACTCTCCCAGCGTTCTCGAATTTGCCCACTCAGCGTGATCGACTTCGGAAGCAAATGTCTCGGCTCTTCCGAGTTGGCGTTTGCCGAAACAGAAGTGCCCGGTTTTGTTGCATCGGAATTTTGTGCCGTTACGCTAGAGGGGAAAATAGAAATATAAAGTGCGGTACCGGCGATCGCCGGAATAATCCGCGCCGCAGAAAATATGTGCATGCTGCACTTCTCGGCACGAATACTACGAATGTGAATTAACTCATGGAAGAATGAATCAGTGCCCGCGTCGATGCCGGCGCGCCGCGACCCGCTCCGCGATCTTGATGCACAAAATCGTCAAAAGAGGAGTGGCTAGCCAAGAGATGATTTGTACTTTGATGCCGATGTCTTCCGGCATTGTTCGCCTCTGCTATCCGTATCGGCAGGGACGAACCGTTCTTGAGCGTTAATGATTGGGTATGCGGTAACCGGGACGCCAATAAACCGAAAGCTTTGGCCCGTCCCGCTCTACGCGCAGCTGCACGTGATGGAATTTTCCATCCTTGATTCCTTCGGGCGGCACAAATCCCAGGACGTACTCCGAGCGCAATTCCTTGCTAATGCGATCCGCTACGCCGCGCAACTCGCGCTCATCGTGTGCCGCAAAATAGCGCCCGCCGCCACGCTCGCTCAGCCGCGAGAGCAGATCCGGACCGCCCATCTCTTCTGCCGTGGGCCCTGCGTAATAGGGCCGCTCCGTCATGTCCACCGCATACATCTGCGCGTCGCCCTCTTCCAGTGCTTCCGCAATTTCGCGCTCCGTATACCGGCTATTATTGTCTCCCCCATCGGAGACCACCAGAATCGCACGCCGCGGATTCGAGGCTTTCTTGGTTTGCGCCAGCGCCAGTGAAATCGCATCCAGGAGTGCTGTCTGCCCATGCGGCGCACGGAATAGCGCGCGCTCTTCGATCAACGAGTCATTCGTGCTCCACGGAACCGTGAGCTCCGGACGGTCCGCCAGCGTAATCAGACAAAATTCATCCTTTGGATTCGATCCATTGAGCAACGCCCGCAGCGCTTTGCGCGCGCCCGCAATATTTGCGTTCATACTGCCGCTGGCATCGAATACAATCGCGAGCGAAACCGGTACTTCCTCTTCAGCGAAGTACGTGATAGGCCGTTGCGTCTTGTCTTGAAAGAGATGAAAGCGATCGCGGGACAAGCCCGTTACCGGCCGGCCCATCCGATCCAGCACCGTGGCATTGATCAAAACTACGTACGAGTCGCTTCGAAACGCCGCTTTCCGCTTTGGTTCGGCGCCTTGAATCCATGCAGCCAAGCCTAGAAGAATTCCAAAACCGGAACCGATGTATCGCATTTCCATACCTCACGATATCCAGACCGGGTGCTTGTTCCCAGAGGCCCGGCGTACTGACGCGTAGTGGTATTGGTTGGCTACTCCGTTGGAAATTCTGAGGCTACTTCTCACTGAGCACCAAGCGCCGTTGCTCAAAAATATCCGGCACATCGCCCGCATACTTCAGATACAGCTCGACAACCTGCTTTGCTTCCGACCGTTTGCCTTCCTTCTGCAAAACTTCGCCGCGCAAATACAAAAATCGCGGAAAGATGAGCGAAGCAAAAAATCGATCGCCGGACGACAAGGCTAGCGGATACAGTTGAACCAGCGGACGCGCATCCGCATCGCGGCCCGCGCCAGTGTAAGCCCACGCTAAGAGCGTGCGGATTTGTCCATCCCCGGCAGGCGGGGTTTCGCGATAAATGGTTTCAAGAGGCTGTACCGCCTCGGCGAATTTGCGCGCAAACAGCAGCGCGTAGGCCCGTAACAGAGGAGGCGCCGATGCATCCGCGGACCCCGCCGCCATCGCCTGGCAAATCGCCGCCAATGCGCGCGTCCGCGTATCCTGCGCCAAACCGGCGGCTTTCTGTGCGAGTTCCGCGCCCTGTTTCGCGTCACCAGTTTGCAATTTCCAAAGCGCAAGCTGGCTGGATGCAAGCGACTGCCCATCCCCAGCGAGCGCCGGAATCAATCGCTCCAGCCTCCCCATGGCTGCCTTGCGCCGGCCCGTCAAAAATTCCCATTGCGCCAACTCCAATTCAGCCTCGTTTCGCTGCGAAGGTTGGGCCAGCGCCAGGTATTTCTGAAAAGTCGTGTCCGCACCCGCCAAATCGCCGAGCATCAATTTGGATTGGGCTTGCTTTTGCAGTTCTTCGCCCCGCCGCGCCGGACTCTTCTCTTCCGCTTCCAAAAAGTCTTTCCCCGCCTCCGTGAAATCGCCTAAGAAGTACCTCACTTCCCCTAACGAATCCAGAGCGTTCGCATTCCCCGGCCCAAGCATCCGTTCATAGTGCTCCAATGCGCGAACCGCGCTTGCCAGATCCAACTCAAATGCGTATGTGTATCCGAGCTGATTCCAAAGTTCGGCGTCATCCGCCGACAAGCGCGTGGCTGCCTCGTAGCTTTGCGCGGCTTCTGAAAACCGCCGTTGCGCCAATCTCAACTCAGCCAATTCCCGAACCCAGCCCAGGTTCGCCGGACTTTGCTGCGTCAGCGCTTCCAGCGACTTCGCGCGCCCTTCCAGATCGCCAGCCATCACCGCCGCGAAATAATCGATCTCCGCTCGATCGATCGCATCCGGATCCGCAGCGCGCGCCGCCTGCAACTGCTTCCCCGCTTCGTCACGCTTTCCTTGCGACAGCAGCAGCCGCGCATCCAACAGACGAGCCTGCGCAAAATGCGGATCCGCCGCAACCGCCGCTTCCAAGTCATGGATCATCGCTTCCGCGCCGTTTGCTCCGCTAATGGCCGCCCCGTAGGATCGAAAAGCATCCGGATTCGCGGTTCCGAAAGCCCGGGCCGATCCGCTCAGTAGCTTCGCGAGCCGATTGACCAACGGCAACACGCCCTCGGCCGCCGGACCGCTTAGTTCATAGCTTGCCAGCGTCTTCGTCTTACCGAGATTCTCCAGCGTTGCGTGAAGCGTCAGTTGCCCGTTGCGCTGCGAAAAATACGCTTCCAGCGCACGCGATGCCTGCACAGAGAGTGCTGCGGGCACAGAATCCACGGATTCCGCGAACAGATCGCGGGCGGGGGCCAGATCGTAGACCAACGCGGAGGACGCAGCCCGGCCCAACCAATCGAGCTTGGAATCCGAGCCTAGATTCTCAAATGCGGTTACAGCCAAACGTTCTACGCTGGGCCTGCGGCTGCGATTGCACGAATCAAATAACGAAACCGATACGATCGTGAAAGAAAATAGAAAAAGCGATCTGCTACAGAACACGCGGTTCCATCGCCATCAGCTCTTTGAACTGAGGCAGGTCCCTCAGCCGCGCAAACGCCGGATCGTCGGTTAATTTCTTCTTCTCTTTGAAGCCTTCTTCCAGCGCCTTCCGGATGCAGGTCAGCGCATGATCGTCCATGCCAGCCAACGCGTAAGTGCGTGCCAAGGCCATATGGTACTTGGCGCGTTCCTCCACCGTCTGCTGCTGGATCAGCACTCCCTGCGTGCTGCGATTGTCGAAAACTTCCGGATCGATCGCGAGCGCCTTCTGCCAGCTTTCCGCCGCGCGCTTGTAATCCTTGCGTTCGAAATATCCCGAACCGAGGTTGCTCCAGATCGATGCGGACGTCGGCGTAATGCGCAGCGCTTTCTTGTATTCGCCCACGGCCCTGCGATAACTCTTCTGCGAAAAATAAATGGTGCCCAGGTTGTTAATCGCCTCGGCATAATGCGGATTCGCCTTCACCGAAAGCCGATAGTATTTTTCCGCAACTTCGAGTTGCAGCATTTGATGATAGGCAATCCCCGTCTTATTCAACAGGATTGCCGAATCGTGCGGCCCTTCTTTGTACGCTTCCACGGCCTCCCGGTACATTTTCTTGGCCATGAAAATGTCCCCACGCAGCTCCGGCGTGATAATGGTGGCGGGCTTCGGCGGAACCGCCGACTGCTGCCCCGTTCTGGACTCGGCGATCAGCCCATCCGGCGGAGTTGTTGTCTTTTGAGAAGTGGATTGTCCGAAGGCGCTTACGGTCGCAAACGCCATCCCAAAACTAACGGCGAGAAAACTAAGCCTGGAAAGCATACCCGGCCTCCCCTTTTCAATCGGCTACTTCGCGCCAAGCATTAGACCTCAACGCCACACCCCCGGAGTGCCGCCCCCAGGCTAAGCTCCGCGCATCTATTTAAATATACTCCTAAGTCTGTCAAGTAGGCTCTTCTTTTTTGGCTTAGGCGGATTGTTAGGAGGAGGCTCCTGCATGGTAGGCGTCCCATCCTGCGCCACCCGCTCCCGGGGCTGGGCCGAAGCGCCGCTCGACCGGTCGCGCGCCTGACCCGTGGGTGCCGTCTCCCAGCTCGCCACTTGCGTGCCACCACCGCCGTGCAGCGGGCACATCTCCACCGGCTGCGTGCCTTCAATGAAGTATTCCGTCCGGACTTTCGGGCAGGAAGCCGTCGCAAGCTGGCCGCTCAGCGGATCGATCTGCGCGCTCACCACTCCCGCCGGCGGCTCGAACTCCGTCACGTTGCGATATTCCCGGTGCTCATGCGCGCGCTTCATGAACTCCGCCCACACCGGCAGCGCCGAGTGCGCGCCTTCCAGGTTCAGCTCGCGGTTGTCGTCAAAGCCCACCCACACCACGCAAATCAGCCGCGACGTGAATCCGGCGAACCAGCCATCGTGCGAAGTTCCGGTCTTCCCCGCCACCGGAAAATTGATCCCGCGCCCATACATCCCTGCGCCCGTTCCGCTGCGCACCACTTCTTCCAGCAACTGGTCCATTAAGAAGGTCACCCGCGGATCCAGCACTGCCCGATGCTCCTGCGTCGACTCAAAAATATTCGAGCCCTTCTCGTTCAAAATGCTGCTTAAGAAATACGGCTTCGAATAAATGCCGTGATTCGCAAACATCGTGTAGCCGCCCGCGATTTCAAGCGGCGTCACTTCGTAAGCACCCAGCGCCACCGAAGGCGTCGGCTGGATCGCCATATTGAGGCCTGCTTTGCGAGCCAGATCCACCACTGCATCGAAACCCGTCTGCTCCGCCACCTTTACCGTCGCGACGTTGAGCGAATGCGCCATCGCATCGCGCAGCGAAATGTTGCCGTAAAACTTGTGTTCGAAATTGCTCGGCTCGTAGGGCTTCCCGTCGTACCAAAACGTCGTCGGCTCATCAGTGACCATCGTCGCGGGAGTAATCAGCAGATTCCCGCCCTGCAATCCTGTGTTGAGCGCCGCCGCATAGACAAACGGCTTGAAGGACGAACCCGGCTGCCGCTTCGCCAGAATCCGGTTGAGCTGGCTCGCGCCATAATTGCGGCCGCCGACCAGCGCCCGCACTTCTCCGGTCTGTGGATCCAGCGCGATCAGCGCGCACTGCGGATCCGGATAACTCGGATCCCGCTTCTTCCGATGTAGAATCCGCTTGTCCGCCTCCTCCATGCCGATCCGGACCGCTTCCGCCGCATCCCGCTGCAGATTTTGATCGAGCGTGGTGTACACGCGGTAAGGCGTGGTTTGAAAATTCGTATCCGGGAACTTCTCGACCAGCGCGTCGTTCACCAGATCCACAAAGTACGGTGCGTCGCTCGCCTCGAGCGTCGTCTGCCGGACCAACTCCAGGGGAGCCGCAATCGCGCGCTCATAATCGGTATCGCTGATGTACTCGTTCTCGCGCATCATCTTCAGCACCAAATTCCGGCGCTGCTTGGCACGTTCCGGCCAGCGGTACGGATTGATGAAGCTCGGCTGCTGAATCAATCCCGCCAGCGTGGCCGATTCCGGCAGGTTCAGCCGCGATACATCTTTGCCAAAAAACACCTCGGCCGCTTCGCCGAATCCGCGAATCCCGAAGCTCCCGCGATTTCCGAGCGGCACCTGATTCGCGTAGTACTCGAAAATCTGCTCTTTGGTCAGCTTCTGCTCCAGGTGCATGGTGATCAGCACTTCGGGAATCTTCCGCT
>DATGIH010000172.1:0-19145 GCA_035295865.1 Bryobacteraceae bacterium
TGAATCTTGACCTCGTCTTGCGAGCCTTAGCCAACGACCGGCGGCTCCAGATCCTGGATTGGCTGAAACGCCCACGTAAGGAGTTTCCGCCTCAAGTTGACGGCGACCTGGTGAAGGACGGCGTATGCGGACTCCTGATCGCACGGAAACTGCGCGTCAGCCAGCCCACGGCAAGTGAACATTTGAAGATTTTGGCCGCGGCGGGGCTGATTCAAGGAAAGCGGATTAAACAATGGACTTTTTATAAGCGGGACGAGCAGGAGATCCGGCGGATGAAAAAGCTCATCTTAGACAAGGTCTAGCGCCGCGACCGAACCGCGACCGCAAGGGAGCACTAATACGAACGCTCTTGGTAGCGCTCCCTCGCGGTCGCGGTTCGTAGGGGCGGCCACAGCGGGTGTACCATTTGAAAATGCTCCGCCGAGTTTTCTGTTGTTCTGCCATCGCCGCCGCGTGGGCGCTCGCCCAGACCACCGAAGTAAAGCGTCCGGATATCCTGGGCGTGGCCCATATCGGGCTCAAGACCAATGACCTGGCCGCCGCCCGCAATTTTTATGGCCGCGACTTGGGCTTCCAGGAACCGTTCACGCTGGATAAAACCTCGGGCGGCCTCCTGCTCACCTATTTCAAGGTCAACGATCATCAATATATAGAGGTCTTTCCCGAACTCAAAGGCGACACCGAGGACCGTTTATCGCACATCGCTTTCGAAACCACCGACGCCCGACAACTCCGCGATTATCTGGCGGCCCACGGCGTTAAGGTACCCGAGACCGTGAAACCCGGCCGGGATGGAAATCTGAGCTTTATGATTCCGGACCCGGATGGCCACAACGTGGAGTTCGTTCAATATCTGCCCGGTTCTCTGCATGAGAAAAATTTCGGAAAGTTTCTGCCGGATTCCCGAATCTCGAATCGTATAATTCACGTGGGAGTAACCGTTGCCAGCCAGGAGTCCGCGGATAAGTTTTACCGCGATATTCTTGGTTTTCGGGAAACGTGGCACGGCGGAATGAAGGATGATCGTACGGACTGGGTGGACATGCGCGTCCCCGAAGGCACCGACTGGTTAGAGTACATGCTGAACGTTCACAATCCGTCGCCGCGCACACTCGGCGTCATGCACCATCTCGCGCTCGTGGTACCGAGTGTCGCCGATGGATATAAAACTCTCACTGGTCGGGGCATGCACATCGAGCAACCGAAAATCGGGCGCGACGGAAAATGGCAACTGAATCTGTACGATCCGAACCTGACGCGCGCCGAGCTCATGGAACCGAAACCGGTGACGACACCCTGCTGCTCCCCCATGAAATAGTCCCGGTCCGCAGACGTTCCGTGATGCAGAATACGTAGTTACATCTCTGATTCAAGACTACTTCCTCTTCGCCGATATGCCCCTTGTGGCAGGACCGGCGGCTAATTAGCTCCTAGCCCGCCAAAGAAGGGACCCGGGCGATGGATTCTTCGGAAGCCGCTTTTTCTATTTGTCGGGAAGAACCGGACAGCGTGCTGACGCTGCGCGGAAAGCTGCATCTGGATCTGGCGCGCGAACTGCACCGGATGGCGCTCGATTTAGCCATGACCGGTGGAAGCGTGGTGGTGGATTTGAGCGCGGCTGAGTTTCTGGACGGTTGGGTGATTCAAATTCTGCTGGCCCTGAAACTAGCACTCGAACATGGTGCCGGATCGCTGCGTCTCCGCGGAGAAAGTGGCGAGATCCGCGAATATTTGGCTTGGGCCGGCGCAGAAGCCCATTTCCCAGCGCCCGGCCTGGATTCAAAAGCGGCCATCGCACAGCCGCGGAAAAAACGGAAAAGCGCGCGAAAGCCAGCGGTATGAGCTTCTGGACGCATTGGGGCACGAAATTTTTGGGCAGCCGCGCCCGCAAACTGGCTGAGTTAGCCGAAGAAGTGGCCGGGCACTGGCCGCACTTGCCGGGCCTCGAAACCCAGATTCGCCAAAGCATTCAGCAGGTAGAAGAGGCAGTAAACGAAGTCTGCGGCGGCTTCGAAGGCATGGTGGCGCGCGCGCGTGAAAGCGTGGCCGGCGCATCGCGGTTGCTTGGTTCCGATAAGGGCTCGGGAATCGAGACATTGCTGGCAGCCTCCCGGCACACGCTGGGCGAGCTGCAAAAACAGATCGAACGCGGCCAGGAAATCTCCGCGCAGGTGATCGGACACATGCAGCAAATGGAGAGCACGGCTGCGGTGATCGTGAAATCGCTGACGGAAATCGATCGCATTTCTTTCGGCAGCAAGCTCGTGGCATTGAACGCGAAGGTGGAGGCCGCGCATTTTGGGGATCAGGGAGCGGCATTTGAAGTGGTGGCCGATGCCATCGCGGCGCAGGCCCTCCGCTCGGAACAGATTACCGGACACGTGGTGGAGGAGATGCGGCAGTTGCGCGCCAAAGCGGCGGCAGCCTCGGAAAGCCTGGACGAAATGGGGCGCATGAGCGTCGCGACCCTGCAGGCCAGCCGCTCGGAGCTGGAGGCGGCGCTCGGCGAGCTTACGCGCACGCATTCCGAGATGGAGACGACGCTCGCATCCACCGTGGCGGGCAGCGAAAAGCTGGCGGGCGAAATTTCGCGCGCCGTAGTGGCGCTGCAGTTCCAGGACGCGGTCGGTCAAAGGCTCGGCCACGTGGCGGATGAGTTGGCGGAAATGCGCAAGAACATCCATCTGCCGCTCGAATATTTATCGCGGCAGACGCCGGTGCTGGGAGAAACTCGGCGCAAGGAAGTAGGGGCGCGCCTGGAAGCCCGCTACACCATGGAGTCCGAGCGGGATCTTCAAAACACCGGTAGCGCGGCTAAGGAGAACGACAACGATATGGATGGTGTGGAGCTCTTCTAAATGGCAAAAACCATACTGATCGTCGACGATTCCACCTCCATCCGGCAGGTGGTGTCCTTCACGCTCAAGCAAGCGGGATTTGCCGTCGTGGAGGGATCGAACGGCAAGGAGGGGCTGGCGCAGCTCGACACCGCGCCACGAGTGGATCTGATTGTCACCGACCTGAATATGCCGGTGATGGACGGCATCACCTTCATCAAGCATGTGCGGAGCCGGCCGCAGAGCAAAGGAACGCCGGTGTTGATGTTGACCACCGAGTCGCAGGATTCCAAGAAACAGGAGGGCAAGGCCGCGGGTGCGACCGGATGGCTGGTGAAGCCTTTTCATCCGGAAAAACTGTTGCAAACCATCGCGCGCGTATTGCCATAAAGCATCGGAACCGAGCCATGAAAGTCGACATCAACAATTTTCGAGAAACGTTTTTCCAGGAGTCCACCGAACATCTGGCCGAGATGGAAGCCGGACTCCTGCGTTTAGATCAGGGATCGTTCGACCCCGAGCTGCTCAATGCAATTTTCCGAGCCGCTCATTCCATCAAGGGCGCCGCCGGGATGTTCGGTTTGGACGACGTGGCGCGGTTTACGCACGCGCTTGAGAGCCTGCTCGATCAACTTCGTTCCGGCGGAATTACGGTGACGGCGAAATTGACCGACGTGCTGTTGCGTGCCAACGACGTGTTGCGCGAACTGTTGGCTGCGGCCGCCCATGACTCGGCGGCGCCCGCTCGCATGCAGGGCGTGCTTGAGGAGTTGTTGGTGATGCAGCGGGCCGGTGCGCTCCCGGACAAAGAACGCGCGCAAGTGCGGCAAACGGACCGCACGCAGCCTCAGTCCGGAACGCAAACGTTTTGCGTGCAGTTCCGGCCGGCGGCCAATAGCTTTTCGCAGGGGATGGATCGGTTGCTCATCTTGCGCGATTTGGCCGCGCTTGGATCAGCGGGTGCATCGCCTGAATTGGATCTCGGAAAATTGCCGTCGCTCGATGACCTGGATCCGGAGCGGTGTTATCTCGCGTGGAAACTGCGGATCGCAACCTCGAAGACATCCGCCGAGATCCAGGATGTTTTTGCGTTCGTCGAGGATGGCGCCGAGATCCGGATTGAAGCCGAACACCAGGAATTGGAGGCCGCCGCTCAGCCCGCGCCCCCGCCCCCCTCTGGGCAAGCCGCGCGCGACGCTTCCATTCGCGTTGCGACTTCCAAAGTGGACAAGCTGGTGGATCTGGTAGGCGAGCTTGTCATTGCACAATCCATGGCGCATCAGATTGTGCGCAACTTCTCGCCCGCCCGCTTGGGCGAGCTCCAAGAGGCGATCGCCCAGATGGAACGACACATCCGCGAATTGCAGGAGCGGGTGATGAGCGTGCGCATGCTGCCTATCGGACATATTTTTGGCAGGTTTCCGCGACTGGTGCGCGATCTTTCGATCCAGCTTTCCAAAAACGTCCGGCTCGAGATGGCAGGCGAGGATACCGAGCTCGACAAAGGCGTAGTGGAGCAGATGAGCGACCCGCTAACCCATATCATTCGCAACGCGATTGATCATGGCATCGAGCCGGGCGACGAACGGGCAAGCAACGGAAAACCGGAGCAGGGGCTGATCCGCTTAGAGGCATTTCATCAAGCCGGCAGCGTGATTGTGGAAATTTCAGACGACGGCCGGGGCCTCGACGCCAATCGCATCCGGCGCAAAGCCATCGAGCGCGGACTGATCGCGGAGAGCGATTCGCTTACCGAAGCCCAGTGCTGCGACCTGATCTTCAGCGCCGGTTTCTCGACGGCCGAGAAAGTCAGCGACCTTTCCGGGCGGGGTGTAGGTCTCGACGTGGTCCGGCGCAATGTGGAGGCGCTGAACGGCTCGGTCACTCTGGTGGCTCAACCGGGTCATGGCACCAGAGTGCGGATTCAATTGCCGCTGACGCTCGCGATTCTGGATGGATTATCGGTGCGGGTGGGAAAAGAGACTTACGTGGTCCCGCTGGTGGCCATCAGCGAGTCCATTCGCCCCAGGGAAGAGCAAGTGAAAACCGTGGCCGGCCGGGGCGAAGCCGTGATGGTGCGCGGCGAGGCGCTACCGCTGGTTCGACTGCACCGGTTGTTCGGCATCCAGACCGAGGTGGTGGATCCGTGCCGCGGACTCACCGTGATCGTCGAACACGCCGGTCACCGTTTCGCATTGCTGGTCGATGAGTTACTGGGGCAGCAACAAGTCGTCATCAAGAGTCTGGAGGCCCATTACCGCAAGGTAGAGGGCGTTCTGGGCGCGACGATTTTGGGCGACGGACGGGCGGCGCTGATTTTGGACGCCGCCGGTCTTGCGCAGATTTCGCGCCGGAACGGCGAAGACCTCAGGGCAGCTTAAAGCAAAGGAAACAGAAAACCATGGAACAACGAGAGACGGCGGATTACGGCGGGGACGTGAATCAGTTTCTTACTTTCAGCCTGGGAACCGAGGAATACGGCATGGACATATTGAGAGTGCAGGAAATCAAGGGAAATTCCGCGATCACCCACATTCCGAACGCGCCAAAACATGTTAAGGGCGTGATGAACCTGCGCGGCACCGTAGTGCCGGTGGTCGATTTGCGCGCCAAGTTCAGCATGGAAGCCGTCGAATACGGAAAATTCTCGGTGATCATCGTGGTGATGGTGGGCCAGAAAGTTTCCGGGCTGGTGGTAGATGCGGTCAGCGATGTTCTGAACATTGCGGCTTCCGATATTCGCCCCGCGCCGGATTTCGGGGCTTCCTGCGACACCCGGTTCATCAGCGGCGTCGCCAGTATCGGTGAAAAGCTGGCGGTGTTGCTTGAAATCGACAAGCTATTGAGCGAGGAAGAAGTTGCCGTCACGGCGGGGAGCAATTAGGAGAACGATCATGCAATGGTTTCGCAATCGAAATACGGCAACTAAACTTTTGTTGGGCTTCGGATTTCTGGCCTTCATCCTGGGCGCAGTAGGATTTATGGGCATCCGAGGCATGGCGAAGATTCAAGAGTCGCTGCGTGGCTTGCACCAGAACCAAGCCTTGGGCGTTATGCATCTGGAGCAGGCCAACACGCATCTGACGGCGACTGGCCGTGCCATTCGCAGAGTCCAAGTTGCGGCGAACGCTCTCGAGCTTAAGACCAGCGAAGAAGACTTGTTCAGTCACCGGCAGCAGTTTGAAGACAATTTCGAACAATTTCGCAAAACCCTGCAAACCGAAGCTGGCAGAACGAAGGCGGCGGAGGCGGAAAAGGTGTGGCGAGAAATGTGCTCCGCGCAAGACCATTTTATCGCTCAGATGCGCGAGAACCATCGCCAGGAGGCGTTGGCGGACCTGCCGCTTCTGGTCTCCGCAGCCGCGCACGCAGACCAGGTTGTGGGTGAACTTTCCAAGATGAAACAAGCGCTCATGAATGGGGCGGTTGAAAACGCCGAGTCCGCTTTCGAAGCGACCCGTAACAGTATGGTGGGTATCGTGCTCGGTGCGATCGCACTAGCGATAGGGCTAGGCTTGTTCATCGCCCGAATGATTTCCAGGCCGCTTGCAAATATGGTCCAGGTAGCTCGAAAGTTAGCAGCCGGGGACACCGATCAGACCGTAGATTATCCCTACAAGGACGAAACCGGAAAGCTGGCCCAGGCGTTTTCGGAGCAACTGGAAGTGGTGAAGCGAGTGGTCTCCGAAAGTGGCTCGGTTTTGGAAAGAGTAGCGAATGGGGATCTTACGATTCGCATCGCGAGGGACTTTCCGGGAGACTTCGCAATGATCAAGACTTCGTTGAATGCGACGATCGAAAAGCTGCAGACGGCGATGCTGGAAGTGAAGGGTTCAGCCGAACATGTAGCGGATACGGCTCAGCAGCTGTCGTCGGCGTCGGAAGAGATCGCAAGCGGCGCGCAGGAGCAGGCATCCAGTCTCGAAGAAACCGCGTCGAGTCTGGAAGAGATCAGCTCCACCATAAAACAAAATGCCGAGAACGCCCGGCAAGCCAGTCAGCTCTCCGCCGGATCGCGCGAAGCGGCGGAAAAAGGCGGACATGTAGTGAATGCCGCTGTGGAAGCCATGGGCGAAATCAACCAATCCTCCAAGCGCATCGCCGACATTATCACCACCATCGATGAGATCGCGTTCCAAACCAATCTCCTGGCTCTGAACGCCGCGGTGGAAGCGGCGCGGGCCGGCGAGCAGGGACGCGGATTCGCGGTGGTGGCGTCGGAAGTCCGGAACCTGGCCCAGCGCAGCGCGACGGCGGCCAAGGAGATCAAGGGTCTGATACAGGATTCGGTACAGAAGGTCGAGAACGGATCGGAACTGGTGAATCGTTCCGGGCAGACGCTGTCTGAAATCGTGCAATCGGTGAAACGGGTAACCGACATTGTGGCGGAGATCGCAGCCGCTTCGCAGGAGCAAGCCACCGGCATCGAGCAGGTGAACAAAGCCACCATGCAGATGGATCAGGTAACGCAGGCCAATTCGGCGCAAACCGAAGAAATGTCCTCCACCGCGCAGGGTCTCAGTTCCAGCGCCGAACAGTTACAGGCCATGGTCGCGCGCTTCCGGCTGACGGGAAGTCAGATCGCGATCGATAGTAAGAAGCCTGTTCCGAAAAAACAGTACAAATCCACGCCTCGGACGCAAAGTTCCTCGCTCGTTAGTTTGGCCAAGGCCTCGGCCGACGACAGCGCTTTCGAAGAGTTTTAACGACCAAATGGAGAAACACAATGCAATGGTTTCGAGATCGTAAGACAGCCACCAAGCTGATGCTCGGCTTCGGCGTGATGGCGGCGCTGCTGTGCATCCTTGGGCTGGAGGGCATTCGTAACCTCTCGGCTTTAAACGCGCGGACGCGTGACATGTATGAACATCACGTGCTGGGGCTGAACTACCTCAAGGATGGGCATCTGCAGCTGACCACGGCCGGTAAGTCGATACGCAACGCGATGTTGGCCCAGAGCGATCAAGACCTGGAAGTCCGCATCGACGAGCTGCACAAGAACCGCGAGGCTTTTCTGGCGGATTTGGACGCATTTCAAAAATGCCTGGTGGTAGAAGACATGAAGGCGAAGGCCGCGTCTTTACGGGAGGAATACTATCTCAACGCGAACGCTCAGGATAAGGTGGTGGAGCTGCTGCGCGCGCATCATCGCGAGCAAGGCATCGCGCAAATCGACACCCTGAACAAGCTGCAAGGCAAGCGGGAACAGTTGATGGCGGAACTGCTGCGCCAGGAGTTGGACATCATGAAGCAGTCGTCGGCCGAGGTGGACGCGACCGCGCGTTCCGCCGAAAAGGCCGCCGCAACCCTGATGGGACTGGCCGTGCTGTTAGCCATCGTGCTTGGTTTCACCATCGCCCGGATCATCACGCGTCCTCTGGCGTTGCTGGTCGAAGTTGCGCGGAAGCTCGCGGCCGGGGACGTCAACCAAACGCTTGACTATCATTCGGGAAGCGAATTGGGAAATCTGGCCAGTACGTTTAACGGCTTGATCGAAACGGTGAAAGGCCTGTTGGCGGAAACCAGCGCGACGGTCGAGGCGGCGCGGCAAGGCGATCTGAATCGCAGGGGGAATGCCGCGAAGTTCCAGGGCGCTTTCCGGGAACTGGTAGGTGGAATCAACGAGACGCTGGACGCTTTCTGCGCGCCGGTGCAGGAAGCCTCAGCGGCGCTGGCCAAAGTGGCCGAGCGCGATCTCACGGCGCGCGTCAACGGCGATTATAAAGGTGATTTCGCCATCATCAAGAATTCCCTCAATCAGGCGGTGGAAAACCTGAATGCGGCGTTGACCGAAGTAAACGGTTCCGCGCAGCATGTGACCGACACGGCGCAGCAGATGTCGTCGGCGTCCGAACAGATCGCCAGCGGCGCGCAGGAGCAGGCGTCGAGCCTGGAAGAAACCGCTTCAAGTCTCGAAGAGATCAGCTCCACCATCAAACAGAACGCCGAAAACGCACGCCAAGCCAGCCAGCTCGCGGCCGGATCGCGCGAAGCCGCCGAAAAAGGCGGTCAGGTGGTGAACGCCGCCGTGGAGGCCATGGGCGAGATCAATCAATCTTCCAAACGCATCGCCGACATCATTACCACCATCGACGAGATCGCTTTCCAAACCAATCTTCTGGCGCTCAACGCCGCGGTGGAAGCGGCGCGGGCGGGCGAGCAAGGCCGTGGCTTCGCGGTAGTCGCGTCGGAAGTCCGCAACCTCGCGCAACGTAGCGCGACGGCGGCGAAGGAGATCAAAGGGCTGATTCAGGACTCGGTTCACAAAGTGGAAAACGGTTCTGAACTTGTGAACCGTTCTGGGCAGACCTTATCGGAGATCGTGCATTCGGTCAAGCGGGTGACCGATATCGTCGCCGAGATCGCGGCGGCGTCGCAAGAACAAGCCACCGGCATCGAGCAGGTAAATAAAGCCACCATGCAAATGGATCAGGTGACGCAGGCCAACTCGGGGCAGACCGAAGAAATGTCGTCCACAGCGCAGGGTCTCAGTTCGAGCGCCGAACAGTTGCAGGCGATGGTCGCGGGCTTCCGGCTGAGCGAACGGCAAACGGCCCGCACGCCAGGCAGGGTGCCGTCGGCGAAAACGCCGCAAAAACGGGCAGCGCGTCCTCAGGTGGCGTCGCTTGTTGGGCTGGCAAAAAGTACCGCTGGGCATCCGGATGGATTCGAGGAATTCTAAATACGCAAGACGGGTAGGAAAACAACGATGCAATGGTTCAGAGATTTGCACACTGCCACTAAATTGATTTTTTGCTTCGGGGTTCTAGCGTTCTTGATGGCTACGGTTGGGTTTTTGGGAGTCCGCGGCATGGCCGGGATCCAAGCCGAACTGATCGACATGCACGATCATCACACGCTCGGGCTGCTGCACCTGAAGCAGGCCAATGTGCACTTATTGATGACAGCGCGCGAGTTGCGCGCCCTGTTGCTCGCAAGCGATGCCACGGGCGTGGAAACACATCGGCAGGCGCTGTTAGCCGCGCGCGGCAAGTTCTATGAGGAATTCGACGAGTACCAAAAACTCACCGTCAACGCGGAGACCAAGGCGTTGTCCATGGAAGCTCTGCCGGCATTTCGGGAACTGGATGCAGTGCAGGACCAGGTGATTGACCTGGCGCTCAACAACCAGCGCCAGCAAGCCATCGCCCGGTTGGCCACTCTTTCCACCAGTCTTGCCAAAGTGGATCACTACACGAGCGAACTCACCAAGCGCAAATTGGTTTCCATGCAGAAATCGCTTGAGACCGCGCAAGCCAGTTACGCCGAAACCCGCTCCATGACGATCGGAATCGTCTTGGGAGCCATTGCGTTGGCTGTGGGTCTGGGAATTTTTGTAGCGCGTCTGATTTCGCGCCCCTTAGGCGAGGCGGGCCGCGCGCTCCAGGCGGTGAGCAATGGGGACTTTACCGTGCGGCTGGAGGTCCGGTCCAAAGATGAAATCGGAAGCATGGCCAAATCGCTCAACCAGGCGGTCGACAACATGCGGCAAGCTCTGCTCGAAGTGAGCGAAGCTTCCGGCAGTGTATCCAACGCGTCGCAACAATTGGCCACGGCCTCCGAGTCGGTGGCGAGCGGGGCCCAGGAACAGGCATCGAGTCTGGAGGAGACTGCATCGAGTCTGGAAGAGATCAGTTCCACGATCA
Source organism: Bryobacteraceae bacterium (assembly GCA_035295865.1). GTDB lineage: Bacteria > Acidobacteriota > Terriglobia > Bryobacterales > Bryobacteraceae > Palsa-89. The sequence continues at coordinate 10,484 of DATGIH010000172.1, forward strand.
AACAAAATGCCGAAAACGCCCGGCAGGCCAGCCAACTGGCGGCCGGGTCGCGCGAGTCCGCTGAAAAAGGTGGCGAGGTGGTGAACGCCGCGGTGGCGGCGATGGGCCAGATCAACGAATCTTCCAAACATATTTCTGAAATCATCACCACGATCGATGAAATCGCCTTCCAAACCAATCTTCTCGCCTTGAACGCAGCCGTGGAAGCGGCGCGCGCGGGCGAACAGGGCCGCGGTTTCGCGGTGGTGGCGTCGGAAGTCCGGAACCTGGCGCAACGCAGCGCGGCATCCGCCAAGGAGATCAAAGGTCTGATTCAGGACTCGGTGCGCAAAGTTGAAAACGGCTCCGAGCTGGTGAATCGCTCCGGCCAAACGCTGGGAGAAATCATGCAGTCGGTGAAGCGAGTCACTGACATCGTGGCGGAAATCGCGGCCGCTTCTGCCGAGCAATCGTCCGGCATCGAGCAGGTCAACAAAGCGGCGATGCAGATGGACCAGGTGACGCAAGCCAACTCGGCCCAGACGGAAGAGATGTCCTCCACCGCGCAAGGATTGCGCGCCAATGCCGAACAGTTGCAAGCGATGGTGGGCCGGTTCCATTTAGGGGCCGCTCAGAACCCAGCCCCGGCAGCCGTCCGCCCCGCCAAACAGGCCGCCCGTCCGTCCGCGGTGAAAAAGCCGCGACCTGCGCAGCAACCTGAGCTGGCAACGTTGGCCCATCAAGTGGGAGTTTCGAGTAAAGACGACTTCGAGGAATTCTAACCGCCATGCTCGCGCAAACGGAACTGGCCCCACTGACCAAATCCGAGTTCCGCCAGTTTCAGGAGCTGATCCTGGCCGAGGCGGGCATCACGCTCAATGAATCGAAACATGTCCTGGTGCAGTCGCGGATGGCGCGGCGGCTGCGTGCTCTCGGGCTATCCAGCTACGGCGAATATCTGGTTCATCTCGCGGGCCAACCGCCGGAAAGCGCGGAGCGGCGCGAAATGATCAACTGCATCACCACGAATAAGACCGATTTCTTTCGCGAAAACCACCACTTCCAGTTCCTGCGCAACCGCGTGATTCCGGAACTGCGCGCCGCGGCCGCCAAGGGCTCCGAGAAGAAAATCCGGATCTGGAGCGCCGCCTGCTCCACCGGCGAAGAGCCCTACTCGATCGCGATCACGATCCGGGAGGCGCTTGGCGCCGAACGCAACTGGGACGTGAAAATTCTAGCGTCCGACGTCGACACTAACGTTTTATCCACGGCCGAAGCGGGTATCTATGACGCCGAGCGCTTCCAACAAGTGGAGGACTCGATGCTGCGCCGCTATTTTACCCGGCGAAAAACCGATGGAGCGCTTTTGGTCAACGCCGGTTTGAAGCAGATGATCCGCTTTCGCAGGATCAATTTCGTCGATCCGGCCTGGCCTATCCGCGTCAGCTTCGATGTCATCTTTTGCAGGAATGTGATCATCTACTTCAATCGCACAACGCAGCAGAAGCTTTTCGAGCGGCTGGGACAGTACCTGAAACCAACCGGCTATCTGCTGGTCGGCCATTCCGAGAACCTGCATTGGATGCATCATCTGCTGGTTCCGGCCGGACAAGCCATTTACCGGCTACGGAGTCCGGAGTGAAACTGGTGAGCATCCATATCGGGGAAATGTACGCCAGCCGCGAATCGGTGGTGGTGGAAACGGTGCTCGGATCGTGCGTGGCGGCTTGTCTCTACGACCCGGTGAATCGGGTGGGAGGCATGAATCATTTCCTGCTGCCACGCAAGGTTCAGGAAGATTCCATTCTGGCGCGCTACGGCGAGTACGCCATGTCGCTGCTCATCGAACGGATCATAAAACTGGGAGGCCGTTTGGGTAACCTGCAAGCCAAAATCTTCGGCGCTGCCAGCGTGCTCAAAATGGATGAAACGCGTCACAGCGTTCCGCGCGCCAACGAACGCTTCGTGCGCGAGTTCCTGATCGCCGAGGGTATTCCGGTGCTCGGCGAACGGATGGGCGGCGAGAGCCCGATCAAAGTACGGATGTCCACCGACACCGGCAAAGCGTTGGTCAAGGCGCTTCCGCGAACACATCTCGATCAAGTTCTCGCGGGAGAGGGAGAGCTTTACACAGAGGGCCTGGCGCGCCGCTGGGCCTGGTTCGAGGAGCGGCAGGAGACAGGAATTGCGGCATGCCAAAAATCAAGGTACTGATTGTCGACGATTCGGCGGTGATCCGGCAGCTTCTAAAACAGATCCTGTCGAGCGATCCAGCCATCGACGTCGTCGGTGTGGCCACCGATCCGGTGGTGGCGCGCGAGAAGATTCTGCGGCTTCAACCGGATGTCCTCACCTTGGATGTCGAGATGCCGCGCATGGACGGCCTCACGTTCCTCGAAAAACTGATGCGTGCGCATCCCCTGCCCGTAGTGATGATTTCCTCGCTCACCGAACGCGGCTGCGAAACCACGTTGCGGGCACTCGAACTCGGCGCGGTAGATTTTGTCAGCAAGCCAAAAATCGATGTGGTAGGCGGCACCGTGCACCTGGCGGACGAGATTGTAGAAAAAGTCAAGTCCGCGGCCCAAGCCAAGATCATCGGCGTCCGGCGCAAACTAGCCGCCACCCCGGTCCGTCTCCTACCCTCGCAAGCGCTGATTAGATCCACGCACCAAGTGATCGCCGTGGGCGCCTCCACCGGAGGTACCGAGGCGCTCCGCGAAATGCTGGAGCCGTTTCCGCCGGACGCTCCCGGCATCGTGATGGTACAGCACATGCCCGAAAAATTCACGCGTTCCTTCGCCGATCGCCTGGATTCCCTGTGCCGCATCCGTGTAAAGGAGGCGCAGGATGGCGATCGCATTCTGCCTGGCCACGCGCTGCTGGCGCCCGGCAACTTTCACATGGAAGTGCTACGAAGCGGGGCCGAATACCGCGTGCGCGTGTTTTCGGCCGATCCGGTGAATCGCCATCGGCCCTCGGTGGACGTTTTGTTCCATTCCTGCGCTAAGTACCTTGGGTCGAACGCGGTCGGCGTCATTCTAACCGGCATGGGCGCCGACGGTGCCCGGGGGATGCTTGAAATGCGGAGAGCCGGTGCGCGCACCATCGCGCAAGATGAAGCCAGTTGCGTCGTCTTCGGAATGCCCAAGGAAGCGATCGCCATGGGCGGCGCTGAAGAAGTGCTGCCGCTCGGACAAATCCCTGCCGGCGCTCTCCGGATGGCATCCGCGCCGCTGCAGCGGGTCTGAAGCCGGGAAGGTTACTGAACCGCCACCACAAGGGAGCGCACCAACTGATCGGGGTTGCGCTGCCTCGCGGTTAAGGTTCGGAAAAGCACCAACAGTGATAGACTCAACCAGTGATCGTTGAGACGGCCGCGCCGTTCCGAAAAGTAACGCGCCTGGACTGGGTGGTGTTGCTGCTTCTGGTTGTCTCAGTCGCGATCAATTACGTGGACCGCGGCATCCTTTCCGTGTCGGGCGTCGCGCTGAGCAAAGAGCTCGACCTCAAACCGCACCAGCTCGGTTTCCTTCTTTCCGCATTTTTCTGGACCTATGCCGGTTTCCAATTGATTTCCGGCTGGCTCATCGATCGCTACAACGTGCTGATGGTGTTCGCCATCGGATTCGCGGTCTGGTCTACCGCCACGGCGCTGACCGGAGTGGTGAAAGGATTCGCAGCGCTATTTGTTCTACGGCTGCTTTTGGGCGTCGGCGAGTCCGTGGCATACCCCTCGTACTCCAAAATCATCGCCGCTGGGTTTCCGGAGCGCCAGCGCGGCGTGGCCAATGGCCTGATCGATGTCGGATGCAAACTCGGCCCCGCCACCGGGATGATTGTCGGCGGATTAATCCTGGTCCGCTACGGATGGCGGATGGTGTTTCTCTCGATCGGCGTTGCGAGCCTGCTATGGCTGGTCCCATGGTTCATCGCCGCGCCAAAAATCGGCGCCGTCTCAGTTAAGCGCTCAAGCAAGCTAGGGCCTGGATTCCTCGCGATCCTTTCTAGAAAGGATGCCTGGGGAACACTTTTAGGACTATTCTGCGCTAACTACGGATGGTATTTCATGTTGACCTGGCTGCCGCAATACCTGCTGATGGAGCGGCATTATTCCACCCGTATGATGGCGCTCACCGGGTGGCTTCCGTTCTGCGCCACCGCTGCCGGCGCCACCCTCGGGGGTTTCTTATCGGACCTCTGGATCCGGCGCGATGGTGCGCCAACCTTGGTCAGAAAGACTTTTGTCGTAGGCGGTCTTACCGGCAGCGCGCTGCTATTATTGCCGGCCGCCGCGGTAGCGGATCAAGTGGCGGCCATGTCGCTGCTCATCCTAGCCGCCTTCATTTACGGGCTGTATAGTAGTAATCTCTGGGCCATTACTCAAACGCTGGCGGGGACACTTGCGGCCGGCAAATGGACTGGGCTTCAGAATTGCGCCGGTAATGTGGCCGGCATCGCGGCGCCGGTAGTGACTGGGTTCATCGTCGAACGAACCGGCTCTTTCTATTTTGCGTTTTTTTGGGTCTGCGTGAACCTGCTGATCAGCGCCGCCTCGTATCTTTTTATCGTGGGAAAGGTGGAGCCAGTGGCTTGGACCAGTATCCGGAGCCGGGCCAGTACAGGCTAGCGCAACTTTTATGCGAAATCGAACGTCTTACAGTGTGGACAACCAGAATTGTCTTCGGTTCCAAAGGTCATGAGTTAGGCAACCGAGACCCGCGAAAGCAGCTTAGTTGCCGGCCGGTGAGCATCTTCCTCCGAGTGCTCACCGGTTTTTCGTTTCTTCACTTAGATATTCGCGCCACCGCGTTTGTCTGCTTGCGCTCCTGGTCCAGTAGAGCTTGCAACCCGGTCTTGGCCCGGAAGCTACCCGGATACTGGTCCAGCGCACGTTTAAAAGCCGATTGTGCTTCCGCTGTCCGGCCGTTTTTCAAAGCCGCCTCGCCCAACACCTCGAGCACCGGTCTTGGATAGTAAGGAGGTTCCGAATAAATCATCCGGCGTTCCATCGTGGCGGCATGTTCCAATTTCTTCAAGCCGGCATCCAGTTTGCCGTCCGCCAGTTTCAGCGCGCCGTCCAACTCCTCACGCGCTGTTTCCAACGTTTCGGGGATCGGCATCTTGACCTTCAGTTTGTAATCGGCCAGCGATTCATCCATTTGCTTTGATTCCGCACGCGCCAGCGCCAAATTGTTTTTTCCCAAATACGCGAGCGCGAAAGCCCAATGCCTCCAAGCCTGTTCGCGCGGCTTATCGTAAACCGGCAAAGTTGTACCGTCCAGGATTTCGTCCCAGCTCTCCGATTGGACAAGCGATCGCAGCATCGCGAACCAACCTTGGCGAAACGCACTGTAGAAACCGTCGATGGACGCCACTTCCCGGGGATTCTCTTTGAAGCTGAGCAGCTCTCGCGCGGCATCCTTCGCCTTGTCGTACTGGCCTTCGAACGAATACGACGCCGCCAGGAAATGGACATTGTGGCCATGATGGCCGGTACCGTACAACCGGTCCGCGTGGATGTAGCCGCGTTCGTTTTCCGCTGCCGATGAGAAGGAGTTCACGGCGTCTTCCCAGCGCCCGGTCTGCGCGTAGATGTGTCCGGGCATGTGCAGCGCATGCGGGATGTTCGTCACCAGCTCGGCGTAGCGCTTGCAGCTCGGCCAGGCGTCTTTGGCGAAACTCGATCCCTCCCAGCCATGGATGACATAGTGATGGACGCCCGGATGATCCGGCGCTTTCACCAGCAACTCGCGCAAGATCGCGACGGCTTCCATGCTGGTGAGCCGAGGCGCTTTCGACGGTTGATCGAAACCGCGCATCAGGTGCAGAGCAAGAAAAGCGCGGGCTTCGATTTCGTCCGGATATTGCGCGGCAATCGCGCGCAGCCCACGGATGTAAGCTTCTTCGGGATCCTTCGACTTTACGTCGCGCCGCGCGACGATGCTCGCAATGTAAAGCTTCTCGATCGGCGTGGCTTTGCCCGGAACCTGGGCCAGGTCGTTTGCTTTCCGCGCCGCTTCAATGGCTCGAGCGGCCGCTTTGAGTGGATTGCTTTTCCCAAATAATTTGTCGTACGTGTCCAGCTGGAAGCGCGGCCGGTAATCGCCCGCCGCCACCATGGCAATGCCCCATTGCGGCATGGGAGCGTCCGGGTCGAGTTCCGCGGCCTGCCGGAAGGATCGCTCCGCTTCCACGGCCCAGAAGGAATGCAACTGCGCGAGGCCCTGATCGAAGAATTCCTGCGCCTTCGGATTCGATGTGGTGATCGCAAAATGGACGCTTCCCTGCCCCGTCATCAGCCGGGCCGGTAGCGCTGGAGCCGTGCCGGATGGCGGCGGCACGCAGAGATCGGGTTGCTTGGGCTGTCCGAATAGAAGAGCGGAGGCGAAAAGAACAAGCGCGGTGGTTTTCATGTGGCCTTTGGATTATCGTAGCGCACGCACTCCTGCGTGCCGTGTTCGCACTCCTGCGAACACAATAAAGGAAGAACCCCATTCAAGGCGTTCACACGAGTGTGAACGCGGCACGCGAAGTGCGTGCGCCACGATGCGCATCCATCAAAAGGTAAACTGAAATCACGTGGAAGAAGAGGTCTTAGGCAAAGCCTACGACGGGCGCCTTATGCGGCGCCTGTTGGCTTACATCCGGCCGTACAAATCGGAAGTTTCCATAGCGCTGGCACTGTTGATGGTCAATGCGGTGCTCCAAGTCGTGGGGCCGCTGCTCACCAAGCTCGCGATCGATCGCTACTTGACACCTTCGGGCCGCCCTTCGCGCACTTTTCTCGATCCATACCTGTCAAGCGTTCCCTTAACCGGATTACTGCAGATTTCGCTGCTCTATCTGATTTCCATCGCCGCGGCGCTGATCTGCGATTTCGGCGAGCAATACCTGATGCAGTGGGTCGGACAGAAAGCGATGTTCGATCTGCGCCGCGAAATCATGGCTCACCTGCAGCGTCTGGATATCGCTTTCTATGACCGCAACCCCGTGGGCCGCCTGGTTACCCGCATCACCACCGACGTGGACGCGCTCAACGAGCTTTTCGCCTCCGGATTGCTCATGATCCTGGGCGATCTGCTGATGCTGCTTTTCGTCGTCGTGGCGATGTTGGAACTCAGCCCCGGAATGACGGGCCTGTTATTGGCCGTGATGCCATTTGTCGTGCTGGTCACTGTGCGCTTCCGCCAAAGCGTCCAAACCAGCTACCGTCGCATTCGCATCGCCATCGCGCGAATCAATTCTTATCTGCAGGAACACATCAACGGCATCGCTGTTTTGCAGCTCTTCAATCGCGAAGCCAAGAGCCGCAAAGAATTCGAAGACATCAATCGCGACCACATGGAAGCTTTCAAGGACGCGATCACGGCTTACGGCTGGTTCTATCCGATCATCGAGTTCCTCGGAATGCTGGCGCTAGCCTTGCTGCTCGGTTATGGCGGCTTCCGCATCCGCGGGGGCGTATTGAGCCTCGGTATACTCGTGGCGTTTTTCCAATATGGCCTGCGTTTCTTTCGACCCATTCAGGATCTAAGCGAGAAGTACAACATCCTGCAATCGGCCATGGCGGCCTCCGAGCGCGTTTTCAAACTGCTGGACACGCCGGTCGAAATTCAATCGCGGAAAAGCTCGAAGCCATTCCCCGCGAAGCCCACCGCCATCGAATTCGATCGCGTTTGGTTCGCGTACAAAGACGAAGATTGGGTTTTGCAAGACGTCAGCTTCCGTATCGAACCAGGCGAAACCATCGCGGTGGTCGGTCACACCGGAGCGGGAAAAACCACGCTCACCAGCCTTTTGCTGCGTTTCTATGAAGTCCAGCGCGGCAGCATTCGCATCGGCGGCACCGACATTCGTGAATTCGATCTGGAAGCCCTGCGACGAAATTTCGGCGTCGTACTGCAGGATCCGCACCTGTTCACCGGCACCATCGCGGAGAACATCCGCCTCGGCACAGCAGGAATCTCCGAAACGCAACTTGCCGAATCGGCCGAGCGAGTGAATCTTCTGGATTTTATCCAAACCCTTCCGGAAGGCTTCGACCAGCCGGTGCGCGAGCGCGGCGCGGGTCTCTCCACCGGACAGAAGCAGCTCATCAGCTTCGCGCGCGCGCTGGCGCACCGTCCCTGCTACTTAATTTTGGACGAGGCAACGTCCAGCGTGGATACCGACACGGAACTACGAATTCGTGACGCGCTGAATCGATTGGTCGAAGGCCGCACATCCATTGTCATCGCGCATCGCCTTTCCACCATCCAGCGCGCCGACCGGATTCTGGTAATGCACAAATGCAAGCTGCGGGAAATCGGAACGCATCAGGAGCTGCTTGCGCTGCGTGGAATCTATTGGAAGCTCTACCAGCTTCAATACAAGGATCAGGAATTCTCGCGCGCGCCTGAAGCGGTCAGCGGCGATTAGCGGGCGAGTTCACGCTCGCATTGCTCCACTTCCCTCCGCGCCTCCTGCAGTGTGCTTAGCGCGATGTCGCGAAAACCTCCGCTCGTTGCCGCCGATATTCCGGGCATGCTCTTTTGAAAGAAGCCGAGCGCTTGCCGCCAATCCTCCCGGCGCGCCTCCACCGATCTCTTCGCGATGGAAGCAAGTTGAACATGCGCTTCGCCCATTTGAAATTGGTCGAGCGCCAAAGTCCACGCCAGATCCTCGTTTGGAGATCCGGGTT
>DATGIH010000173.1:0-11526 GCA_035295865.1 Bryobacteraceae bacterium
GTTCTTTTCGAAGAACGCAATGCCATCCGGAGCGACGTTGGGATTGGTTTGCGCGGGCGCGAGGGCGCACAACGCAAACAATCCGGCAACGCGATAAAGAGAGCCGCCCGGCATGCGCTTGTTATCTCAGAATAACAAGCCGGACGGCTCAAGCACACCAGAATGTTGAGTTTAGTGCGGACCCATGTACATCACGTGAACGTACGTTCCTAGGCGGACGTTGTAAGCCAGATACCAGCCCGGATGATCCGGATCGTCATAGATCACGATATTATCGGAGTCCCAGAGCCAGCCGTCCACGTAGCCGATGTCATAGGGCGCGACGCTCCAGCCAAATCCGCCAAACCAGAAGAGCGAGGGTCCGCCGCCGCCGATACGCCATACATGGCCGCGGCCGATCCCGCCGGTGAAACGGCCGTGTTCCCAGGGACGATCCAGATGATAGTGCGCGTCTTCGCGTCCACTCTCGTGGCCAACCCATTTGCCATCCGTGTGAACGTGCGGCGCTTCCGGATGCCCTTCGCGGTCATTAAACTTGCGGGCCTCCGCGGGATGCTCTTCGGCCGGACGCGCCGGCGCGTTTCTATCGACATGCGGCGCCCTTACCGGAGCCGGTCCGCGCTTAGGGATATAGCCTCCGCCCACTTCCGGCTTTGCGCCACGCTGCTGGCCTTCTCGCGCCCTGCCTTGCGCAAAAGCGGCCGTTGAGACCAGCAGGAACATCGCCGAAATTCCAATGATTCTTTGCATTGTCACTTAGACCTTTCTTTTTTTGATGTTTTCGCACGCTTGCGCGCTTCGTTCTGCGCGATCCGCGCTTTGACTATTCGCTTGATTAGACCCGCGGGAAGCGGTTTGTGGTGCGGAAATTGAAGGGTTCCTTTGGATGTGTGGAAGTTTTTTAATTCATCCTGAAGTTCAGCGATCACGGCCAAGCTCATGGGGAACAGACTGCAGTGATTCTTGAACGCCCCGAAAGCCACGAGCGAGCCTTGATATTTGAACGTCGGCATTCCATAGCTAATGGCTTCGGTTGCCTTTTTCGGAACGGCCGATCGTATGGTCGCACGGATTTTGCTCAACGTGCTGCGAGCGGGTTCGGGTACGCGCGCGAGATATTCATCAATGTCTCTCGGGATTCCACGATCAGATCTCATGCGAGAGATTCTATCACCAGCTCGTTGAACCAGTGAACAAAAATAAATAGTCCGTTAAGAGTGGGTTAATGACACGCCACGTCGAAGAAGGTGAGGGCGATTGAATCGCGACTCTGAAAGGGAATGGATGATATGAAAACTCTGACTAGCTTTATTTTGGGTTCGGCTTTGATGATCGGGTCGGCGATGGCCGCCCAGACTCCCGCCGCCCCGGCGAAACCGGCGGCGAAACCGGCCGCGAGCGCGACTTCAACCACGAAGAAGTCCGCAGTGAAGAAGCATGCGGCAAAGAAGACCGCGGTGAAGAAAGTTGCGCACAACAAGAAGGCGCATAAGGCCGGCAAAACCGTGGCGAAGAAGAACACGGTACCGGTCACTCCTGTCGCTGCGAGGAAGTAGTGGCAGCGACTCCGGTCGCTGCGAAGTAGTGGCAGGTTGCGCTCCCTCGCGGTCGTGGTTCGGATAGGGGAACTGGGCCGCGAGGGAACTGGGTGGTTAGAATGGCAGAATCTCTTCGCGCTGCGGATCGAAATCGATGCGGCGTTTTTCCATGTAAGAGATATTGCCCAAGTGCGACGCCTGCGCCGAACGGGCGCCGATGAGCACATCCGCATCCGGTCTCTGCCGCGTGCGGACACATTCGAGGAAATTGCTGACGTGCGCGAACACCATGTCCGGATCGTCAGTCTTAACGATAGTGGCCTGCGCGTCTCTTCCCAGCGGATGGAATTCGTAATGCTGCCGGTCAATCAGCAAACGGCCCTGGGTTCCACAGAGTTCCACGCCTTCTCCCTTAATTCCCGGAACTAACGTTGCTTCAAAGGTTGCGGTGAATTCGGCTGGATATTCCAGCAGCACATTGATTGTGTCGGGCGCGGTGCGTCCGTCTTTATAGGCGTAGACGCCGCCGGATGCCGAGGCAGCTTTAGGAACTTCTGATCCCAGGAACATGTGCACCACGTCGATCCAATGGGTAAACAGATCGGTGACTTGACCGCCGCCGAAATCCAGGTAAGCGCGCCAGTTGTAATATTGCTGCGGATCCCAATCGCGCCATTTCACCGGACCGAGGAAGCGCGACCAGTCCAGGTTCGATGGTTGCGTCTGCAGTGAGGCCGGCGCTTTGCGCAGGTGATAGCCGTTTCCATGCCACCACGTGCGCGCGAGCGTGATTTTGCCGAGCTTGCCGGTGTCCACGTAAAGCTTCTTGGCTTCGATGTAATGTTTGCCGGATCGCTGTTGCATTCCCACTTGGCATACGCGGTCGTTCACACGCGCGGCCTTGACGATGCGCGGACCTTCTTCGAGACGCAGCGTGAGCGGCTTTTCAACATACACGTCGCGTCCGGAATTTAGCGCGTCGATGGTACAGGTGGCGTGCCAATGGTCAGGCGTGGCGATCAAGACTGCATCAATACCCTTTTCGTCGAGCAGTTTTCGATGGTCGCTGAAAGCTTTGGCATCCGGCGCTTTTTGCTTGGCGCGATCGATGTGCTCGGCGTAAACGTCGCATAACGCGGCTACGTGGATTTTGGGATCCTGCTGGAACCGCGTCATGACATATGTGCCGCGATCGCCCGGTCCAATCACGCCAAGCTGAATCGTGTCATTGGCGCCGAGGACTCGGGAATAGGACGCGGCGGTCAGCGCGGCGGCGCCGCCCCGCAGAAAACCACGCCGGGCAACCTTCTCATCATTCATGTGCGAATTATAGCGCTGAAACGCACTTATCCGTTATGAAGAGAATTCTCGCAGTCATATCTCTCGTGGTGTGGTCTTGGGCAGCCTTTGCCGGGACCCTCACGAAATCGCATAGCCAAGGCAAATTCAGCGACGCTGAAATTGAGGCGACCATCAAAGCCAAGCTGACGAATTCGAAGATCGGCAAGGATGGATTTCAGGTTCACGTGAAGAATCAGATCGCTACCTGGACCGGCAGCACCAAAGTCATGCAGCACAAGGGCGCGGCCACGCGGATGGCCAAAGCGGCCGGCGCAATTCAGGTGGTCAACAACATTAAGGTGTCGGATCAAGCGAAAGCGAAAGCTTTCGGAAACCTGAATGGCGAGCCGAAACGGGCGCAGGTGAAGACGGAAGACGATCAGTAGAGGCCCGTGGTAGCGCTCCTTTGCGATCGCGGCTCGGTAGCGATGCCGAACCGCGATCGCGAGGGAGCGCGGCCACGAAAGTCCAACGGAACAGTTAAAATGCTGTTTGGTGCGCACCAAGCCATTGGTTTTCGCAGCGGCCTGCTTGGCCGCGAGCGCGTTCGCTCAGGATCTCCGGATCACTGTTGGTCCGGTGGACAACCAGGTCGTCCAACGGAATGCCGACCAGTCCGCTGACTTGCGATTGGCTGGAACTGCCGCCAGTAAGAAAGCCAACAACAAAGAAATCGAGGCTCGCCTTCTCACCACCGACAACAATGTGTTGCCAGGCTTCGATTGGACCAGCATCGGCAAAGTTCAGAAGCTGAAATGGTCGGGCGACGTCAAGCGCGTGCCGGCTGGTGGACCGTATCGGCTGGAACTGCGGGTGCAAGGCGCGGATTCGTCCATCTCCGTTGCGAATTTGCTCGTCGGCGACCTGTGGGTGCTGGCAGGGCAATCGAACATGGAAGGATTCGGCGACTTGGTAGAGGTGCAGCCGCCCTCACCGCAAGTCCATAGCTTCGATATGGCGGATCGCTGGGTGGTCGCCGAAGAACCGCTGCACAACCTGATGAACGCAACCGACGCGGTGCACTGGCCTTTGAATGCTCAGCGCCAACCGGAACGGCTGACTGGTGAACGTCTGGAAACCTACGTCATCAACCGAAAGAAAGGCGCCGGGTTGGGCTTGCCGTTCGCCGTCGAGATGGTGAACCGCACAGGTATTCCCATCGGATTGATTCCCTGCGCGCATGGCGGAACTTCGATGGAGCAGTGGAGTCCCGCGCTGAAAGACCGCGAGGGCGAATCGCTGTATGGTTCGATGTATCGGCGGGTACAAGCGGCCGGCGGGCCGGTAAAGGGCATTCTCTGGTATCAAGGCGAATCGGATGCGAATGCCACGGCCGCACCGCAATTTCTCACGAAATTCGAAGCGTTCGTCAAAGCGGTGCGCAAGGATTTCAATCAGCCGGACCTCCCGTGCTACTACGTCCAGATTGGCCGCCACATTGACAAGACGAATGTCGCGGAATGGAATAAAGTGCAAGAGGCGCAGTTGCGAGCCGAAAGCGAGATTCCGCACTCCGCGATGGCTGCCGCGGTGGATCTGCAAATGGACGATGCCATCCACATCGGTACGCAGGATCTGAAACGGCTGGCGGCGCGGATGGCGGATTTGGCCTGCCATGATCTTTTTCCGCGCATCAAGAACTACGGCGAGTTGAAGCGTGGCCCCCGGCCAATCGCGGCCGTATACCAGGACGGCATGGTGAAGGTGACATTCTCGGGCGTGAATGGGCGTTTGCAATCGGATGGGCGGATCACCGGATTTTCCATTCGTGACGGCAGCGCAACGGAAGTCCCGATGATTTACAAATCGCGCGTGGACAGCGCCGAGGCCAGCACCGTACTGCTTTACGTGCAAGGGAAGCTGCCGCCCAATGCCACGCTCTGGTATGGATACGGGAAAGATCCGTACTGCAACTTGCGCGATGCCGAGGATCTAGCGGTCCCGGTTTTTCAGTTGAAGATCGGCGCTGTCGCGACTGCGACGCGCTAGTCCGGCTTCTAGTGGATGGTCGGACCGCGGCCTTGCTTGTTCAAGTACACCTGGAACTTCTTCCGGGCGCGCTTTAGCTTGTAGTCTTTGTATTGCCGCTGGATCGGGCCGAGCAAGTCGAATCGCAGGTTCGGCGTTTTCAGGAAGAAATAGCCGAACAGCAATCCGCCGAGGTGCGCGAAAGCGCTGACGCCGCTATTGACTTGGAACGAGCTGAGGAATGCAATCACTCCCACGATCAGCACGAACCACTTCATCTGCATCGGGAAAATGAAGCCGAAAAGGATCGGGCGGTCCGGGAAAAGCATTGCGCAAGCCATCAAGATGCCGAAGATTGCGCCGGAACTTCCAATGGTCGGGATGATCGGGTTACCCCAAGGGAGCAGATAGTTCAGAGCCACGACGCAAATGCCAGCACCGATCCCGCAGAAGAAATAAAACTGCAGGAATCGCCGGGTACCCCAGATTTGTTCCAGATCCGCGCCGAACATCCAGAGCGCGAGCATGTTCCAGATAATGTGACCGAAGCCGGCATGCAGGAACATGTAGGTGGCCAGTTGCCAGACAAAAAAATCTTTGACCACCGAGACAGGAACGAGCGCGAGGTACCGAAGCGGGCCATCCAACTGAGCCAGTTGTGCGAAGAAGCCAATGAGAAACACCGCGACGTTGCTGATCAATAGCCATTTCACGCCCTTGGGGAAGCCAGGAACGTAAAATACTCCCGTCGATCGGGTTCTACTTCGGAAGGACATGAAGGGACCGCCCGCCTAGAGACAGAATATCAAAAACGCGTCCTGTTATTCCGGAATTTTCCACCTTAATCCTCGAGCCAGCGGAAGGCGTACTTAGGGTCGAGCTTTCGAAGGCGGTGCTGCCGGAACAAGCTTAGCAGCGAGGGCTGTCGCGGAGAACTTGAGTCCGATCGCGAGCGCGATCCAAACGATCCAGTGCGAGAAGAATCCCGACGTGATGGGGAAAGTCTCAGTCCAGCCGACATCGGCAGTCAGACGCCACAAACCCATCACGAACGCAATTACGGCTGAAGGTGTAACCAATGCAACTAAGACATCTGCCGCTTGCGCGGATGTATCTACGATCTGCTTCGCCAGGGATTGCAGTCTGGTATTCGAAAGCGTGGGCACGCTTCGAACTGAAACCGGCTGCATGACTTCGTCTACTCTGGTCACTGACATTTCCTCACCACCTATGAGACTAGATGCAAGATGGCCGCCAAAGTTTTCAGAAAATCGCGGGGTGCGGTATCAAACGTTCATCAACGGCTAAATCGTTAGTACCAACGACGCTGCGGGAATCGGAACGCTGCTGAGTTGGTGAAGGCCATTGCGGGACCTGCGGTCCAGACGGGCACAGGGTGTGGCGCGACGCCACAATTCCAGAGGATTAGTAATAGCGGGAACTGGCCAACTCGCGCTGCGGTTCTTCTTCTACCGAATTCTGGATAGCCGGTTCTGGGTTTCCATACCGGTTGAGTACTACCGCGAACAGTTGGAGTACTGCCGCACCGCTAATCCATACTTGCCAGTGGGAGAACAGACCATCGGTAATCGGAAATTGATTTGTAACTTTCAAATCGGCGGACAACCGCCAGAAAGCCAAAACACATGCCATCACGGCCGCAGGAGTGAGCAGCGCGGCGAACGCAAGTGCGACGCTTTGGTTCTTTCGCCCTCTTTGGCGAACCTTCGTTCCACGGCTGAGTCGTATCCGAACTCGCATTCGATGTAGAATCTCTAGTTTACCAGTTTCACTCACTTCCACTATCGACACAAAGGACCAATCTCGTTATGAAAAAGATAAAGACCGCCATCATCGGTACGGGCTTCATGGGCAAAGTTCACGCCGAAAACGTTCGCAGACTCGGCAACGTCGAAATCGCGGCGGTGGCCGCTTCGAGCGACGAGAAAGCGCGCCAGTTTGGCGAGAGCATCGGCGTTGAGCGCACAACCGGCGATTATCAAACCTTGTTGAAGGATCCCTCGATCGATGCGGTGCACATCTTGACTCCGAACGCCTTGCACTATCCGATGTGCAAAGCCGCGATCGCCGCCGGCAAACATGTGCTTTGCGAGAAACCGTTCACCATGACGGCGGCCGAGGCCAAAGAACTGGTGGATCTGGCGCGGAAGGCCAAAATCGTCAACGCCATTCAGCACAACCTTCGCTATTACCCGGTTGTGCAACAGATCCGGCGGATGGTGGAAGCGGGCGACCTGGGAGAAATCCTGATCGCGCAGGGGACTTACTCGCAGGATTGGCTGCTCTACGAAACGGATTGGAATTGGCGCATCGAATCCAAGGCGAATGGCGCGTTACGCGCAATGGGCGATATCGGATCGCACTGGATGGATATGATCCAGCATTTGACCGGGCTGAAAATTACGGAGCTGTGCGCGGATCTGGCAACGTTCCATAAGACACGTAAGCGTCCGAAGGGCTCCATCGAAACCTTCGCGGGAAAAACCTTGAAGCCCGAAGACTATCGGCCGGTGAAAATCGACACAGAGGATTTCGGCGCCGTGCTGCTGCATCTGGGCAAGCGCGCGCGCGGGGTATTCACGGTGAGCCAGATGTCGGCCGGGCGCAAGAATATGTTCACGTTCGACATTTATGGAACCAAGGCCGGCGTTTCCTGGAATCAGGAGCGTCCGGACGAGCTTTGGATTGGCCAGCGCAATTCGGCGAACGGGATCATCGTGAAAGATCCGTCGCTGCTTTATCCGAAGGCGGCGGCGTATGCCGATCTCCCGGGCGGCCACAGTGAAGGATACGACGACACGCATAAGCAAGTCTTCAAGCATTTTTACGCAAGAGTGGCCGACAATTCGGCGCCCGTGGATTATCCGACGTTCGAAGATGGACTGCTCGGCATGCAATTGCTGGAGAAGGTGCTGGAGAGCTCGAAGAAGAACGGGTGGGTGACCGTTTAGTTGAAATGGCCGCGGATGGACGCGGATAAACACGGATAGAACAACGAGTAAAGCGGGCGATATAGTGGATGCATGCGAGTTAGGAGCGTCCGATGAATCGCCGCGAACTTCTTAAGACCTCGTTGTTTGGAGCCGCGGGCGCTGGCGTTGCCGCGGCGCGCGAGTTTCCGGCGGATTATGACGAATCCAAAGTGCTCGCGCGCGCGGATTGGAAACCGGCGTTCTTCAGCGATCACCAAAATCAGACGGTGATCGTTCTCAGCGACTTGATCATTCCAGAAACCGACACTCCCGGGGCCAAGACGGCGCTGGTGAATCGCTTTCTCGATCTGCTTCTCGCGGCCGAGACCCACGACAATCAGCAGTCGTTCCTTAACAGCCTGGCCTACCTGGATGGCGAAGCTCGCAGCCGTTTTGGGAACGCGCTGGTCTATCTTTCGCATGACGATCAAGTGGAACTGCTGGAATTTTTCGCTTACGCCAATTCGCTGGAGACCTGGGGCGAAGGACAAACCGGCGATCAGACCGGGCATATTCACTTTCAGAATTTGAAGGATTGGATCGCGCGAGTTTTTTATAGCTCGGAAGCGGGAATGAAAGCGCTTGGATGGAATGGCGAGCCGCCGCACGGCGCGGCGCTGAGCGCCTGTGATCCGAAAGAAGTCAAAGCGCCCGCGCGCGCCTTCTGAGGATCAACCATGCCGCAACCGGATCTTACTCAAATTTTCGACGCGATTGTGGTGGGTTCGGGCGCTACCGGTGGGTGGGCCGCGAAGCGATTATCCGAAGCTGGCTTATCTGTGGCGCTGCTCGAAGCGGGGCGCAACGTCTCGCCTTCCGAATTTACCGAGCACATGCCCGCCTACAAGCTGCACTTCCGCGATATGTCGCCGGAGATCGTCAAGACGCGCCCGGTACAGAAGCAGTGCTACGCGTGCATGGAGTACAACTACGATTGGTTCGTCAACGATCTGGAAAATCCATACAGTACGCCGAAAGACAAGCCGTTTACCTGGCAACGGCTTCGCATTCTAGGCGGCCGAACGATGGTGTGGGGCCGGCAGAGCTATCGTTTGAGCGATCTCGATTTTAAAGCGTACAGCCACGACGGATACGGACAGGATTGGCCGATCTCTTACGCCGATCTCGCGCCGTACTACGACATCGCCGAAGATTACGTCGGCATCAGCGGATCGAAGGAGAACAATCCGGCGCTTCCGGACGGCCGTTTCCTGCCGCCGATGGCGCTTACCTGCGGCGAAGAGTTCATGCGCGACCGCGTGAAGAAGGCTTTGGGCCACACCGTCACCATCGGCCGTGTCGCGATGCTCACGCAGAATCACAATGGACGCGCAGCCTGTCATTATTGCGGACCTTGTGAACGCGGCTGCATCACGAATTCGTACTTCAGCAGTCCGTTCACTACGGTGAAGGATGCACTCAAGACGGGCAAGTGCACGCTGGTGACAAACGCGGTTGTCGCACATATTAATCGTGAGAAA
Organism: Bryobacteraceae bacterium; assembly: GCA_035295865.1. GTDB lineage: Bacteria > Acidobacteriota > Terriglobia > Bryobacterales > Bryobacteraceae > Palsa-89. Next base: position 9,322 of record DATGIH010000173.1, read on the forward strand.
TCGGAGAATCGCGCCTCGGGCGTCACTTTTGTCGATCGGATCACCCACCAAACTAAAGAAGTGAAGGGCAAGACGGTGATTCTGTGCGCGCAGGCCATGGAGTCGACACGAATTCTGCTGAACTCTACCACGCGCGAAGGAACTGCGGGCCTCGGCAATTCCAGCGGACTACTGGGACGCGGCTTGATGGATCACTCGACCGGCGGCGGCGCCACCGGAGAACTGCCCGGATTCGAAACCAGGCCGTCGATGAATGGGCCGCACCGATCGAACGGAATCTATGTGATCCGTTTCCGCAATCTGTTGACGGGCGCGCAGCATAAGCGGTTTATCCGAGGCTACGGGTATCAAGGCGGCGCGGGACCGCAATTCGATTTCAACGCCGCTGGTTTCGGCGCCGGGTACAAGCAAGCAGTGGTGCGAGGAAGCTACGGAATTTCGCTGGGCGCGTTCGGCGAATCGCTCGCGTACAACGACAACTTCATCGAGATCGATCCGAACTTGAAAGATGCCTGGGGCATCCCGGCGCTACACATCAGCATGACGCATCGCGACAACGAAAAAGCGATGCAGGAGGATGCGGCGGTGGCGGCGGCCGAAATGTTGGAGGCGTGCGGCGCGAAGGCGATTCAGATCAGCTCACGCGTGGCTGAGCCGGGCATGGCGATCCACGAGTTAGGAACGGCGCGTATGGGGAACGATCCGAAGACGTCGGTCACGGACAAGTGGTGCCAGTTGCACGATGTCCCGAACGTGTTCAACACCGATGGTGGATGTTTCGTTTCGTCCGGATGTCAGAATCCGACACTGACCATGATGGCCATCACAATCCGGGCGTGCGACCGGTTGATTGAGCGGTTCAAGCGGAATGAGGTATAAGCGGTACTGAACCGCGACCGCGAGGGAGCGTAACGCATATCGCGGTAGCGCTCCCTTGCGGTCGCGGTTCGGTTATAAGCCCCGTAAAGCAGACACCGGATCGATCGAAGTCGCGCGGCGCGCCGGTACAAATCCAGCGGCGATCAAGACTAGGGCTAGCACTAAGGCCGCGCCGGCGAACGTGGGGATGTCCCAGGCACCGACGCCGAACAAGAGCGATGAGAATAAACGGGTGGCGATTAACGCCAGCGGCAGTCCGGCAGCGATTCCGATCAAACCCAACAGACCCACCTCACGCAGCACCAAGCCTAATGTTTGGTCGCGGTCTGCGCCTAAAGCCATCCGGATACCCAGTTCGCGCGTGCGCTGACTGACGCTGTAGGAAACCACTCCGTAGAGACCCACGGCGGTAAGAATCAGCCCGAGCAGCCCGAGGGTGCCGACCAGTTCCGCGGTCATTTGGTAGTTTTGAGCCGAGTAGTGAATCAAGTCGTTCTCCGTGACGATGGATAGAGGATCGAGGCGTGAGTCCACCGATTTCAGAACGCGGCGCGCGGTTTGCGCGAGCGCGGCGGCATCGCCTTGCGTTTCGATCAGGAACGTGACTTCCTCCTCAAAATTCGGCCAGTATGCAAGGTAAATGTATGGTTCGGGCTGTTCGCCCACAGCGTTGATGGGGGCGTTTTTCACCACGCCGATAATCGTGTGCATGCGCGGCGATTTCGATCCGACGCTAATCGTTTTACCGACCGGATCTCGTCCCGGCCAGAAACGCTGCGCCATATTCTCATTGATCAGGACCGAGGTTGCGTTGGGTATTTCGTCGGCGGCCTCGAAGCCTCGGCCGCGCACCACGGGCGTTCCCATGGTGTTGAGGAAGTTCCGCGTTACGGAGTTGTATTTGATCTCAAAAGGAGGCGCGGTAGCGTACTCAGGCCGTCCTGGCAGCGTTACATATTGGAACATGCCGTTGCTCGAAAGGCTGAGTGGAGCGCGTACGGCCGCGGCAACGCTGCGAACTCCGGGCATTGCTTCAAAGTGAGAGATGACGTCGCGATAGAGCGGAGGCTTGGCATCCGCAGACACCCAAACCAGCAGGAGCTGGTTACGGGCGAAGCCGATGTCTCCGGATCGCGTATTCGCAAAGCTTCGCACCAGGACTCCGGAACAAACCAGCAGCGTCATCGCGATTGCAACCTCGGCAGCCACCAGCCAGTTCCGCAGAGGCCAGCGGCGTTTCGCGGATCCGCCGAACGCGGCTTCCCCTTTTAAAGCGGGAATCAGGTCCGGGCGCGCGGAATTCCAAGCGGGCGCCAGACCGAAGAA
>DATGIH010000174.1:0-5904 GCA_035295865.1 Bryobacteraceae bacterium
TGTTTCGTGTTTCCGCGAACGGCCGTCGCGATCGAGCATGAGCATGAATCCCGGTTCGCGGCGAATCCAAATGTCATCACGTTTTATAACAAGGGACAGCGCTATTTGCGCCACGCGGTGAGCGATCAGGGCGACCGCTGCGATTGGTTTGCAATCGATCGCGAAATCGCGCGTGAAGCCGCTGCGGCAGATCGGGAAGACCCATTCTCCTGGACGCATGCCGGGTCCGATCCGAAAATTTATCTTCAACAGCGGCGCATCTTCGAAGCGGCCCGGGCACGAACGTTGCCGGCCCTAGCGATCGAAGAGCAAACCATCCGGTTATTGGAGGATGTCATTCCGACACACCGTACAAGCAAGCAGCCGGCGGTTGCAAAACGGGGCCGCGAAATGGTGTACGAGACCGAGAACCTGCTCGGCGCGAAGCTCGATCAACCGCTCCGCCTGGCTGACATCGCCGCGCATGTTGGTTCGTCTGTTTTTCACCTTTGCAGGACATTCCGCTCTGCCACAGGAAGCACGATTCACACCTACCTGACGCAGCTTCGTGTGCGCGCCGGGCTGGAACAGATCTGCGGGCGGCCGTCCCTCTCCGCGGTCGCGCTCGATTTGGGATTCACACATCACAGCCATTTTTCGAGCGCCTTCCAGCGCGAATTCGGTGCGACGCCGTCCGCGATTCGAGCGCAGCTTACTTCTTAGAAATCCCGCTGCTGATCAAAAAGACGCGGCCCGAATGAAAACCGCTCACGCCGCTCCAAGCTGAGGTGATCAGGAAATCGACAGTGCCATCTCCGTCGGTATCTCCCATTCCGACGGAGTCGAATCCAAAAGTGTCGCCGGGAATGCCGCACGTGTACGTGCGTAACAGCTTTCCGGTTTTGCCTGAATAAAGATAGGCGCGGCCGCCCGAGTTTGCGATTCCACTATATTGCCAGGCGCCGACAATCAGGTCGGGCACGCCGTCGCCATCCACATCGCCCGCGACCGATGGACTGGTTCCGAACCCCTCGCCCGGAGTTTCGCCGCTCAGCGTGAACAGCCGGTGTCCATCCTTGCCCGAATGAACATAGATGCGGCCGGCTCCCGGAGCCTTCCCATTGTCGGCAAAATCGGATGCATAGACATCCGGATAGCCGTCGCCATCCAAATCTCCGGGGATTGCGAGAAACATCGCGCCCAAAGCTGTTCCGCTCGTCTCCGGATCGAAGGTAAAGGCAGGCTTCGCCGAAAGTGTCTTGTACACATAGGTACGGCCTTGATGATTCGAGCCGGCTTGCGGCGCGCCGATTACGATCAGCGATCCGTGTTTGCCGGTGTATCCGGAAACCGCCGATCCGAAACTATCGCCCGCGCGCTCGCCCGTAAATTTGAAGAGCAGCTTTCCATCGCGTCCAGAGTATAGGTACGCGGCGCCGGTGTTTTTGTTGTTGCCCGGCGCTCCGACCAGAACGTCGGCGAATCCATCGTGATTGACATCGCCCGCGCTCGAAACATGCCGGCCAAAATTGTCATTGGCATTCTCGGCACTGAATGTCTGAAGAAGCTTTCCGTCTTTGCCCGAATAAACATATGCCTTGCCTGCACCAGGCGCACTTGCGATTACATCGGGGATGCCGTCGCCGTTGGTGTCCCCCGCCTTTTCTATTCCGATGCCGAGTTGATCTCCCTCACGGCCGTCCACGTGCCAAAGCTCCTTACCGGTTTTTGTTGAGTAGACATAAATACGTCCCGCCGATTTTCCATGCGCGTTACTGGTCGGAGCGGAGGTCACAAAATCCGTAACCCCGTCGCCATCCGCGTCGCCGATGGGACGTGCGATCCAGCCGAATTGATCGTTCGCTGCCTCTCCACGCCATTCGCGAATGATTTTCACAGGTTCGAGAAAAGGATTCTCGAAGTCGGAAGGTTGCGGCAGAATTGCGGCGAATCGCGGATCGGACTTGAAAGGGGCCAATTCCGGAGCTTCCGCCGCCTGGCTCATGTCGATTTTTTTGGTCGCTTTTGCCTTGCTTAGCCACTCGAACATCAGATCGGGCTTCTTCAGAAGCGCATAGTCGATTGCAATGCTGTAGGTTGGGGCTACCATTTCCGGCTGGACTTCCAGCGCTTGCCGATAAGCTGCGATGGCGCGCTCAGGGTCCTGCAAGCGATGGTAGGCCAAGCCGAGATTACGCCAGGCACGGCCGTTCTTCGGATCGCGCTGCGTAATCGATTCGAGCATCTTCGCGGCGCCCGAAAAATCGTTGGATTGGATCAGGGCGAGGGCGTCGGGAAGCGATGGTTCCTTGGATTGGCTGGCCAGAACAGAAGCGATGAGGAAAAAGACCCGAAAACGGCGCATGTCCCTTTGTAGGAAGTGTGCAGGCAGGTCCGCTATCAAAACCTTGCTATCTGTGCCGTTGGAGCGCGCTAAAAGGGTCTACCTTGGTCGCCTGGCGAGCGGGCAAATAACTGGCAATCAACGCAATTACAAGCAGGAACAAAGATGCGCCGCCAATAATCCACGGATCGCTCGGGCTTAAATTCACGAGCAAATCACCGGTGACCCGCGCCACGGCCAGGGCCAAAATCGCGCCGACTGCCACACCCGCCAGCGCCAGCAGCGCACCTTGGCGGATCACTGCGCTCAGCACGTCCCCGGCCTGCGCGCCCAGCGCCATTCGAATGCCGAACTCCTGTTCGCGCTGGCCCACGGCAAACGCCAGAACGCCGTATAGGCCGAGCGCGGCAAGGATCAAGGCAATCGCTCCCAGCACGGATAGCAAAGCCGCTGCCACACGCTGTGGGAACAATGAAGCGCTGATGTGTTCTTCGAACGGGATCACGGGAAACGCAGCCGCACTTGGTTCCACTAATGACGCTTCACGGCGGACGGCTCCGATTTGATCCCGGGATGGACCTGTCGTTCGAATAAAAAAGGCCGTCCAGAACTCGCCGCCGTGGGATTGCCGATAGGGCAAATAGAAATATGGTGTCGCCGGCTCCGTCACCGAGCGATACTTGCTGTCTTTTACCAATCCTACAATGGTCACCCAGGGACCGCCGTTGAAATTCCGGGCTCGCGAGCCAACCGGGTCGCGACCACCCAAGAATTTTTGCGCGAAGGTTTGGTTCACAATCGCAACGGGCGCCGTTTGCGGCGTGTCTTGCTCGGTGAAGTCGCGGCCATTCAAAATTGGAATCCCCAGCGCGTCGAAATATCCCGGCGAGACTTGCGCGTCGAAAGCGCGCGCGTCCTCCTTGCGTCGCGGCGTGTATCCTTCCACTTGGACCTCGGCCCAGGCGCTGTTGGAGAATGCGAGCGGAATGTAGAGCGAGTAGCCCGCTGCGGCGATGCCCGGCCTCGCCACCAAACGGTCCCGCAGCCGGATGCAAAATTGCTCGCGCTGCTCTTTCGTTTTGCAAAATGTGTCCACGTGATACTGCGCGAACAGCAGGTTATGGCTATCCATGCCCGGACTCATGGATCGGGCATTCAAGAAGCTGCGCGTAAAGAGCCCCATCCCCACCAGCGCCACCATTGCGAGCGCCACTTCCGAGATCACCATCATTCCGCGCAGTCTTTGCAAACCAGTACCGGACGTGCCACTGCGGCCATTTTCTTTCAGGCTTTCATTCAGGTCGACACCGGTCGATTGCCAGGCGGGCGCGAGGCCGGTCATTAACGCAAGAGCGCAACACAATGTAATTGCGAACGCCAGGATTTCCGGGTTGAGCCGGAAATCGAGATCGATGGGGAATTCCGTAACCGGCAACATCCACTGCATCGACCCTCCGAGCCACGCCGCCAATCCAATCCCGATGCCGGCCCCGGCCCCCGCCAACAGCAGGCTCTCGGTAAGGAGTTGGCGGACGAGGCGGCCGCGCGCGGCGCCCAACGCCAAACGCACGCTAAACTCCTTCCGCCTTGCGGTCGCGCTCACCAATTGCAGGTTCGTGACGTTGGCGGCAACGATCAGGAAGACCACGCCGCACACCGCCATCAGAATGCGCAGCGGCGTGAGCAGATACCCTTGCAACCCGATGTGCGCTTTCCAGACTGGTGTTAATCGTGCCGTCACTCCGGTGTTGGTCGCAGGCGAGATCGTTGCGATTCGGCGCGCGCAAGCGTCCACTTCCGCGTTCGCCTGCGTCACGGTAACGCCCGGTTTCAGCCGAGCGGTAATCCACATCTGATGTTCACGGCGATCGGTGAGCAGCCATTCCCCTTGGCCGTTTAATGCCGGGGCCATGACCATCGGCACCCAAATATCCAAAATGAAGCCGGGTAGCGTTCCGCGAAACTGAGGCGGCGCGACGCCGATGACGGTTAACGGGTGCCGGTTCACGCGGACCGTTCGGCCCAGGACCGTGCGATCGCCATGGAATCGCTGCTGCCACAAGCGGTGACTGATTACCGCGACTGGGCAGGCCCCAGCCTGATCCACGCACTCGGACGCCAGAAACGCGCGCCCCAGCACTGGCCTGACGCCTAAGACCTCGAAGTAATTTGCCGATACATATTCTCCCGATAAACGCTGTGGATTCTCATCGCCCAATGCGAAGGGATTCAATAGCGACGCACCGGCGCCGGATATCAGCGTCAGCGTGTCGCGATAATCCAGATAGTCGCGCCAGGACGTGGTGCTGAACTCGCCGGTGGGCAAAATGGTTTCGATGGACACCAATCGGTCCCCTCGAGTAGCGCCTGGGATTGGATTCACCAACAGAGTATCGATCCAGCCGAAGACAGTGGTATTGGCCGCGATGCCCAGCGCCAGCGTGAGCACCGTGGCCGCCGTGAATCCGGGACTGTTCCGGAACACGCGCACACCGTAACCGATGTCTCGCAGAAGAGCCCGCATCATTTCACTCGTTGCAGGTTGCACGCCAACGCTAAGTCATTCAGTGTAGGAACTCAAGGGAAAGCCCTGCGTAGAATCGCGCACCCACCACCCTGGTTTAATAACTGGACAGCAATAAGAAATCCCTGCAAAATCGGGAAGATGATCCCAAAAATCGTATGGACCGGTCTGTTTGCCTGCCTGGCGCTCTGCGCGCAGCCGGGTGTCGAGGGGAACTGGCAAGGCACGCTGGACGTCGGCGCGGCGAAGCTGCGGCTTGGTCTGCACGTCACCAAGAAGCCGGATGGCGCGCTCAGTTCCACGCTCGACAGCATCGATCAGGGCGCGATGGGCCTTCCCGTGAACGTCACGACGTTCAAGGCGGGCACGCTTCATCTGGAACTGCCCAATTTGCACGCGACTTTCGATGGAAAGCTGACTCCGGACGGCAAGCAGATCAGCGGGACATTCACGCAAGGCGCACCCTTCGCATTGACTTTCGAGCGAGCGACGGCGGTTGTAACGCTGAATCGTCCGCAAAATCCCAAGCCGCCTTTTCCCTACGAAGCGCAAGATGTCACAATCGAAACCAAAGCCGGCAAGCTCGCGGGAACTTTGACTTTGCCGCGCGGCAAAGGGCCGTTTCCTGCCGCCGTGATGATCACGGGGTCCGGCGCGCAGGATCGGGACGAAACCCTGCTCGGTCACAAGCCATTCCTGGTGATCGCCGATTATTTGACACGCCGCGGCATTGCGGTTCTTCGCCTGGACGATCGCGGCGTGGGCGGATCGATCGGGAGTTCCGCGCAACAAACGCTGGATGAGATGGCGGACGATGTAATCGCTGACGTGGAATATCTGAAGGGACGAAAAGAAATCGATCCCAAGCGTATCGGCGTGATCGGGCACAGTGAAGGCGGAATTGTCGGTCCGGCAGCGGCCGTCCGATCGTCCGATATTTCGTTCGTCGTCATGCTGGCCGGAACCGGCGTGCCTGGCACCGCCGTCTTGAAACAGCAAGGGGAAGCCATTATCCGGGCATCCGGTGGCGGGGATAAACAGGTGGATGCTCAGCACG
>DATGIH010000175.1:0-8864 GCA_035295865.1 Bryobacteraceae bacterium
CATACCATTCGTTGGTCGGCTCCAACGGGCCGGTGAGTAAACATTCTTCCCGAATGGGTTGCGGCGCGAGCTTCGGATAAATGCAAGACGATCCCAGCATCTCGATTTTTTCTACGCCGTTCCGATAGGCAGCCTCGATGAGGTTGAGTTCGATGATCAGGTTGTCGCGCAGGAATTCCACTGGATACGTGCTGTTCGCCAGGATTCCGCCTACTTTCGCCGCCGCCAGAAATACGTACTCGGGTTTCTCGCGCGCGAAAAATGCATCCACGGCCGCGCGATCGAAAAGATTCAACTCATCCCGCGTGCGCAAAATCAAATTTGAGTAGCCGTCCGCGTTCAGACGCCGGCAGATGGCTGAGCCCACCAGGCCGCGATGACCGGCTACGTAAATGCGGCTCGATTTATCCATGGGAATTATTCATGCGAGCTTCCTCGCACCACCACTTTATGACCGGCCCTCGATAGCGTTTGTTCCTGGCGCGCCAATTCCAGATCGTGATCCACCATCCGATGCACCAGTTGCTCGAAACTCACTTTCGGCTTCCACCCGAGTTTCTGACGGACCTTCGAGGCATCGCCCATCAAGTAATCCACCTCGGTTGGTCGCAAATAGCGCGGATCGGTTTCCACAACTTTCTTCCAGTCCAGTTGTAGCCGATCCGCCGCCGCCATCAGGAATTCGCGGACCGAATGAGCCTCGCCCGTAGCCACCACGTAATCGCCAGGATCCTCGGCTTGCAGCATCATCCACATCGCTTCCACGTAATCGGCTGCGTAACCCCAATCGCGCTTGGCCTCCAGATTCCCTAGAAACAGCTTCTCCTGCAGCCCGAGCTTGATTCGTCCTAAGGCTCGCGTGATTTTGCGTGTAACGAAGGTCTCGCCGCGCCGCTCCGATTCATGATTGAACAGGATGCCATTCGAAACGAACAGCCGGTAAGCCTCGCGATAATTCACCGCGTACCAATGCGCTGCCACTTTGCTCACCGCATAAGGGCTGCGCGGATAAAACGGCGTACTTTCGTTTTGCGGCGGCGCGGATGCTCCGAACATCTCCGAAGACCCTGCTTGATAAAAACGAATTGGCTGGCCGGTGCTCTGGACATAATCGCGCACCGTCTCTAACAGGCGCAGGGTTCCGATGGCCACCACATCGCCCGTATATTGCGGCTGATCGAAACTCACGCGAACGTGGGATTGCGCCGCCAGATTGTAGATCTCCTGCGGCTGCACCTTCTCGATCACGTGACGCAAGCCGGATCCGTCCGTGACGTCGCCGTAATGCAAATAGAGTTGCGCGCTCTGTTCATGCGGATCTGCGTAAATCGAATCCAAGCGCTCGGTGTTGAACGTCGATGCGCGCCGGACAATTCCATGGACCTGATACCCCTTGGCGAGCAAAAGCTCCGCGAGGAATGAACCGTCCTGGCCGGTGATCCCAGTAATGAGTGCTTTCTTGGCCGTCAAGAATTTCTCGTTCCTTCCAACACTGACGATTGCAGCGTGCCATTCACCAACGCCATTAACGGAAGGCCGCGCTCTTGAATCCGGCGCATGGCATCCGCGCTTTGTTTTTGCGCCAGCACCAGATGATCGGCCCAGCCCAGTACTTGCTCCAGACTGCCGGTCAATAAACGCCCGATGTGCGGAATGCTTTCCAAAATGAAGTTGCGGTTGCTGCCATAAATCGAATCCATTTGAATGTGCGGATCGTAAACACGCACGTCGCGGCCCTTTCCGATCAGTTGTTCCAGCAGCGTCACCACCGGGCTCTCGCGCAGGTCGTCGGTATTTTCCTTGAATGCCAATCCGATCACGCCGATTTTGCGGGCTTCCAGATCCACCACCGCATCGATCGCGCGCTTCAGATGCTGCTCATTGCTGGGCAGCGCGGATTCCAGCAGCGGCAGCTTCAAATCCAAAGAATGCACGCGATGCGTTAGCGCGCGCAGATCCTTCGGCAGGCACGATCCTCCGAAAGCGAATCCAGGCCTCAAGTAAGCCGGCGAGATATTCAGCTTCACGTCCTCGCACAGGGTCGTCATCACTTCCTGCGCGTCGATGCCCAGCTTTTCGCTCAGCGCGCCTACTTCGTTGGCGAAGGAAATTTTCACGGCATGGAAAGCATTGCAGGCGTACTTGATCATCTCCGCGGTGCGTAGAGAAACTGCGCAGGCGCGTACGCCGAGCGGTGTGTACAAATCGGCCACCCGCCGCACGGAAGGCTGATCCAATCCGCCCACCACCACCAACGACGGTTCCAGAAAATCCTTCACCGCCGATCCCTCGCGCAAAAATTCGGGATTCGAAACCACGCTCACGCTCGGATGCCCGGCCAAGGCAGGCAGTACAACTTCCTCGCAGGTTCCCGGAAAAACCGTGCTTCGGATCGCCACGATCAGGGGCTTGCTGCGTCCCGCAAGCTGTTTTGCGATCTCCTCCATCGCGCGGCGCAACTGCGCGAGACCGAGATTCCCGTTTTTTTCCGAAGGCGTGCCGACGCACACCATCACTACCGAGGCATCCACGATTCCATCGGCATTGGTGGACGCGGTTAACCGGCCGTGCGCGATATTTTCACGCACCAACTCCTCGAGTCCCGGCTCATAGAAGGGAGCCCGTCCCGCCAGCACGTTATCCACTTTGTGCCGATCGCGATCGATCCCGATGACCCGATGTCCCAAGCTGGCGAAACAGGCAGCCGTCACGCACCCGACATAACCCAGACCGAGTACGGCAATTTGGGTTGGTTCCCCAGTTTTCAACACCGATTCCTAGAATCTCAAGTATGACACGGCCCAAGTGGGGCAAGCCTCGGGCTTACCTATTTTTGACAAGCCGGAAGCTTGTCCCACTGTTAGACTCATAAGTGCATCCCATGCAACCGGCAACCGCCACCACCGCGGAGATTCTTGAAGAAAAAATCAAGTCCCGCACTGCCCGCGTCGGAATTATCGGGCTTGGATACGTGGGTCTTCCGCTGGCCGTCGAATACGCCAAGGCAGGCTTTACCGTTACTGGAATCGATGTGCAGGCGTCTAAAGTCGCGCGCCTCATCCAAGGAGAATCGTATGTACAGGATGTCCCGTCCGGCGTGCTCGGTCCTCTGGTAGACGCCGGAAAATTCCACGCCACTTCGGATTTTTCCGTCATCCGCGATCTCGACACCATCAACATTGCCGTCCCCACCCCGCTGCGCAAAACGAAAGATCCTGACATGAGCTTTATCGTGTCCGCATGCCAAGAGATTGCGCAATATTTTGGACCCGGTAAACTCGTGATTCTCGAATCCACCACCTATCCGGGAACCACCGACGAACTCGTGCTCCCGATGCTCGAAGGTCCGGGACTCAAAGTCGGCCAGGATTTTTTCCTGTGCTTCTCGCCCGAGCGCGTCGATCCCGGAAATCCGAAGTATCAAACCGTCAACATTCCAAAAGTGGTGGGCGGAATCACGCCCGCTTGCACCCGTCTCGGAGCATTGCTCTATTCACAGGCGCTGGAAAAAGTCGTGCCCGTCAGCTCCACCAGCGTCGCCGAAATGGTGAAGCTGCTTGAAAATACCTTCCGCATGATCAACATCGGATTGGTGAACGAAATGGCCCTGATGTGCGATCGCATGGGCATCAACGTTTGGGAAGTCATCGATGCCGCCGCTACCAAGCCGTTTGGCTTTATGCCGTTTTACCCGGGACCTGGCTTGGGCGGCCACTGCATTCCGATCGATCCATTTTACTTGTCATGGAAAACCAAGCAGGCCGGCATCGAAGCGCGCTTCATCGATTTGGCGGGCTACATCAACGGTCAGATGCCGCACTTCGTGGTGGATAAAATTCAAAACGCGCTGAACGATCATGCCAAGCCGCTCAAAGGCTCGCACATCCATGTTCTCGGCGTCGCTTACAAGCGCGACATCGACGATGTTCGCGAATCCCCCGCGCTCGACATCATTCTCCTGCTGGAACGCCGCGGTGCCCGCGTCACCTATAGCGATCCGTTCGTGCCTTCCATCCACCTCGACGGCCGCCAACTGCGCGCCGAAGACGCACTGACTCAATCCGCCCAAGCCGATTGCGTAGTCGTAGTCACCGACCACGCCGCATTCCCCTATGCGGAAATCGCAAAATCCGCCGCCCTAATCGTAGACACGCGCAATGCGCTGAAGAACAATCCATCGCCGAAGATTGTTCGGTTGTAGCGAGAACACCAGCCCCGAGTCCCCAGTCCCGAGCCCCCGGTTCCCCGTGGTAGCATCATTGGGATGAGGGAGCCGGTTTGCTCGATTTCCTGAAGCCGTCCGTTTCGGCGCTCCAAGATTTCTGCATTCTCGCCGGCCGCGCCCTGCGCAATGTTTTTCGCCCTCCTCACTACGAGAGCGACATTCTGCTGCAGATGGACATCATCGGCGTCGGCAGTCTTCCCATCGTAATCCTCATCGGATTTTTCACCGGCATCGTCATCACCATGCAGATGTCGCGCGCATTGGCGCAGTATGGCGCGGTGGATCAAGTCGGCCCCATCGTAGCCATCACCCTGGTGCGCGAGCTTGGTCCCGTACTCACCGCGATTCTCGTAGCCGGCCGCAATGCTTCCGGTATCGCGAGCGAATTGGGATCCATGAAGGTCACCGAGCAGATCGACGCCATGCGCGCGCTCGGCACCGACCCGATTCAGAAACTGGTCACTCCTCGCATGATCGCCACGGCCGTCATGCTACCGCTGCTGACCATCATTGCCGATTTCGTGGGGCTCATCGGCGGCTACGTCATTGCCCGCCTCTCCATCGGCCTCAGCACGATGCAGTATTGGACCAGCGCTTACCGCGCCATCGAGTACAACGACATTACCCAAGGTTTGCTAAAGCCGTTCGTTTTCGCTTTCATGGTCTCGCTGGTCGGCTGCTTCTATGGATTGAGAACCACCGGCGGCACGCAAGGTGTCGGTCACGCCACCACGCAGGCCGTGGTCGTCTCCTCGGTCTGGATCTTCGTCCTCACGTCGCTGCTCACCAGGATCTTCGTCAACCTGCAATGACCAATTCCGCCAACGACGTCCTGCTGCGCTTCGAGAACGTCACCATTCGTTTCGACGACCTGACCGCCGTCAACAACGTGTCCTTTCAAATGACCGCGGGCGAGACGCGTGTGATCCTCGGTTCGGCGGGTAGCGGAAAAACCACGTTGCTGAAAGCCGCCATTGGATTGATCCCCGTGGATTCGGGGCGCGTGTATCTGATGGGACGGGATATCACCAACCTCGCGGAACGGCAGCTCTTCGACATTCGCAGCCAGGTGGGCGTCCTGTTCCAGGAAGGCGGATTGTTCGATTCCATCAACATTGAGGAAAACGTGGGCTATCCCCTGGTCAATCGAAAAACTCACGCGGATTCGCCCGACCAGGTGCATACCAAAGTGGTCAATGCGCTGCGCTTCGTCGAACTGGCTCATACGCTGGAAAAATATCCAAACGAGTTGTCCGGCGGCATGCGCCGCCGCGTGGGAATCGCGCGTGCCGTGATCACCGAACCGCCACTGGTGCTCTACGATTCCCCCACTGCCGGACTCGACCCCATCACAGCCACCACCATCATGGCGCTCGTCGCAAAAGAACGGGATTCCCTGAACGCGGCAAACCTCATCGTCACCCAACGCTATCAGGATGGCCAACTCATGGCCAATTTCCGCTACAATCGCATAAATGAACATTTGGAGCCGGTCTCCAACGACCTCGGGGATCCGGATGGCTCGAACCCGACACGCACTACCTTTATGGTCATGAAAGAGGGTCATCTCATTTTCGAGGGCACCCAGGCGCGGCTTGAAGCGTCCACCGACGCTTATATTTCCAAGTTTGTGCCGCAACATCACAACTAAATGGCGATCCAGACCAAAGTGAAGTGGGCTCAGTTGAGAGTGGGGATTCTCGCGCTCGCCGCGCTGGTTCTCGTGACGGTGCTGATCTTCCTGATTACCGGCAAGGTCACCTTCTTCGAATCGAAAGCTACGCTGTACACGTATCTCAGCGATGCGGCCGCACTCACCGACACCGCGCCGGTCAATTTGGACGGAATTCAAATCGGCAAGGTGACGGGCATCGGGCTCTCCGGCTTGAAGGATCCCAAGCGTTTGGTGCGGGTGAAGATGGAAGTTCCCGAGAGCAGCTTGAAAAATATCCCCGTCGATTCCGAGGCGTCTATCAGCTCCGCGAATCTTCTCGGCGCCAAGTACATCAACATCAAATCCGGCAAGAGCGAGCAGACCGTGCGCCCAGGCCAGGAGATCCCCGCCCTGAATGCCAGCGGCTTCGACACCCTCATGCAAGCTGGAACCGATGTCATGAGTCAGTTGCAAGTGACCGTCGGCCGCATCGACAAGATGCTGGCGGACATCCAGGAAGGTAAGGGCAACGTCGGAAAACTGCTGACCGATGACGCGTTGTACAACAAATTGCTCGCCACCGTCGATCAGGTTCATCAACTCGCTGCCGCGCTGAACAGTAAAGACAGCACTATCGGAAAACTGGTCTACGATCATGAACTCTACGACGATCTCCACAAAACGCTGGGACGCGTAGACAGCCTGGTGCAAGGCTTGCAAGAAGGTCAAGGATCGGCAGGTAAGCTGCTGAAAGATCCTTCGCTTTTTGACGACGCTCACAAGACGATTGCCGGACTCAACAAATTGGTCGATGACCTGAACGCCGGTCAAGGCACCGCCGGAAAACTGCTCAAGAGCGACGAACTGCACAAGCAGCTTTCCGATTCGCTCGCCAAGCTCGACCTGATGCTGGACAAGATCAACTCAGGGCAGGGAACCATCGGCCAGTTGATGGTGAATCCCCAGCTTTACGACAATCTGAGCGGCGCAACGCGCGAGATGCATTTGTTGATGAAAGATTTCCGCGCCAATCCCAAGAAATTCCTGCGCATCAAGCTTGGCCTGTTCTAAAAGGCGTGCTACCGAACCGCGACCGCGAGGGAGCGATACCACGAACGTTCCGGGTGGCGCTCCCTTGCGGTCGCGGTTCGGTCAGGGCCTGTCTTGAAATACCTCATCACCAACGCCGACGACTTCGGCTTCACTCGCGACGTCAATCGCGGCATCGTTGAAGCGCATCGCAACGGAATCCTTACGGCGACAACGCTGATGGCAAACGGCGCGGCCTTTGACGATGCCGTGGCCATGGCGCTCGAAAATCCGAATCTCGATGTCGGCGTTCACCTGGTGCTGGTCGATCTGCAAGGTTTCCCGCCGACCATTCCAAAGTTGATCCTGTCGTTGCCGCGCATGCATATCTATGAACTGCTCGCCGCACAGGTCAAAAAAGTTCTAGCGGCCGGAATCCAGCCGAGCCATCTGGACACCCACAAGCACACGCACCTGCTGCCGCCGGTCTTCAGCGCGGTCGTCCGCATCGCCGAAGAATTCCACATCCCTTGGATCCGCCGCCGCTTTGGACCGCTCCGCTGGCTGCCAACGCGGCGCGCTCGAACCACGGATCATTTCGCCGGATTTCGGCTGACCGGCCGCTACGGCGCCGCCGAACTTGCTCAACTGATCCGAAATCTCCCCGAGGGTTCCACCGAGTTTATGTGCCATCCGGGATTCTGCACCGAAGAACTTCGCGCGGCCCGAACGCGTCTTAAAGACAGCCGCCGGCGCGAGCTGGATGCACTGAGCAGCCCGGAAGTGCGCGCGGCGCTCGAAGAATCGGGCGTGAAACTCGCCCGCTACCGCGATCTCTAAGGCGATCCACCCAACAACGCTGCACCCTCGCGTACCACCTAGTACGTTCGATTCCCCGTGTGATGCATGGCGTAGGGTGAAATCGTCCTAACCGCTCCTCACCTGACAGTCGATGAGTGATTTAAATGAAACAATTTCGTTGGTTCATCATACTAGCTCTATTTCTATTCACTCTTTCGATTACTCAAAATCTAAATGCCCAACCGGCGCCGCAGGATCGCATAACCGCTCCCGTGGATACCCGGCAGACGATCGCTCGTCCGGGCAATCGCCATCCACTTGCCTTATCCGAATACGATGCCGGCCCGGTTTCGCCGGATCATCGCATGGGAAGAATGATGCTCGTTCTTCAGCCCGATCCCGCGCAGCAGCGCGCGCTCGAATCCCTGCTGGCGGCTCAGCAGGATCCGCAATCGCCGGAATATCATCGCTGGCTCACGCCGGAGGAATTCGGCAAACGTTTCGGAGTCTCCGATCATGATCTGGCGCAAGTCGTGCAGTGGTTGGAACGGCAAGGTTTCGAAGTAGAAGCACCTTCGGCCGGACGCCGCGTCGTGGTTTTCAGCGGCAACGCCGGACAAGTGGAAGCGGCCTTCCACACCTCGATCCACACATATAACGTAAACGGAACTACGCACCACGCCAATTCTTCCGATCCGCGAATTCCAGCGGCGCTGGCGCCGGTGGTCTTAGGCGTTGCTTCGCTGCACGATTTCCGCTCGAAGCCCCTGCATCACGGATTGCGTGCGCTCGAAGCGTCCGATCCCGAATACACCAGCGGCAGCACCCACTATCTAACACCCGCCGACTTCGCGGCCATTTACGATGTCAACGCGCTCTATAGCAGCTCCATCGACGGGACCGGTCAATCCATCGCCATCGTCGGGCGCACCAATTTCAGTCCGGCGGATATTTCCAACTTCCGCTCCACCTTCGGACTTCCGGCCAATCCACCTTCCTTGGTGTTGAACGGCGCGAATCCAGGAATCGTTTCAAGCGCTGAGCAATCGGAAGCGCAGTTGGACATCGAATGGTCGGGCGCGGTGGCGAAGAACGCGACCATCAAGTTCGTGCTTTCGGCATCCACCGGTACCACCGATGGAGCGCTGCTTTCTT
>DATGIH010000176.1:0-2733 GCA_035295865.1 Bryobacteraceae bacterium
TTTCGATGCTGCTCTTCCAGGCAATTGGCCAATCCCGCAAGCCGTTCCTCAAAGATCTGTTCGATCTCTTCGGGACCGCGCTCGCTCAGCACCTCTTGGATGCGGTCAATATGGAGCTGCCAGGCCGCGGCCACCTGTTCCTTGGCCAAATTTCGAGTATCTGCAAGAAGCGACTTCGTGCGATCGTTCATAGGGCGGATCTACCTGGTATTGTATCGGTCGAAGTTTGCCCAAACTTCAGTTTTCCGCTTAAGCTTACGGCCGCGAGGCCGTAATCCTTAGTGGGCGATGAGTTGCGCCGTCGTCTTGGGATACCCGGGGCTCGATTCCACTTCGACAATCTGCAGGGTGTGCCGTCCGGCATGCGCGGCCATCAGCAGCAGAAGCTGATATGAGTCCATCGGACCCACCGGCCCGCCTTTGGTTGAGTGGATGCGCAGCGGATCGTTGGTGGTCCGTGCGTATTCCAAGCTCTTATCGCGCGCGGCAGTGAAAGCCGCGGCGGCATCGGCGGGAGTTGCGAACTTCGTTCCGCCGGGCGTAATCTGCTCGGGCGCTTTCGCTTTATGGCTGCGATCGTAAATCATCCCCACGATCTCGTGATCGTGCTGTTCGTTGGAGCTCTCCAGCCGATCCGCCGCCGGGCTCTTCAGCGTCATTTGCGCGGCGCCGCCGATGAAGCCTTCGGATAGAACGATGTGCTCCGCGCACTCCGCCACCGACCATACTTCCGGCGCCGGTTTGTACTTCCACTGTGCATCGGTCAGGCCGCTGATGGCGGCGAGAAAGTCCTTCTTGGATTTTTCGAGCTGTTCCACCAAATATGCCCGCTCGGAATCGGTCATGACGCCTGGTTCTGCCGCGAATACAGGCGCGCTCGCGAGGAAAATGGGTGCGGCGGCCAAGATGAGGACGGACAATTTGTTTCGCATGGTTTCCCCGAGTTTACCATGGTGGCAGAACCGCGACCGCAGGGGAGCGCTACAAGAAACCGGCTTTCGGGTAGCGCTCCCTCGCGGTCGCGGTTCGGTATGAAGTTTGTCTCCAATATGAGATGATATCTCCATATGGAGATAGTGACCAATCAAATCGAAGATCGCATCGCCCAGCGGCTGGCCCAGCTTCGGGCAGAGAAAGGCTGGTCCTTGGAAGCGCTCGCCGAACGGACGGGCATCAGCCGGGCGACGTTATCGCGGCTGGAACGATCCGAACTGAGTCCCACGGCCGCGATGCTGGGCCGGCTTTGCACAGCCTACGGCTGGACCTTGTCCCGGCTCATGGCCGATGCCGAAACGAAGCCTGTCCATTTGGTGCCGGCGGCCGAGCAATCGGAATGGACCGATCCCGAAAGCGGGTATCGCCGCAAGGCGATTTCGCCCCCGGCGGCCGGACTTCGCGGCGAGTTGGTGGAAGTCCACATGCCCGCCGGAGCCTCGGTCTCATTCGAAACCGCGCCCATCGCGGGATTGGAGCATCATCTTTGGATGCTCGAAGGCTCGCTTAGCTTGGAAGTGGATGGGACGTTGTTTAAATTGAACGCGGGCGACTGTTTGCGCTATGTATTGAACCGCGAGTCGCATTTTAAGGGTCTGGGCCGGCGCGGTGCGCGCTATCTGGTTGCCATGGTGCACCCATGAGTACAGCCCAATTCCAAATCGCCGAATGGCATCCGAGCGGCTCGATTGCGGAAGAAATCGACATGCTGGCCGAAGTCCTGCGCGCCGTGGTGAACGGAGGCGCCGGCGTCAGCTTCTTTGTGCCCTTCTCGCTGGATGACGCACGTTTATTTTGGACCGAAAAAGTGCTGCCGCCCATGCGTGAGTCTACGCGCCGCGTCCTGGTTGCCCGCCGCGACGGAAGAATCGTCGGAACCGTGCAACTCAGCCTCGCGACTCCGCCCAATCAGCCGCACCGCGCCGATGTCCTCAAACTGCTGGTGCATCCGTCGGCCCGCCGGCTGGGGATCGCACGAGCTCTCATGCTCGAAATCGAGAAGATCGCACGCGCCGAAGGACGAACGCTGCTCACCCTCGACACTGTTACCGCAAGCCCTGCCGAAGCGCTGTACCGGTCGTTGAACTACGTTGTTGTTGGCGTGATTCCCCGCTATGCGCGCAAATCGCTGACGCCCGAGCTGGAAGACGCCACGTTTCTGTATAAGGAATTGGTATAACCTACCTAGCTTGGCCAACGTAAACACGGTCCGCGGCTCGCGCGACAGTTCCGAACTCGGCGTCACGCTGATGCACGAGCATATTTTCGTGCTCTCCACCGAGATCATGCAGAATTACCCGGAGGCTTGGGGCGACGAAGAGCGCCGCATCGCCGAAGCCACCGCGCGGATGAACGAACTCGCCTCGCGCGGCGTCCAAACCGTAGTCGATCTCACCGTTATCGGACTCGGCCGCTACATCCCGCGCATCCAACGCGTGGCAGCCGGAACATCGCTCAACATCATCGTCGCCACCGGGATTTACACCTACAATGACGTTCCGTTCTACTTCCATTACCGCGGACCCGGCACGGTTCTGGACGGCCCGGAACTGATGGTCGAAATGTTCGTGCGCGATATCCGGCAAGGCATCGCTGATACCGGCGTCAAGGCCGGGATTTTGAAGTGCGCCACGGATGCGCCGGGAATGACCCCGGGCGTCGAACGAGTTTTGCGCGCCGTCGCGCAAGCGCATCGCGAGACCGGTGTCCCCATCTCTACCCACACTCACGCCCAATCGC